>JAFWFV010000055.1 GCA_017515465.1 Clostridiales bacterium
ACTTCTCATTCTCCTATACGACCTCTTAGGGCCATTAGATATGTCGAGTTAGTATCTACTCTGTCTCACTGTTGTACTTGAATAATACAACCGTGATAGCTTTTACATCGCCACTGTTTTACTTTTTATCATGCCTCCTATTCACGTTCCTGGCTCTTGAAGAGATATGCCAGGAAATCGAAAAACTGCAGAGGAGTCATGTCGCCTATACGTCTGTTGGTCCCGTTCAGGTTGAGATACATATCCACCTTGTTGGCCAGCAGCTTGATCGGTATGTGGATGAGAAAACATACCACGCCGAGGAATACCAGGCCGTGAGGAGGAAACATCATGTTGGGTATGAAGAATCTGAGAATTATGTGAGCCGCCCAGATGCCTATGAATGCCAGTCCCAGCCATCTGATCTCATATGCACCTGTCTGGCAGATCAGATCATCGATGCTGTGAACACGGAATGCATAGACAAAGATGGCGATACAGATGGCTGCATTGGACAGTCCCCTGTTCGCACAATACCTGATAAATCCCTCGACTACTTTATGTGAAACGAAACCGGCAGACGGCACCGTACCGGAAAGAAGGCAGAACATACCGAAGATGAACATCGCGATAAAGAGCACTGTCAATATCGCCGTTACCACCAGTACGCCCCTGTTGAACTTCGATCTGGGTGAATGATTATTCACGACCGTCCCCCGCTAAAAATATTTTCGCCAAATATTATATATATATGAGCGATAAAATTCCAATCATTTTAGATCAGATGCAGCCGGGAAAGAAGGTATCGCGCCCTTGATGGACACGCTGTACGCACAGCACTTGGATGAGAATTCCAGGCAGGATCTCAATTGATCCTCAGTAATGGATCCGATATTTTCCCTGTTGATACCCATCTCGCAGAGTTTCTTAAGAAGGGCGCCAATTGACATGTCCCCTGCTCCCGTTGTATCCACGACGTCAGTTGCTTCGGACTTGACCGCAACAGTGCATCCGGGGGTATAAGCCTTCATGCCTTCTGCACCCAGTGTATAGAGAACGAGCTTTATTCCCTCCTCCCACAATACGGGAAGGACCTCGTCGATGTTATCTGTTCCCAGTATGAACTCCAGTTCGTCATCAGATATCTTCAGGATATCGGCATTGGGCAGGAATTCATTTACGACGTTCCAGAGCTTGTCCCTGTCATTCCAGAGCATGAACCTCAGATTGGGATCGAAGCTGATCAGTGCGCCCTGTTCCCTGGCTTCCTCTATGGCTCTGTAATGAGCGTCCTTCATGGGGAAATCCCCCAGGGAGACACTGCAGAAATGAAGGGCGAAGACATCTTCAAAAGCACCGCTGTCCATCTCATCGTATCTGTAGAGCATGTCTGCAGAAGGATTCCTGTAGAAAGCAAAAGTCCTGTTGCCGTCTTCTGAGAGGCTCACAAAGGCCAGAGCCGTATTGGCGTCATCAGTCCTTATGATATGAGATGTATCTATGCCTATGTCGCCCAGTTCCTTTACTATCTTGCTGCCGAAGGGGTCATTGCCCAGTTTGGTCAGCATCCTGGCCTTGCCGCCCAGCTTGGCATAAGCTGCGCACACGTTTGCAGGCGCTCCGCCAATGGCAGGGATAAAAGATCCGACCTTGTCGAAATCACATCCCTTTTCAGACGGGATAAAATCTATCAGCGCTTCACCTATCGTTACCAGAACGTCTCCTGCCATGTCTTCGTACCTCCATGTCTTTTATTTCCGTTATGATCAGATCGTCCGTATCAGACCTGATCTCAGGTGCGTTTTCCGGGTAGAACCTGGAACTCATTACGAACCTTCCTTCATCTGCATAGAGCTCTATACCGGAACAGTCCAAAATGATCCTGATATCTCTGATATCGCCTGTCCTGATACGCCTTCTTCCTCTGCCGCGGCCTACATCGCCGCAGCTTAGATCCATTTCGAGGATACCGTCAGAATAACTGATCACTGCATCCCCCAGATGGATCCTGGTTTCCTTACCGCATTCAGGGATCCTGATGTCGCACGCACCTGATGCGGTAAGAGAGTTTCCCCTCATTACAGTATATACGCTGCCGCAGAGTCTGTCATTAATAAGTGGTTCCTGCCTCAGTCTGCCGTCCTTATCAGGAATGAGGATCCTGGGCAGTGTCAGGCAGTGCTGCCAGCCGAGATCAGTAGTGGCATTTGTATATGGGGCATCGCCTGCCCCCATCCATCCTATGATGATCCTGTTACCTTTGCCGTCAGTAAAGGTCTGAGTGGCATAGAGATCAAATCCGTGATCGTATTCCGTAAAATCCTGAAGGCAGTCTCCATCCATCCTGAAATAACCTGAATTATGGACGTTCTGGAATCTGAATTCCTCTGAGGGTATTCCCTGAGGTGACAAGCCCAGATATTTATGGCCTCCGATGCTGAACATATCGGGGCACTCCCACATGTATCCGTGACCGGGCTTATCAAAGCTCTTTACGAACCTGAAACTGTCGGGATCAGATCCCTCATATAATAGAACACATCCTCTGCCGTCATTGGCCTTTGCACCCAGCACCATCTTCCATATGCCTTCTTCTATCCATACCTTGGGATCCCTGACCTCACATGAACAGAATTCAGGATAATCAGCAGGCGTGAGGATCACCTTTTTGCTGCTCATAATGTGGCCGTCTGCTGACGTAACATGTATCTGATATGCTGCCCTGTCAGGCGTCTCCACGTTTCCCGTGTAGAAGATATGCATCAGGTTTCCCGAGACAACTGCAGAACCGGAGAATACACCATCCTTGTCCTCAGGGATGTCAGGCCTTAGGACATCGCCTGTATAATCCCAGGAAAACATGTCATCACTGCTTACGAAATGTCCCCATCTCCTGGGGGTGGAACCGTCTGCCCTGTCTGGGGAATACTGGCAGAAGACATGATAGTTGCCGCGGAAACGGCACAGTCCGTTAGGGTCGTTTATCCACCCTGTTTCCGGTTCTATATGGATCCTCTGTCTCCACCTGTTATCCATATATCTCAGAATAGCTGAAAGTGGTTTCCGAATATGAACAATACGGTAACCACAACAAACATCACGGCGATGTTAAAGATATGCCTGTTCTTTTCAAAATAGAGCCCTGCGATGAATTCCCTCAGGGATGCATTGAAATAGTAGTACCACTTGGTCTTGCTTCCGATGCCTGATGCCTTGATCCCCACATCATTGGCGATGATGCCGCTCCTGAACACATGGTATCCGGTGGTGGAAAAGCTCACCCTGAGGTTCAGCTTCTCACCCCAGTCAGCGAGGATCAGTTCCCTGGAATTAGCCATATTCTCCTCCGTGTTCGCGGACTTATCCTCCACGATTATGAGTTCATCAGGAATGCCCTGTTCCAGCAGATAGTTCCTGATGGCAGCGCCCTCCGATATTATCTCATCAGCACCCTGGCCTCCTGATGCAACGAACTTGAGCTGTTTACCGGTATTCTTGAGCTGCTCGTTATAGAACCATATGGCACGGTCTGCCCTGCCCCTCAGGAGAGGAGTGAGCGTGCCGTCCTTACGGATCCGGCATCCCAGTATGATCATGTAGTCCTTGTTGAACTGGGGGATATGCCTGCGGGCGTTAAATGTACAGATCATGTTGGCGATGAGCATGCACTCGAAATAACTGAGCACCAAGTTGATGACCGATTCGATATAAAGGGATATTACGTACACCTCATAGGATGCACCGATAGAAAAGCCGGTCAGCAGATAATAGAACGTATTGCCGAGTATCGTCCCCAAGCAGATCAGCACCCCTATGATGATGCCAAGAGCGTTCGTCACGCCCCTGCCCTCATGCTTCATCAGATTGATGTTGGTTATGATGAGCCATACAGACAGTATGAACATCACCGGGAACAGGATGAACGTAAAGTTCCCGAATATACTCAGCATGTTCGAGAAGATCTCATAACTCTGCATCCCGTCGCCGTAACTGACGACATAGACGATCAGGTAATAGATAAGGCTGAAGGATATGAATATGGTCATTCCCAGGGCAAATACTATGCCGTATGAATAATAGGACTCCCTCTTCTCCCTGATCAGCTTCATGATGCTTAGTATCAGAAGGCAGAACAGGATAATGATCGATTCAAAGAATACTATCTCGATATTGTTAAAGGTCCCGAAGAACCCATCCTGGGTAACGATATTGAACGAATGAACGGTAAAGTCAGTATAGAATACGCCTTGGTCCGAGTTCTCATCCTTCGTAACGGTCAGCCCGGTCTCACCGGGGGCGATCCCCTCAACAGTCAGATAGAGCTTGTCACCGATGACGTTCTGGTCGATGACCTTGACTACGCCTTTATTCTCAAAGATAAAGCCGGGCCTGTCAGATTCCTTAAACAGAACATCACCGACCCTGAATGTGTATTCATCACCGATCATGTAGATGTTAAAGATCGTGAGACCGGCTATGGCGATCAGGATAAAAGACAGCGTTATCAGGACTTTCCTCATATGAGATTATCTGTGCCTCTTTTCTTCCCCGTTATTGTCATCGGATTCGATGAGCTCTGATACATACTTGACCTTGGCAAGGCTGCTGAGCTCGTATCTGGACCACTTCTTCAGGATCCTCTCTATTACGACATTTATGTGCTGTTCGTTGATCTCCGGCAGCAGCAGGAAATACTGGTTCTGTTTGGACTGCATCATGATATCGCTCTTGCGCAGGCAGCTGTTCAGTGCATCACCGAACTGCTTGGTCAGTACCGAGAAAGTTGCCGCGTCCGTATTGCTGTCAATGGGGACGATGGTAAACAGGACCTTGTATGCCACACCGTGATAGCTGTTGATGTGCCTTAACATGAACCTGTACACATAGCTGAAGGCATCCTGACCCAGCCAGAAAGCACAGTTGGAAGTGTTTCTCTCCTCCAGGATCTTGCTGAGCTGATCCATCTCGTATTTCGAATCCCTGCGGGCATCGAAATCGGCATCCTCGGGATTGCCGAACATTGAATAGCCGTGCTTGCCGTTCTGCTTTACGAAGTACAGTGCCTTGTCTGCCTTGGGGAACAGTTCGTCGTAATCGGTACCCTCCTCGGGAACAAATACACCGCCTATCGAAACACCCAGCGGGATGGTAAAGTCGTCACCCAGGAGCTTTTTTGCCTCCCTGTAGAGCTGGGTATTGATCCTGGCTGAGATCCTGGCAACCGTTTCCTCATCGATGATGTTGATGCCGAATGCGATGAATTCGTCGCCGCCTGCCCTGCCCAGGATATCGTCGCTCCTCATGTTGCTCCTAATGACGTTGGAAAAAGCCACCAGCACCGCATCGCCCTTCTCGTGGCCGTATATGTCATTGACGAGCTTAAAGCTGTCCAGGTCGATCATCATGAGAACGCCTCGCTCTGTCTTGACGACCTCCCTGAGCTTGTCGGTTACGGCTGCCTTGTTGAGGAATCCCGTGAGCTTGTCTGTTGAGGCCTCTTCCTTAAGGTCCTTGATCTGTTCCAGGTTCATGAGGATGTTACCCACTCTCCTCATCAGGACGTCTGCCCTGAAAGGCTTTCTGATGAAATCCATCGCGCCCATGTCAAAGCCCTTGCCTTCCAGGTCATCCGCATCATCAGCGGTCATGTACATGATGGGTATCTTGCCACCGTATTTCTTTTGGAGGGCCTCATGCATCTCAAAACCGTTCATGCCGGGCATTAAAAGGTCCGACAGGACGAGTGCCGGTTTTTCCCTGTCATAGATCTCCAGAGCTTCTTCTCCGGATGAGGCTGTAAGGACTTCATATCTCTCGGACAGGATCTTTTCCGTGACCTTGATCATCATCTCTTCATCGTCAACAACAAGTATCTTTGTCATGATGCACCTCTCTCAAAAGCCTTTCTGATATCTTCAACTCTCTTTGCATAAAGTTCCATCAAACCTTCAAAACCGGAACGGATCTCATCAGTCCTGCCTTCCTTGGCTGCCATCTCGTGGGTTAAGGCCAGTTCGGCAAGATCGTTTATTCCTATCATCCTGGACGTGCTCTTAAGGGCGTGGACTCTCGTCTGGTAATCCCTCCAGCTGCCGCTTTCGTAGTCTGCCCTGATCTCTGATGCCTTCTTGTCATAGCCCTCGGCAAAGGTCTGGAGCATCTCGATATAGAACTCCTCGCTGCCTGCGGAATAGGATATTCCCGCTTCGGTATCAAAGCCTGCGGAATCCAGGTATTCAACGGGACTCATGTCACCTTCAGGTCCGGTCTGATCATTTATGAATTCGCCCCTGACCACCTTTTTGATCTTATCCTGGGGCAGATACTTCTCCAGGATCTTTTCCAGTTCTCCGGTATCTATGGGCTTGGCCAGATAATCGTCAAAGCCTGCAGCCAGATATGTCTCCTTCATTCCTGATACAGCATTGGCAGTAAGACAGATGACAGGCGTATCGTAGACCAGCTCTTCTGCCACCAGTTCCTTCAATGTCTCGATACCGTCCTTGCCAGGCATCATGTGATCCAGGAAGATCAGATCGTATCTCTTGACCTGAGCCATCCTGACACAATCAGCTCCGCTTTCAGCCAGATCGGGAACAATGCCGTAGAACTTCAGGAGTCCTTTTGCGACCTTGAGGTTCATGTCGTTGTCGTCTACTACAAGGACGTCAACGCCTTCAGCCATGAGCATCTCGGTATCGATCTTGACCTGGCCGATATTGGCGTAATCGAATTCTCCCACGGGAGTCCTGTCTATTACTTTCTGTTCTATGTCGAAGTAGAATTCGGAGCCTTCACCATAGACGCTGTTGACCTTGAGCTCACTGTTCATCCTGGTCAGGAGTCCCTGTACTATGGAGATGCCGAGGCCTGTTCCCTCTATGTTCCTGTTCTTCTCCGCATCGAGTCTCTGGAATGATTTAAAGAGCTTATCCATATCCTCTTCCCTGATACCGACACCCGTATCCTTTACGGAGATGTGGAGCAGATATGAATCCTCACCGTAATGACCGGACATTGAAAGCAGTACGCTGCCCTTCTCCGTATACTTGACCGCATTTGTCAGGATGTTGACTACTACCTGCTTGATCCTGACATCGTCACCGAACAGGCTGGAAGGGATATCGGGAGAGATGTCAAATCTCAAGTCGAGGCCTTTCTTTTTTGCTTTATCGGCGATCATGTTGTAGAACTCGCTGACAAGTGCTGAGACCTCATATCTGACAGGCACGATCTCCATCTTGCCTTCCTCGATCTTGGAGAAGTCCAGGATACCGTTGACCAGTTCCAGGAGCGTCTTGCCCGCAACGTTGATGTTCTCGGCATACTCTCTGATGTTCCTGTCATCAGTCTCTCTGAGGATCATCTCATCCATACCTATGACTGCATTGATAGGCGTCCTGATCTCATGGCTCATCTGGGCCAGGAACCTGGACTTGGCCTTGTCGGCATCTGCCGCATGTTTTGCGGACTGTGCCAGTTCATCATTGATGTCATGCTGCCATCTGATTATCCTGTTGATCATGAGAACAACGATGATCGAACACAGGAAGATCATCAGGATGGACAGAGCCATCAGCGTCATATAGGCACCAAATATATCGTTCCAGTCCCTGACGATGTAGATGTAGAATCCGGACGATTCATGGAGCATCCATGCGCCTGTGGAGAACCTGCCGTCGTAATCCTTGAATCCCAGGCTGGGAAGCGTGTTTTCGAAATCGTGGTACTTTGTATATACGACGTTGGTGACGGAATCAGTCGTCATCTGATATGCGGGGTTGGGATGATTGATGATGTTGCCCTGGGAATCAGCCAGGAATGCATAATTGCCGGGAATGTATCCGTCGCCGAATATCTGGACCAGTTTGTCGATAAAGAAGTCTATTCCGAACACGCCGAGGAATTCCCCGTTCTTGCCGTATACGACCCTGGAGAAAGTGATACAGTAGTTTCCGGTCTGTTCATCATAGTACGGACTGGAGATGTTGGATCCGGTAGGTGATGCGATGGTATCCTTGTACCATTGCCTCTCCTCCACATGCCATCCGTAATCAGGTGTCCAGCCCGTGTTCATGATGACCGTATGCTTTTTGTAGGGATTTGCCATGTAGCAGGCAGATATGTTCGGGTAATTAGAAGCGATGTCATCGAGCCATTCAACGCATCCGTCATAATCATCCAGTATCTCCGGATCCGCCTCTATAACATTGGCGAACATGTCGACGATGCTCCGCTGCTGGTTGACCCAGGTGCTGAGCTGGACATAATAGACATCCAGATCCAGGTTGATGGTCATCGTTCCGGATACATAACCCGATATCGTTCCGATCACGATGTTAAAGACCATCGTCACGATAAACAGCCAGATTATGATGGTCCTGGAACGTCTGATGGTCTTGGCCAGATTACGGTGTTTGTCCTTCAGTTTGCGGCCGGCACGGTCACCTTCGGAAACCATGTACGAATATGAGAAGAAATTGTCCAGTTTCTGGGACAATACCAGTCCGGATTCACGGATCGACTCTATGTCCTCCTTGATGTCGACACTATGTCCGAGCCTGTCGGAATCACTGAGCTTGATGATGCTGTTCAGAGGATCCCTGAGGTCCTCGGAGATGTCGGTAATGAACTTGTTCCTGGCCTCCAGTGTATCTTCTGCCTTTACCCTCTTCTTGGCACTGTAGATGTATATGATGAGGATCATGGCAAGCAGAACTGCAAATACGATGGAGATCAGGAAGATATACTGATATGTATCACCATACAGTGATGATTTATCGGCGATGATGACCATGCTCCATCCGTTATCAGTCTCACTGCTGTACACCGTAACGCTCTTGTTGTTGATGGTGTCTGAGAAGCTCTCATGTCTCGAAGATGATGTTACCTGGTTCAGTATGAAAAAGTACTGGGGCAGTGCCGTCCTGACCTTCTGGCCTACCAGTGACGTATCGGAATAACCTACCAGTGTCAGGTCTCTGGAAACGATGATGGCAACGTAGTCATTATCGACGCTCATCTTGCTGATGGAGTTCTGGACCTCGGAAAGCGTGAAGTCCATGGCAACAACAGTCCTGTGATCAGAGAGCATCCTGGACATGGTATAGCACAGATCCCCCGTCATCCTGTCAACATACGGTTCACTGACGAATATCTCTCCACCCAGATCCATTGCGCCCACATACCAGACCCTCTCTGTTGCATGATAATCAGAAGGGATGTCGAAATCAGGAATGATCTCCCATCCCGGCCCTGCTATGTATGCATTGAAGTTGACACCGTCGGATCTGAGCAGCTGTTCGTTCTTGACGGAGACAACGTATTCCTCGATCTGGTTCCTCGAAGCGCCCTTGATTATCAGGTTATCGGCACCCAGTGCATACCTGGTAAGAGCATTCTCTGCCTCGTCGAGCGTATCCTGAAGCTCCATCTTGACTCTCTCGAGCCTGATGGAACTGACCTCGTCGATCTGATTGATCTTGGATACAACGATACGAAAACATGTAAAGACTGCGAGGAAAACAAAAACCGTAACGAGTACGGCAATGACTGCATAGTCGGATGACTTAAGTTTGCTCTTCAAGGGAAAGCACTCCGTTAGTATATTTTTCTTATTTTAACATAAATAGAGCCGCTGCAAAACTGCAGCGGCTCAAGAGGTTTATGTTTTTATTCAGATCACTTTTCCCAGACCTTGTTGACAACAGCTGCCAATGCACCGCCGCACAGAGGTGCAACGATAAAGATCCAGAGATCCTTGATGGGATCTGTTCCGATAAAGATTGCGGAAACTACAGCGGGAGCGATACTCCTGGCAGGGTTTACGGATGTGCCCGTGAAACCGATTCCGATGATGTGGATCATGACGAGAGTCAGACCGATGATGAGACCGCCGAATGATCCGTGGCTTGCCTTCTTGGATGTAACACCGAGGATGACAAGAACGAACAGGAATGTGAGGATGACCTCAACGATGATTCCCAGGAGGCTGCTGCCGTTAACGCCTGCGAGGCCGTTGGAGCCGAGGGCGCCAGTCATGTCAGTGATGCCGCCAATGGGATAGAACATTGCATAGAGCAGGAATGATGCTGCAAAAGCACCGATGATCTGAGCGATGCAGTAGCCGATGAAATCCTTAACTGTCAGATCGCCCTTGATCAGGAAAGCCAGTGATACGGCAGGATTGATGTGGCAGCCTGAAACGTTACCTACACAATATGCCATTCCGACGATAACAAGTCCGAATGCCAGAGCCGTGATGAGATAACCGCTTCCAACAATGGGATCGCAGCCTACCTTCATTGCAGTACCGCATCCGACGAAAACAAGAGTAAATGTTCCGATGAATTCAGCGGACAGTTTCTTAAAGTCCATAAGTGATTCCTCTTTTCGCTTAGATTCTGTCCGATCTGAACAGTTACCTAAATTTTACACCAAGAAAAAACACTGTGAATTACACAGAAATGACAAAAAAGTGATATTAACTTTGTCAGATGAAGATATCAGTATCTGTATTCCTCACCGCCGTAACGGATGATGACTTCATTGGAATCCGTTCCTGTTGCCTCGGTACGTCCTACGATCCTGGATTCGATGTTGAAACCGGATGCGATGTCGATGATACCCTGTGCTGCCTCCTCAGAATCAACGTAGAACTCGATCCTGTGGCCGCAGTTGAATACCTGGAACATCTCCTTCATGGGGATATCGCCTGACTCGTAGATGGCCTTGAACAGAGGCGGCATCTCGAAGAGGTTGTCCTTGATGTATCTGATGCCCTTGCCAAAGTCCTTACACTTACCCTGTCCGCCGCCTGTACAGTGGATGATACCAGTGACATTACCTCTGTAATTATCCAGCACCTGTGCGATAACAGGCAGGAATGTCCTTGTGGGAGACAGGATAGCCTCACCTACTGTCTGCTCAGAACCGGGCAGTTTGTCCGTGAGACGGTACTTGCCGCAGTATGCCTTCTCCTCAGGGATGGTCTCGGAATAGGACTCCTTGAAGTTCTCGTAGTAGTACTTGGACAGCAGGAGATGTCTGGCAGCCGTGAGGCCGTTGGAAGACATGCCTGAATTGTAAGAAGTCTCATATGTTGCCTGTCCGAAGGATGCAAGTCCGACGATGTAATTTCCGGGCTTGATGTTTGCTGCATTGATGATGTCAGATCTCTTTGCCCTGGCAACGATAGTCGAATCTACGATTAAAGTCCTGACGAGGTCTCCTACGTCTGCTGTCTCACCGCCGCACATGGTGATGTTGATGCCGAGGTCCGCGAGCTTTGCGACCATCTCGTCATAACCCTCGATTATCTTTGCGATGGCTTTGCCGTCAACCCTGTGGGCGTTGCGTCCTATGGTGTTGGACAGGGACATGTTCTTATATGCGCCTACGCAGGCCAGATCGTCAGTGTTCATTACCAGGGAATCCTGTGCCAGGCCCTTGAACCATTCATAACTGCCTGTCTCCTTGAACATCAGATATGCAACGGAAGACTTCGTTCCTGCACCGTCAGCATGGATCGCAGTACAGTATTCAGGATCACCTGCGATGTCGGGGATCAGCTTGGCAAAAGCACCGGGAAAGACACCCTTATCCTGATTCTTTACTGCTGCCTTGACCTCGTCCTTTGTGGGAGATACGCCTCTGCTCAAATATGATTCTGCTGACATCTTTGTTGTCCTCCTGTTATTGATCCCATTTATCGTTTCCCTAAAAGCAGGCCGGTAAGCCGGGTTCTGTATGTGACGACCATCTATCCAGATCTATGGTTGCCCATAGACTCAAGCTGTCTCCTCATGGCCCGCGGACAGCGGTATATGCCATTCCACGACATTGCTCCGGGTGGGGTTTACAAGGCCGGTATGTCTCCATACCGCCGGTGAGCTCTTACCTCGCCTTTTCATCCTTACCTGTCCGGAGACAGGCGGTTTTCTTTTCTGTTGCACTTTCCTTAAAGTTACCTTCACCGGACGTTATCCGGCACCCTTGTCCTATGGAGCCCGGACTTTCCTCATGCATCGGGTGTTACCCATAAGATGCCCGCGATCGTCTCGACCTGCTTCACGGAAACATTCCTATTCTAATAGAGACGTTCCTCAAAGTAAAGCCGACTCAGCGTAATAGTTATATATGATGATCGCTTTGATCACGGTCCTGAGGGGGACGTTGTAATTCCCTGACAATACCTTGCCGCAGTAGATCATGGGATTGACGGTAAGGCTTCCCGTCTGATCTCCGGAAGTTATCGTCAGTTCAAAATCATCATTCAGAGCCCTGGCACCAATATTGCCGATCTCGATGACTTTGAAACCGTTCATTACCGTCACGGGCAGCTGCCTGTCCCCGGTCATGGCAGTAACATCCTCATCTGTCCTGAGGTATATCCTGAGCACCGTCTCAGATTCCAGCACCAGACTGGTACCGAACAGGGTTACGTTCAAAGGCAGGGCTGAAGTGTCATAGCTGTCAGGCAGAGAGATCTCGGGAAGATCGTTATACTTTTTTTCGACCACGTTGGAGAACATCTCCCACATAACATCATCTTCCCCGACTGAACTGTCAAAGTAGAGGTTTGCAGCTGTGCCGTACATATATATCATGTTTATGAAATCCAGATATTCACTCAGTTCTGGCAGGTTCTGTGCAGCCGTAACATATGATTCGACACTGAATCTCATCTCTTCGCTGGTGGTGCCGTCATAACAGAATACTGCCGTAATATCATCATCCATGTTCTTTGCAGGCACATGGCATTGGAATGCATAATAATTGATCCCATCATATGTCTTTATGGATGACGTATCCCTGTCCTCTCCCTCTTTGGGATTGACGAACACCTGATGCGTGCTGCCGTCGGGGAGAGTAAAGAGCATGTATGCATCTGTGTCATCTGCAAATGACTCATCCAGTCTCATGCAGAAGTTGACTCCGACGGATCCGTCCAGACTGATGCTGTAGCCGTCGAGCAGAGCATAGCGCAGATATCCGATATCAATGATCGTCTCTCCGAAAGGAATGAGCAATGAAAAACTGCCATCCTCCATACGGCTCGAGAAACGCACCTGCCTGTCTGTAGAGACCTGGAAATACTCGCTGCTCTTCAGCAGTACGCCATTATCGCGGACCGAATCAACATCGATGGA
This sequence comes from Clostridiales bacterium, assembly GCA_017515465.1. GTDB lineage: Bacteria > Bacillota > Clostridia > Saccharofermentanales > Saccharofermentanaceae > Saccharofermentans. The sequence continues at coordinate 13,131 of JAFWFV010000055.1, forward strand.
AACGAACCTGGCAGCATACTCCAGCACATCACCCCGTTTGAGATTATCGGTCAGGACAGTATCATCCGGATATCCGGGATCCCTGAAGTAATAGGCCATACGTTCTATGAAATCATACGGCTCCCAGTCCGTGCCGTTACCTGAGACCAGATAAAGGCCGCATCCGGGTGAGGTCTTGATAACCCCTGTAGTAACATTTCCCAGAGTGTAATAGCCGTCAACAACCTCAACCTGCGGCTGGTCCGTCTCCAGCATGACTGCTGCAGTCTGTCCTCCGCCTACATTTGCCCAGATATACACACCGGAATCGACCGGAACCGTATCCTGCACGACATTATATTCATATCTGAAGAAATCACCCGGGAATATAGTCTGGGCTACAACTTCACCGCCATATGAAACCTCAGCATTCAATTCGTAGCGGCTATGTTCAGGGCTGTAAACGGAATCAGTCACCCCATCATAGGTTGAATAGACAAAGGGATCATCTGAGGTCATCATGATGTTCCTGCCGATGATAGCACGGTCGGGATCAAATGGAATGCCAAGATCCGGATCATAAGAAACGTTTACTGAACCGGTGATCCTGAAGGGTTCTGTCTCAGCTTCAGTTACATAATACAGATCTCCCACCTGCTCAACAGTATAGTATGGTGACAGATACCCGCTTATATCCTCGGAATAGCGTCCTGCTGTGATCGATACCTCATTCAGGAAACTGTTAAACAGGCAGTCTCCCATCGTCAGCACGATGGATGTATCATCACCTGAAATATAAACGCCGCCGGTAGACTGGCTGTCAGAAGACGCAGCCGCAATCCATCTCCTGTCGTATGCACTGATCTCGGAGTCTTTGATGTAGAGCTTTGCGCTTCCCATCAGATAGAACAGGTCAGAGTAATTCCACCCTGCCATATGGCCCGAGGAATAGATCACACAGTCTTCAACAGTCATGGAAGAACCGTCAGACAGCAGGAACTCACCATGTTCGTTATTGATCAAAACACATCCGGACCGTATATTGCCGTCGATCAGTTTCAGGTCCGCATTATTTTCCAGGAGCATCGTCGACGGATCAAAGCTGTATCCGTTGATGTCGATGATCAGATCCTGATCTATGCCTAAATAACCGGCGGAACCGCACGAAGGCAGGCTGATGTTATCACAAAGCCTGATCTCAACAGGCTCTCCGTTTCCGAATCCTCCTTTATTGGAGAAATCCAGAGCCATCAGGAAATCGTCTGCGTAATTGATCGACATGTAATTACCTGCCGCAACATAGATGCTAATATCCTGAGTAACTTCAAGATCTTTTACCTGATATATGGTATAGCCATATTCATCAGTTCCCTTTGATGATATCGCCAGAAGATCGATGCCGTTTGAATCGTAAACGGTAAACGGGGTCTCGTCTGTGATAGTTACAGGGCCTTCTGTCTGATAATCAGCCATATCACCGACTCTGTCCCCATTAATAAACAGGTCATCATTGGTCAAGTTAAATATGGCATGAGCATCGGCAAATACCGCATTAGAACAGATACCCAGCACCATGCTGCCGGTTATCACCATTGATACGATCTTTTTAAGACTCATATAGAGGCTCCTCATTTTTGATTCTTTTCGTCGTTGTAATTGATAATGAATTCCACGTCAGGAAACTGTTCCTCCAGCGTCTTCTTGAGCTTGGGCAGGTATACCTGCTCCGTTGCGCTGTGACCGGCTATGATGGTTGATATGCCCAGTTCATCCAGCAGGACGCATATGTGATGCTTGATCTCGCCGGATATTACGGTATCGATGCCCGCATCGATGATCGCGGGTATGGATGATTCATCAAAAGCTCCGCCCTGACAGAAGATCTTCTCGACCTTTCTCTCGTTATCACATATGGATATGCAGCCGCTGCAGTTCAGGTTGTTCTCCACATACTTTATGAACTGTCCCAGGTTCATGTAATTGATATACCCGGGCTCGAAGACAACACCGCAGGAACAGCCTTCCAGAGGATGTATCTCTACGCCGCACAGAGCTGTTGCTATGGCATAGTTGCCGTAATCATTTGTCATGTCCAGGTTGGTATGGCAGGCATAGTTCGAAATGCCGTTTTTGATCATCCTGCAGAGGAGCCTGCCCTTATAATCATCGGTGGATACCGAATAGATGCCTCCGAATATCAGAGGATGATGGGAGATGATCAGCTCGGCCTTGTTCTCAACAGCACACTCAACAGCTTTGCCTGTCGTGTCCAGAGACAAGATGCATCTCTTGACCCCGGTATCGCGGTCACCTGCGATCAGGCCGCAATTATCGTATTCCTCACTGTTTTCCAACGGAAAGAGCTCTTCCAGAAAACAAGCGATCTCATCAACTGTTACCTTACTCATGATCGTTCCTCCAATACCTTTTTAAGTCTCGTATCCCCCCTGGCCCTCATCTCGAACACTCTTTCCAGAAAGTCCCTGTAATCAGGGTACCTGTCAAGTTTTTCCAGCATCCTGGGACCATAATATATCTCTTCATCGCTGAGACCTGTCACCGTACCTATATATTCTACAACTAAAACGCAATAATAGAACCCGGCTTCATATACGGCGTCCTCATCTTTGATCTCAAACCCCTTGTCTGATAACCATTCCCTCAGTTCGGGAACGGACTTCTGGGGCTGGAGGATAAACCTTACTCCCGAAGGGAACTCCGGGTGATCCTCCATGAACCTGCCTATTATGTCCCTGATGTTGTTGCCGCCCATGCCGGCTATGACTATGACGTCATTATCACCTACAGGCACGCCTGAAAGGCCGTCAGTTACCATTACCTCCGCCCTGTCCTCCAGCAGGTTCTCCCTGATAGCAGCAAGGGATCTGTCTGCCGGTCCCTGATTGATGTCAGTGAGGACAGCCCGTTCAAACATATCATTCCTGAGGCAGTAAACGGACAGGAGGCCGTGATCCGATCCCACATCGATCAGAGTGGAACCCGGAACGGAATACCTTCCTGCGGTCTCTGCTATCCTGTTAAGTCTGGCAGTCAGTTCCGCTCTCACAGCTTTTCACTCTTCTTCCTGATATTATCGGAATAGAAATCCAGCTTCTTGAGAACAGTTGCGATCTGCTCCCTTTCCTCGCCTGTGGCGGAACCCAGCTTCAGGAACAGTTCCCTGGATTTTTCCTTGCAGTATTTCAGTCTGAGCTTGTATAAGGTCTTGAGATATACGTCTATGGAAATACCTATGTTCCTGTAGTTCTTCTCAGCTTTGTCGTAGAAGGCAAAGAAGACATTTTCTGCAGGCTCTCCGTTGATCGTATATTCCTTGAGGACCTCAACCATCATGGCGGGCCTGACACCCGTTCCCTCAACATAATGATCCACAAAATACCTGCAGATCGCCTTCATGTTGGGATTGGTAAAATCATCGGGCCTCAGGATGTCCTCTCTGGGGATCTTGTCACTCTTGGTAAGGTCGGCACCTATATATACAGCGAGGGTCAGCAGCACCAGTTCGTCAGAGGTTGCACTGTCTGACTCCTGCTCTATCCTGGAGGAGATCTCCTCCTCGTAATTCTTCCTCAGTTCACGCTCCCCGAGCTTCTTTTCCTGGAGCTGTTCGTTCCTGGCCATCTCGTTCATCTTGTTCAGGATGACGTCAGGCTTTGCCTTGAGATAGACGGATGCATTGGCAGCCATCTTGGATCTCTTGATCTCATCGTTGAGGAGCGAACCGTACAGACAGATATCATCCTGATACTTCTCCAGATCGAGACCTGAAGTCTCGGAATAGTTGTCATCGTATGCGCGGTCCGTCAGGTACTGGTCCACGTATTTAGCGGCGTTTACAACCTCGGTGAACTTCTCAGCACCGTTTATCTTGATATATTCATCCGGGTCCTTGCCTCCGGGGACCTTGGCGATCTTGATCTTTATTGACATGCCTGTCATCTTTCTGAGATAACCAAGCATCATCTTGATGGCTCTCAAGGCCGCCATCTGGCCTGCATTATCGGAATCGAAGAAGAATATGACTTCTTCCGCATATCTGGCACATGTCCTGAGCTGGGAATCGGTAAAGGCCGTGCCCAGCGAGGCAACAGTGTTCCTGACGCCCGCCTGGTGCATGGCGATGGCATCCATATATCCCTCGACGATTATCAGCTGCTTGGATCTCTCCTTCTTGGCAAAGTTGAGGGCATAGAGATGATTCTGTTTCTTGTAGACCAGAGAGTCCGGAGAATTGATATATTTGGGCATCTCATCACCCAATGCGCGCCCGCCGAAAGCAACGATCTTGCCGAATTCGTCCATGATCGGGAACATGAGCCTGCCTCTGAACAGATCGATCAGATTGCCCTTGGAGGTCCTGGTGAACAGTCCCGATACCTCCATCTCATCCTCCATGTATCCCAGATCCCTCAGATGCTTATAGAGCCTGTCCCATCCCTCGGGAGCATATCCTATGCCGAAATTGGTGAGGGTAGCCGGCTGGAGTTCTCTCCTGCGGGCATACTCCAGGGCTTTCTTTCCCTCCTCCGAATGGAGTGATCTGTAAAAGAACTTGGCGGCCTCGGTCAGGAGATTGGAGACTCTCTTCCTCTTGTCCCTCATCTCCTCCTCCCTGGGATTGTATTCATTTTCCGGGACCTCGACTCCGTAGGCCTTGCCCAGGAAACGGATCGCTTCGGGATAGCTCAGATGTTCCATGTCCATGATAAAGGACACGGCATTGCCCGTCTTGTGACAGACAAAACATGTATAGATGTTCTTTGTTATGGATACGCAGAATGAGGGATTGGAATCAGCATGAAAGGGACACAATCCCCACCTGTTCGTTCCGCTCCTCCTGGTAAGCGAGACATAGCGGCTTACGACCGACTCTATGTCAGCCTTGTCGAGTATCTCGGTTATAACGCTTTCAGGTATTCTGGCCATAGAGTGATTATATCACATCGAAAGGGCTCATTTCTTTACCTTCATCATTGCTCTCATGGCATTTAATATGGCGATGACGAGGACTCCCACGTCGCCGAATACAGCCAGCCACATGTTGGCGATGCCCAGTGCACCGAGAACGAGTATTATGACCTTGACGCCAAGTGCGAATACTATGTTCTCGCGGACGATCAGCATGGTCCTCCTGGCGATCCTGATGGCCGTTGCTATCTTGCCCAGCTTATCGTCCATCAGCACCACATCTGCCGATTCGATGGCCGCATCGGATCCCATGGCACCATGGCAATGCCCACGTCTGCTCTGGTAAGTACCGGAGCATCGTTGATGCCGTCACCTACGAATGCCAGCTTACACTTTTCTGCCAGGAGCTTTTCGACCTGATCCACCTTGTCCTGAGGCAGGAGTTCAGAAAAGACATCGGTAATGCCCACATTGGCAGCAACGGATTCTGCTACGTTCTTCTTGTCTCCCGTAAGCATTACAGTACGTTTGATGTCTACAGCTTTAAGAGCTGCCATGGCTTCCTTGGAGTCTTCCTTGATCTGGTCGTTGATTATTATGTGGCCCAGATATTCCCTGCCCCGGCTGATATGGATTATCGTGCCGGTCAGATGGCAGTCGTGCCAGTCGGCACCAACCATATCCATCAGGGCACCGTTGCCGCAGTAGTACTCGTCTCCGTCCAGTTCGGCCTTGATGCCCTTGCCTGCGATCTCTTCGATCATTCCTACCCTGCTCTTGTCTATATGTCCCTCATGAGCTCTAACTATGGACTCGGCAACAGGATGTGAGGAATAGCTCTCACAGCAGGCAGCGATATCCAGGAGTTCAGCTGCTGAGATCTCGTTGGGATGAACGTCATCTACAGCAAACCTGCCCTCGGTGATCGTACCTGTCTTGTCAAATACAACGGTATCGATGGTGGATAAAGCCTCCAGGTAATTGGCACCCTTGATGAGGACGCCCTCCCTCGACGCTCCGCCGAGACCTCCAAAGAAGGACAGCGGTACTGATACTACAAGTGCGCAGGGACATGAGACTACCAGGAATACCATTGCCCTGTTAAGCCACGTGCTCCACACGTTCCAGGAAGAGGGATCTGTTACCAGCGGCGGTATCACGAACAGCAGCAATGCTGATATAACTACTACAGGCGTGTACCATCTGGCAAAACGGGTGATGAAGTTCTCCACCCTGGCCTTTTTATCGTAGGAATTCTCAACGAGTTCGAGGATCCTGGCTACTGTACTCTCGCCGTATCCGCTGGTTGTCCTGACCTTGATGAGTCCCGTCAGATTGAGCGTTCCGCTGATGACATTATCGCTGACACCGGAATCGACGGGCATGCTCTCACCTGTCAGGGCTGATGTATTGATGGTCGTCGTCCCCTCGGTGATGACGCCATCCAGAGGGATCTTTTCTCCTGGCTTTACGATGATCTCGGAACCTATCGGCACCTCCTCGGGAGATACCATCTGTTCTTCGCCGTCCACGATCAGATTAGCGTAATCGGGCCTGATGTCCATCAAACCTGCTATGGACTTTCTGGATCTGCCTACCGCGATGCTCTGGAACAGTTCACCGACCTGATAGAAGAGCATTACCGCAACTGCCTCGGGGTATTCCCCTGTGGCAAAAGCACCTATGGTAGCAATAGCCATCAGGAACTTCTCATCGAATACCTGTCCGTGGATAATATTGACCACGGCGCACTTGATGACATCATATCCGCACACCAGGTAGGGTATGATGAACATGGGAAGTGCGATGTACCACGCAGGTTCAAATACCTTTTCGATGATGACGCAGATGATCAGGAGCAAAAGGGCAATAACTATCCTGAGCAGCCACTTGCGCTGCTTCTTGTTGAGCAATCTCTTCATGTCAGGCCTCTTGTGGAAATGTATTAGAGAACTACTTCGCAGTCAGGTTCAACCTTCTTAAGAACCTTGATGGCTTCCTTAAGTACGGAATCGAACTTGTCGTCTGCTGCCTCGAGAGTCATCTTCTGTGTAAAGAAGTTGACTGTTACGTTATCGACACCGTCGATCCTGGCTACTGCCTCCTGCATCTTACGTGCACAGTTGGCGCAGTCTACCTCATCCAGTTCAAATACCTTTTTCATTTGTATACCCTCCAAATATTTATTGATCTTCCTCGAGCAGGTGTTCGAAACCCTGCGCTATTATCGTCTTGACGTGATCATCAGACAGCCTGTAGTAGATCGTCTTGCCCTCACGCCTGTTAGCAACGAGCTTTGCATCCTTAAGGACCTTCAGCTGATGGGATATGGCCGACTGGGTCATTCCCAAAAGCTCAGATATGGCACATACGCACATCTCCTCCTCATATAATGAGAACATGATCTTGATCCTGGTGGAATCACCGAAGATCTTATAGAGATCGGCAAGGTCGGTAAGGAGCTCGTCTCCTGGCATCTCGCCCTTTACCCTGCCCAGGAGTGCTGTGTGGTCGTGCTTGCATTTATCAGCCATAAGTTTCCTCCGGATTTCATATGAACAGTTACTCATATGTTTATCTGTTCATATGATATGACTCTTGCCCTGTGATGTCAATAGCAGATCAATAAAAAAACGCAGCATCTCTGCTGCGTCTGAAATTGAGTTTATCCTGCCTCATTTCCTGACATAGTGCCTGACGGTAAATGCTACGCCCTTCTCTGACATGATCTCGGGCTCTTCGTTCTCCAACTCCCATGCAGGATCCTCATCTAGATTCGGGAAATAAGCATCTGCCGTGAACTCTGCCTTTATCGCCGTAATGATAGCCCTGTCACACAGATCTATGAAGGTGTTATAGATCTCAGCACCGCCTATCAGGTAGATCTCCTCTTTCTTATGGGATATGATATACTTCGCCAGTTCCTCCGTGGAGTGCATGATAACAGCCCCCTCTTTTTCGAAGGAAGGATTCCTGGTCATTATGATGTTCGTTCTCTTGGGAAGGAGGCGCTCGCCCGGAAAGGTCTGCAGTGTCTTTCTGCCGAACACAACGGTATTGCCCGCCGTGTATTTACGGAAAACGCCCTTCTGATCCTCGGGAAGAGATATCAGGAGATCGCCCTTGTATCCTATTCCCCAGTTCCTGTCTACTGCTACTATGGCTATCATATGAAGTACCCTTATACCGCTACCGGTATTCCCTTTACCTTTTCTCCGTACTGATAATCCTCCAGACGGATGTTGTCTACGGTGAACTTGTAGAAATCGGTAATGCCCTCGTCTATTACGAGCCTGGGGGCGGGATAGCAGGGTCTGGAGATTACTTCCTTAACTATCGGAACATGCCTGTCATAGACATGTGCATCTGCTATTACATGGACAAATTCACCTACTTCGAGTCCGCTGCATCTGGCAAAGAGATGGACCAGTACAGCATACTGGCAGACATTCCAGCCGTTAGCTACCAGCATGTCGTTGGAGCGCTGGTTAAGTATGGCGTTTAATTTGTTGCCCGTTACGTTAAATGTCATGGAATAAGCACAGGGGTACAGTCCCATCTCGTGCAGATCCTGATGGACGTAGATATTGGTCATGATGCGGCGGCTGGAGGGATTGTTCTTAAGATCGAACAGGACCCTGTCCACCTGATCCATCATACCCTCTTTATACTGGTGCTTTACGCCCAGCTGGTATCCGTAGGCCTTGCCTATGGAGCCGTTCTCATCAGCCCAGGCATCCCAGATGTGGGTTCCGAGATCATGAACGTTGTTGGATTTCTTCTGCCAGATCCACAGGAGCTCATCCACCGCACCCTTGAAATTGATATATCTCTGGGTGAGCATGGGAAATTCCCTGGAAAGGTCGTAACGGTTAACGATACAGAAAGCCTTCAGCGTATAAGCAGGAGTTCCGTCCTCCCAGTGAGGCCTAACCTTGTCGTTCTCCGTGGAATAGCCTGAATTAAGGATCTGTTCGATATTCTGATCAAAGATCTCGTCTGCGTAGCTCATACTGACACCGCCTGAAAAAGTATAAATCTATGATAACACAACTTAACCCAAGTGAAGCACATTAAGTAGCAGGATCCATGCCAGGCCGTAATAGGAGACGACCGCCACGAGGTCGTTAAGCGTTGTGATGAGAGGTCCTGAGGCAACGGCCGGATCGACCTTGATCTTTTTAAAGAACAGCGGGATAAGCGTTCCCAGCGCACTGGATATGATCATGGCTATCAGGAGAGCTATGCCTATGCATCCGCTGATGGCATAAGCGTGGGCAGGCGTCTGGTTCTTGGCAACTATCAGATATACACCTACAAATACGAAAGACAGAACACCCAATATGACTCCCACACAGAAACCGACACGGGTCTCCTTGAGCACAAACTTGAACTTCTGTGACAATGTGAGGTTCTCATCCGTTAAGACCCTGATGGTGACGGCGAGGGACTGGGTTCCCACGTTACCTGCCATATCCAGTATCAGGGACTGGAAGGCCATAATTATGGTAAGCTGCGCGATCACGTGCTCAAAGGCTCCGACGACACTGGATACAACGATGCCGAGGGCCAGGAGTATGAGGAGCCACGGAAGTCTCTTGGCGAGGCTCTGCTTAAGCGGTTCCTTCAGATCCTCCTCTGCGGTCAGACCGGCAAGTCTTACGTAGTCCTCACCCATCTCATCGTCTACAACCTCGATGATGTTCTGCGCGGTGATAACTCCCAGGATCTTGTTGTTGTTGTCCAGTACAGGGATCAATTCCTCCGAATAGTCCTTGAGCCTCTCGATACAGTCGTCGATCAGCTCATTGCCGTAAACGTACGGGAAGGACGTGACTATAAGTTCCTCCAGGACATCATCGCTCCTGGCGGTGATCAGGTCCTTGAGATCCAGGGCTCCGTAGAACTCGTCATTGTCATCGGTAATGAATAATGTGGAAATATTGTCGTTATCCCTGGCCTGCCTGACCAGTTCGTTCATGGCCTGTTTGATGGTGAGCTTGTAATTGATGTCTATGAAGTTGGCAGTCATCCTGCTGCCTATCTCTTCCTCGTCATATGATGCGATGATGGCGATGTCGATCCTGGCTTCCTGGTCCAGTGTCTCGATGATCAGCTCCCGCTTTTCCTTGGGGATCTCCCTCAGAACGTTAGCCGCCGTGTCAGTCTCGAGTTCTGATACGACCGCACCGGCCTTTCTGATGTCCATCTCCGCCAGACACGAAGCTGCGAAATCCTCCTCCAGATACTCGAAAGCCTCGGAGAGCATGATGATATCGCAGACCCTGTAGAGTTTGCGTCTCAAAAGAACATCAGAGGCCTCCAGGACATCAGCGATGTCACTGGCGTGGTAGTCCTCCAATTTGTCATGGATAACCTTAGGGGAAACGTTTCCCCTAAGGATCATCTTGATCTCATCTGTGTAGTTCGGTTTGATATCCGCTGCCATAAGAACCTCCGTTAATCAAATAACGGCATGGCAGATCTTTTATCAGTCAGGCAATGGCGAGCCCAAGTAAATAAAAAGTCTGTCGTTGCCAACTGCTACTGTCGCTTTGATCCACCCGGACTCACCTCCTTTATCTATAAGCTTTGATTATTATAATTCGTTAATCCTTTGGAGTAAACTCCTGAGAATAAATAGAACCGTCTTCCCCGCTCATGCAGATCGCGAAGAACCTGATCCTGCCGTCGATGTCGGTATATGAATACCCTTCCTGGGGAATGTCCTCGATGGGGGCAACGTTTACCAGCCTTCCCCTGCCGGGATTGAGATCCCTCATGTTAAAGTATTCGACCGTACCAAAGGACATGGATCCGTCATCTGCGATCTCGGGATCAGTAAGGCCCATCAGGGTCAGGTTCGTAACGGGGATATCCGTTGTGAACATTACCTGGGTCTCAGCCTCGCCGTCCTCGGTTGCATAGAAGTCGTACTCGATCGCGGGAGCATCATCTCTCCATGTTACGTTTACGGTGGCATGCTGAGGAGCCGTAGTCGTTGTGGTAGCTTCCGTCTCCGTCTCCTTCTCCGTTTCAGAGGAAACGCTTGCAGAAGTGTCTTCAGAAGTCTCCTCCTCCGAACTTTCAGTTACATTGGTATTGATATTCACGGTACAGCCCGCCAGGAGCATGGAGCCGATCAGGACTGCAGAAATGATACTCTTCTTCATATCTCTGTACTTCCCGTTTATTTGCGCTTGATAACGCTGAATACTGTGGCACCGATGCCAAAGAGTGTTACGAGAACACCGATGATCATGATGATGGGCAGTCCTGTCTGTGCAGGATATACCGCATACTTGTAGCATGTGCCCTCGATGAAATCATCCTCATATCCCATATCCTCAAGGTATTCCTTGAAGAATCCGATGCTCTCGTCATCCATCTCCTTGACGATACCGTCGATCTCGATAGTCTCAGGATTGAACTCAAAAGCATCATCATCCATCCACCAGTCGATAGTCTCATCAGCCAGCTTGTCATATTGAGCGAACAGATCCTTGTCATTAACATGGATGCCGATATAGTTAGCGATGTTGATGGAATCGCCGGACTCGCTGTATACGAGCTGAGGCATAGCATAGTCTCTCATTGTCTCTGTGCCGTCGTCCTTTGTTGTGATAACGAACGGATCAAAGAGAGCATTGAGGTTCATCTTTACATGATCTCCGACTGCAAGTTCTGTCCAGTCAGTTTCAGGATCCGTAAGATCCTTGGGTGCCTTCTTGAGATTGACAAACTCGATGACACCGATAACCGTCAGAACGATACCAAGGACAGCAACAGCTATCCACCTGATAAGTGAAACAATTTTCATATAAACCCCTCCGAATGAAAAATACGGTTTATTATATCAGAGAATCTTTTATCTGATAACCCTGGCTTCCAGATAAAATCTCTTCTCGAAAGCCTCGCCCATGGAGAAGGTCTTGCGGGGAAATACACCGTCCCTGGCAACGGTCTCAAAGAAAGAGTCCTTGGATATCTCAGGAAGCAGTATCCCGATGTTGTTGCCGATGGCCAGCTTTCTGACGGAATCCTCGCCGTGGATATAATCAACGCCCAGACCTGCCTTGTCGATGATCTGCTGAACGGAACCTACCGCAAGGGAATGAGGAGCATTGGCTATTATCGATACATACTTGTCAGGAGCGCCTTCTGATACGACGGTAAAGCGCTGTCCCTCACCTGAAGGCTCATCTGATACCTTTACATTTTCCTCACCTGCAGCATCTTTTACGAGTCCGATGAACTTCTCGAAAGAAACGTCAAATACCACACGGTGGATGGGCTCGAAATCCAGTCCTTTGTCGTGGATGTTTACGACCTCTACGAGAGCGAAACGTGCAGGGTGGTCATTTCTCTGATCCTCAGGCAGGGTCTCCCTTACCTGTTCCCAGTATGCCTTGGCGGAAGCGAGGGAATGGTTTCCGTCTCCTACCAGATAGAGGAGTCCGTCGCCGCCGGCATCAAGTATCTCTTCCAACGCCTTTCTGATGTCTTCTGCGATCTCTGAATCGTCGCTGATATATACGCCCTTGATATGTCCGCAGTCCTGCATGAGATCCGTATCATATACAGGCTCGATGCCTGTTCTCCTGGCTTCTGCCCAGGCTCTCTCGATGACATTTCCCGTAGGATCGTCGATGAGGAGCATTACGTGTGGCAGCTCGATGGGAGAATTGGAACGGATCATGACCCTGGGAGGTATCCTCTCCAGTACCGTTCCCTCAGTAGCCCTGATGAGAGCCTTATCCTCAGGCCTGAATGAGTATGTCTCCAAGTCTATTGCAATGACCAGTCCCTTACGTGATGGATGCAGTGATGTCAGTCTGTCCGTGAGGATATATCCCGGGCCGAGCTTTCTGAAGACATTGCCGTTCAGGTATTCTTCTGCTGACTTCTTGATGTCTTCCAGTCTCTTTGCCTTCTGCTCCTCTGTCTCAACCGGCAGATAATACTCCGGCAGTATGAGCCTCAAGGTCGAGGGGGCATCCCCTACTATCTCTTCCGCATTTGTCCAGTAATCAGGTTCTGATGTGTACTGGTCACAGGCGATGACAGCCCATTTCGTCATATCCGTTCCGTCATCCGGAAGCAGTATCTCAGGCGCGGCCAATCCTATCTTGCTGTAAATGTTCACTTTTTATCTCCTTCTGTTTCTTTATTCCTGCTTGCTACCTTGATGAATTCTCCCTCAGGTACGGGCTTTGAGAAGTAGAATCCCTGCAGGTAATCTACACCCAGTGGTTCCAGGAGCTTTATCTGCTCTTCTGTCTCAACGCCTTCAACTAATATACCCCTCTTCATCTGTTTTATCATCCTTATGCTGTTTTCCAGGATGATCTTGCCCATTTCGCTCTTCTGGGCCTCCCACAGTATGCTCTTGTCTATCTTGATAACGTCAAGATCGAGAGAGAACAGTGCGCTCATGTTGGAATAACCCGTTCCGTAGTCATCCATGGAGAACATGAATCCTTCGGATTTAAGTGCCTTGATGACGTCACTTAATATCTTGTAATCATCAGAGGCCCAGGATTCCGTTATCTCGAAATTGATAAAGCTCTTATCCACTCCCGCTTCTTCCACTATGCCGATTATATGCTCGACAAAGCCGGGCTTGATACACTGCATTACCGACAGGTTTACGTTAATACTGCCCAATCCCAGTTCTTTCGGCTTGCCGCTCTGGATGAACCTGCAGACTTCAAAGAGGACGAAATCATCGATATCGTCGATCATGCCGTTCCTCTCCGCTATGGGGATGAACTCGTCGGGATAGACATTTCCCAGGAGCTTGTCGTGCATCCTGATCAGGGCTTCCGCGCCGTGCAGCTTTCTGTCCATCAGATTATAAGTAGGCTGATAATATACCTCGAAACTCTTCTCCGCCAGGCCCCTGTTGATGGCCTTGGCAACTTCCGTCCTCCTGACCAGGTAGCTCATGTCTTCTGCCATCAGGATCTTTTTGTCGTTATCTGTCGGGATCGGGCTTTCGAACATGTAGACAGCATCCTGAGCGGAGCTGATGGTGCCGGGGAGTTCAGTTATCATGATCACCGCATTAAGCAGAAGCAGGGAATCCTTTACTCTCCATGGACGGTCAAATCTGGTTACAAGATCATTAGCCAGGCGCTTTGCCTTCTCGCCTCCCACATCGGGCAGCACGATAACAAAAGTTCCGGGACTGATGTGATATACCTGAGTCCTGTGGACCACCTTCTTGAGGAAGCCCTCTATCGTAAGGGATATGGTTGTGGCATATTCGGAGCCCGTGACCCTGGCAACAACTTCGGGATTCGTGATCCTCAGGCAGACCAGCTTCATGTTGCGCCTGTTGTTGAGGAATACGCCCATATCGATAATGAATGCCTTGCGGTTATAGAACCCGGTATCCGAGTCAAGCCAGAAATCATCATCCTCAACGCAAAGCATGAGACCCGTGAGGCCCAATGCCTCTGCGATCAGCTCCGTCTTGAGATCGTGGCTGACGAGCTGTATCAGGATACCTGTCAGGGTCAGTACGGAAAAGACGATGAGTGCCTTTCGGTATTTGAAGAAGAGAACCTGCCACGAGTGCATCAGGAATGCCAGAGCCAGGATCATGAATACTGCAGCGGACAGGTAGATTACATATTCTCCCCAGTGCCTGTGGAATACGAACCTGCTGTCGAAACTGTACACGAAATTAAATACGGGGTTTGTCAGGGCCAGGATCTCAGCAAACAGGAACAGGAATATCAGGCTCCACCTGCGGATCTTATTGGTCGTAATCGAGATAGAGCATACATTTGCCACATAGTAGTAGAACAGTGGCGCCAATGCAGTATGTGTAATGAAATATAGCAGTGTTGCAGTGTCATGAAGGATATAATGGGGATAATTGGTAGTCACCCACGGAATAGTAACCACGCCGATGGCATCACACATGGAATTGAACGCAACAATAACCAGCATCAGCACGAATGCGATGCTCTGCTTTTTATCCGTCCTTCCCTGTATCTTGGTAAAGATCAGATTAGAGGCACAGATAAGTAATGTGGCTATGTCGAAAGCCAGATGAAACTGGTTTATCTCGGTCACTGGTCAGTCCTCAAACGGTCTTCTTGATATGAAGGATATTCTGACCGTTCTTGTACTCATAGGTAACGCTGTCCATGGTCTGCTTGACCATAAAGATACCCAGACCGCCTATGGGCCTGTCCTCAGCGCCTAATGAAATATCAGGATCTTCCTTTGCGAGAGGATCGTATGGAATGCCGTGATCTATAAACGTAATAACTACTGCCTGAGGATCGTCCTCCACCTCGACCCTTACGGTCGCGGGACCCGTCTCAGGATTATAGGCATATCTGGCAATATTACTGAAGAGCTCATCGATGGCAATGTCTATCTGCATCTGAGCCTTCATGCTGCAGTCGATCTTCTCCAGTTCCGAGTTGACAAACTCAGTTACCTGCTCGATGTTCTCAAGTGTAGCCTCAATGGACAGTTCACTGCCATTATTTGATCTGTTGTCTGTATCCATTTGATCAGCCAATTGTAAGGATATCGGCGAAACCTGTTACCTCGAAGATCTCCATGATGGTATCGTTAACATTGATGAGCTTCATTGAGCCCTGCTTGTTCATTACCTTCTGAGCTCCGAGAAGAACACGGAGTCCTGCAGATGAAATGTATTCCAGCTTAGCAAGATCCATCGTGATGGATGTAAGGCCGTCGATAACGCCCTTGAGCTCATTCTCGAAATCAGGTGAAGTAATCGTGTCAAGACGACCTTCCAGTGCGAATGTAGCCTCACTTCCGTTTACTTCCTTCTTAATGTCCAGCATGTAAAATACCTCCTCTACTATTGTTTTATATCATGCTTCGTCTGACAGGATCTCTCCGTCGATATTATCATTTAACCAGTTTATATTAAGTATATCACTTTCTGCGCGTTTGAAACCTGCGGCTTTTGCCTCGTATTTTCCGTCATTGCTGTGGATCTCTCCTGCAAAGGGTCCAAGGTGTCCGTTGATCAGGGAATCCTTGAACATGGACAGCATGTTCCTAGTCTGGTACGGGATCTTGGGAGTCCTGATATCTACGACCCCGGTGGACAGACCGAACCAGTAGTTGGCCGCCGTCCTTCTGTCGATGATCTCGTTGATGCTCCATGTGCCTGCCAGTACGGACTGGACGATCTGGACATAGTACTTGCCCCAGTTAAAGTAAGGAGCTCCGATATATTCCTCCCTGTCCTCCGTGAGCCTGTAGACGCCGGGGCGCACCGATGCGCCGGATCCTGACGTGTACTCGTAGTCGGCAAACATGGTGACGTTTTCCGCCATCCATCTGGATCTGAGATCGGATGAGGATGACCTGCCGGGGATCTCCAGTTTGATCCTGCATTCCGGATCGATCATGGCCACGCCTATGGCAAATGCGTTGAGATCGATAAGGCTCAGGTTATTCATCTCCCTGATTATGTAGCCGATGTTTCCGCGGCGGCCCTCCAGCAGCATGGTGTTAGCCGTATAGATACCCATGAGGAAGCACGCCTCATAGAGCTTGCCCTGATAGCATCTGAGGGAAGCATAGGACTGCCCGGATGCACATGTGAGGAATTTAACATCAGGATGATGCACAGCGGTCTTGAGAACGTCCTGGAGCATGTCCGGTGATACTGCGAATATGATCTCGTTATTATCGGAAACCGCCTTGTCCAGTGCCTGCTGAACACTGCCGAATGTAACGGAGGAATAGGAATTCGTCACCACGTTGTCGTCGGTCATCTCATCAACATACAGACGTCCTGCCTCATGGCTGTCTATCCATCTGGACTCTTCTATGTCGCCGTCGTAGATGAATCCGACCTTAAGAGGATTGGCAGCTGTATATTTCCTGGTCTTGGAGAACATCGCCATGATGCCTGTGGG
Organism: Clostridiales bacterium; assembly: GCA_017515465.1. GTDB lineage: Bacteria > Bacillota > Clostridia > Saccharofermentanales > Saccharofermentanaceae > Saccharofermentans. The sequence continues at coordinate 29,963 of JAFWFV010000055.1, forward strand.
CTTGTCCCCGGCATCCGGTGCATCCGTCAGGAATGCCACATTATCCCTGCCTGCAACGAGTTCGTTGGATGCCAGCTTGATGTTCTTGATTATCTGTTCGTTGGAATCAACGGAGAGTGTCTTCATGGAGAAGATGGAGATATACATCAGGAAAGCATCGCTGACCAGAAATACGTCATCGATCTTCAGTTCAGCCTTCATGTTCCTGCTGAACTTGTAGAAAGCTGATTTAAGGTCCTTGCACAGATCCTCTGGCCATTTATCCTCCAGGTTCTGTCCCAGGAGCTCAGCCAGCTTGGCATACTCACCGGGTTCGCTGAATACGATGAGGAAGTTCTTTGTAACCTTGTAGAAGTCCATGTATTCGTAATATGCCCTGACTTCCTTGGTATCGTTCTTCGCCGGGATGATCCTGGTAACGTCAGCCAGGATGTAATCCACCTTGCCGAACTTGGATACGGAAACTCTCTTGTTCCCTTCCTGAACATAGTACTGGTTCATGTATTCGTAGACCTTGATGGCATCCCTGATACCCTCGGTCTTAAATGAATCATAAAGGTTGGACCACTTGATGCCGAACTCGGTATCCTCACCCAGGAGGGGCATGAAATTATTGGCAAAGGCGCTGTTCCTGCCCGCTTCCTTGTTGCCCTTGATACGGTCGATGGGGAGTTCTATCAGGCCCAGATGGCGCTGACTTAATGAATTGTTGACTTCATCCAGGGAATCCAATACGGGAAGATATGGAGAAGTTCCGTTCCTGACGGCCTCTCTGACAGCTTTCTCTCCCATTTTCTTGGCGGCTTTGTAATCTTCCTTCATAGAGAGTCCTCCCGTCCGATTAACTAAAATACTCCTCAATTATAATATATTTTTTGTGCAAACCACAAGACAATAATAAATATGCAGCAAATGAGTTGGGGTGGGGGCAACACCCCAACCATTTTGCTGAATGGTCTGTAATATAACGCTAAAAAAAGAAAGGGACTGTCTCGATTACGAGACAGTCCCTGTGAAAATACTATATCAGCTATTTATCAGATAGCAGCCTTTGCCTTCTCAACGAGTGCTGTGAAGCCTGCGGGATCTGTGATGGCGATATCTGACAGGACCTTACGGTCGAGGTCGATGCCGGCCTTCTTCAGACCACCCATGAACTTGCTGTAGCTCATATCGTTAAGTCTGCAAGCAGCGTTGATCCTGACGATCCAAAGCTTACGGAAATCTCTCTTCTTCTGCTTTCTGTCACGGTAAGCATAGTTACCTGACTTCAGAACAGCCTGGTTAGCAACCTTGAACAGCTTGCTCTTGTGACCGAAATATCCCTTTGCCTGCTTTAAAATCTTATGATGACGGGCTCTTGTACGAATGCCTCTTTTTACTCTGGACATGTTTTATTTCCTCCTAAATCTCGTGAATTATCTTGATCAAGCGTAAGGGATCATCTTCTTGATAACCTTAGCATTTGCGTCAGCGCAAACCTGGCTGTGACGGAGATGTCTCATTCTCTTTGTAGGTCTCTTGCTGAGGATGTGGCTTCTGAATGACTGCTTGTGAAGCACTTTACCGCTTGCTGTGACCTTAAATCTTTTCTTTGATGAACTGTGTGTCTTCTGCTTAGGCATTATACTGTCCTCCTGTTAATTGATTACTTCTTTTTGTTGGGCGTCAGATACATTACCATGTTACGGCCTTCGATCTTAGCCTTCTTGTCAACGCTGCCGTACTCAGTTACGCCCTCGGCAAATTTCTCCATTACCTCAAAGCCCTTTTCCTGGAACGCCATCTCGCGTCCTCTGAACCTGATATTGACCTTGACTCTGTCGCCGTTGGACAGGAACTTGATTACTGCTTTCTTCTTTACTTCGATGTCATGAACATCTGTATTGAGCTTCAGTCCGATTTCCTTGAGCTCTGTTTCCTTCTGCTTTTTCTTGGCTTCCTTCTCTCTTTTTCCCTTTTCGAAAAGGAATTTGCCGTAATCCATTATCCTGCATACAGGATTGTCAGGATTGTTTGAAATGCAAACGAGATCGAGATCTGCTTCATCGGCCATCTCTCTGGCCTTCTCGATAGGTACCACACCGACCATGTTGCCTTCAGCGTCGATAAGCCTGACCTGAGGGAACTTGATAGCGTCACCTACCATCTGTGTTTCAGCTCCTTTAGCGATGTTCATTCACCTCCAATCAAAATAAAAAAGAACGGATCCAGATCCGTTCTCACAACACCCTATATGCCTTACAGCAATTAAAAAGTCTGTGACCTCTTTACCTAAGCTGGAGGTGAGAACGGAAAAGTTCTGCTTCAATTGACCTGTGTATATTATCCTTTATCGCTCATCCTGTCAAGAGGATTCTTATATTAATGTATCACCTTGAGGAACGACCTTCTGTGTATGGGACTCATTCCCTGCTCCCTGATGGCAGCATAGTGATCCTTTGTTCCGTATCCCTTGTGCTTGGCAAAGCCGTATCCGGGATACTCTGAATCATATTCCACCATCATGTGATCCCTGGTGACCTTGGCCAGGATGGATGCGGCAGCTATAGAGTTGGACTTGGCATCGCCCTTGATGATGGGGACTACTTCCTGGGATACTCCCTCCAGCTTGACTGCATCGATCAAAAGCAGATCGGGCGTGACCTTTTGGGAGATCTCCTCCACGCACTGACTCATTGCTTTCTTGGTGGCTTCCAGGATATTGATCTCGTCTATGGTCTCTGCATCAATTGCAACGACGGCATATGCCAGAGCCTTATCCTTTATCTCGGGAAAGAGCGCCTCTCTCTTCTTTTCAGACAGCTTCTTGCTGTCGTCGAGACCATATATGGGTCTTTCCGGATCAAGTATGCAGCATGCCGCAACAACAGGGCCTGCCAGAGGACCTCTGCCTGCTTCATCGATGCCTGCTATTGCCCTATATCCCTTTGCCGCGTATTCGTTCTCATAGGAGGACAGTTCCAGATATTTTGCTTCCAGCATCTCCTGCGTGATCTTAGCCATCGTTATCCTCCTTCAGCACGGGTACTTCCAATGTGATCCTGCCTATCCTGCCGGACTGGAGGTCATCCAGAAGGAGCCTGGAAAAACGGTCTTCGTCGATCCTGCCGCCGCTCATGAGACAGCCTCTCTTTTTGGCCATCTCCTGAAAGGTCTCATAATCGTCCTGTGCGGGAAGCTCGACCTTATAGCGCTCGCTCATGAAGCCGGGATAAAGACCGTTTAATATCTTCATGATCTCATAGGCTGCCTCGAGGACGTCTATGACCTCTTCCTTAACAGCACCTGTTGCCACCAGGCATATGCCGGACCTCTTGCTCTGGATCTTGGGCCAGAGAACGCCGGGCATGTCCATGAGTTCGAATCTGGAATCGGTCTTGATCCACTTGGGAGCCCTGGTGACGCCGGGCCTGTCACCAGTCACGGCACTCTTTTTGCCTGCCAGGGCATTGATGAGAGTTGACTTGCCCGTATTTGGAACACCTACAACCATTGCCCTGATGGGACGTCCTGTGCGGCCCTTTGCGGCAGCCTTGTCGAGAAGATCCTTAAGCTCGGTCTCAGCAGCTTTCTTGAGATTATCTATCCCGCCCTTGCGGTTTGCCTGGATGGGGATCGCCCTGATCCCCTGCTTTGCGTAATGGCTTATCCACTGATCGGTCTTGCCCGGATCCGCCAGGTCAGCCTTGTTCAGAAGGATGATGTGAGGCTTGCTGCCTATTATCTGGCCTAGTTCCGGATTCCTGCTGGAAAAGGGTATCCTTGCATCCACCGTCTCAAAGACGATGTCCACCAGCTTGAGGTTCTCAGAAGTCTGGTTGAGAGCCTTGCGCATGTGCCCCGGAAACCAGTTAATGTTAGATCCTGAATCAGCCATCTTTATCCTCCGTTGATCTCTTTCCCTTTGCAGATTATAACACAATAAAAAAACGCCGTCCGAAGACGGCGTTCCTCTGAGTGCTGATTAAAGCTTCTCCTTGATACGAGCAGCCTTGCCCTGACGTCCGCGCAGGTAATAGAGCTTTGCTCTTCTTACACGTCCCTTACGTACGATGTCGATTTTCTCGATCTTGGGTGAATGTACGGGGAGAATACGCTCAACGCCTACACCGTAAGAGATACGGCGGATGGTCATTGTCTCTGAAAGTCCTGAGCCCTTCCTGGCGATGACATAGCCCTCGAAAACCTGGATACGCTCACGGTTACCCTCCTTGATCTTCAGGTGAGCCTTTACATAGTCACCAACTTCGACCTCGGAGTAGTTGTTTCTGAGATTCTCGTTCTCAACAACTTTTACTAAATCCATTTTGTCTCTTCCTCCTTGTCCTGCAGATGTTCGTGCCTGGAATCGGGGCAGAGGACCATCCTGATAAAACTGTAAAATTTTAACACAAGCCTTTTTGCATGGCAAGCATTTTCTCCCAGTCTTCCTCACTGATCTTGATATCAGCCAGCATATCGGGCCTCTTCTGCCATGTTTCGACCAGCGAACTGATGCGGTTATACTCGTCTATCGCAGCCTGATTGCCGCTCATAAGGACCTCTGGAACAGCCCTGTCATGCCACACGGAAGGCTTTGTATACTGCCTCTGCTCCAGTGTTCCCGACATATGGGATTCATTGGTATAGGCATCTTCTGACGGCAATACTCCGGGGATCATCCTGGATATGCAGTCGATCATCGTCACTGCCGCTATCTCTCCGCCCGTCAGAACGAAATCTCCTATGGATATCTCCTCGTCGCAGATCTCGTCTATGACACGGGAATCGATGCCTTCGTAGTGTCCGCAAATGATGAGGAGCGAATCTTTCTGTGACAGCTCCCTGGCCTTGGCCTGATCGAAGACTGATCCCTTGGGCGATACATAAACGGTATGAGGCTTTTTTCCTCCCCGCTTATCCACCACTGACTTCCAGCAATCGTAGACGGGACCGCACTGCATCAGCATGCCTGTGCCGCCGCCGTACATGGTATCGTCGACCTTGCCGTAGTCATTTATGGCGTGATCCCTGATATTGACGCACTCGAGGCTGATGATCCCCTTTTCCAGCGCCCGGCCGGTTATGCTCGAGCGGAGAAAGGAATCAACCTGTTCCGGAAATAATGTCTCAACGTAAAAATCCATTATTCGTAGATCTCGTATAATCCTTCGGGAAGCCTTACCCTGAAGACTCCTCCCTCGATATCGACGTTGTAGCATATGGCATTGAGATAAGGTATGAGGAGGGCTTTTTTGCCCTTTCTTTTTATCTCGATGATGTAATTGGCTCCGGTCTCATAGCAGTCGGATATTTTTCCAAGCGGTCCGCGCTCATCGTCGATGACCTCAAGACCGATGAGGTCCACGATGTAGTACCTGCCTTCGGGCAGCTCTGCGGCATTCTCGCGGGTAACGGAGATATACTGACCGCGGAGGCCTTCAGCTATGGTCCTGTCGCTGATGTCTTCAAACTTTACCAGGACCATGTCCTTGTCGAGCCTGGCCTTTTCAACTTTCTTTGTCACCGGCTTTTTCAGGTCTTCCTGGGACAGGAAACAATCCTTGAGCTTAAGAAAACGGTGCGCATCGTCCGTCAGGGGATAGACTTTGACTTCTCCCCTGATGCCGTGCACACCGCAGATCTTGCCGATGATTATCAGCTCATCCATAGATCATCCGACGATATCGACGATTACTCGCTTACCGCTCTTGGCATACTTTGCCTTCATGATAGACCTGATGGCCTGAGCACGCTTGCCGTTCTTGCCGATGATCTTGCCTGTATCCTCGGGAGCGACTGACAATTCGAAAATAACCGTATTTCCCTTGTTAGTCTCCTTGATGGATACCTCATCGGGCTTGGTAACAAGCTCTCTAACAATATAATTCAATAAGTCCATCTGTTACCACCTGTCAGATAATACCCTGCTTCTTAAGAAGGTCACGAACAGTGTCTGTAGGCTGAGCACCGTTTCCGATCCACTTCTTAGCAGCTTCTGCATCGATGTTAACCTCAGCAGGATCTGTGAGGGGATTATATGTACCGATCTCCTCGATGAATCTGCCGTCTCTGGGATATCTGGAATCTGCAACTACTACTCTGTAGAAAGGTGCCTTCTTCTTACCCATTCTTCTCAAACGAATCTTAACTGCCATTTTTCTGTCCTCCAAAAAATAATATTTGTGTTTATTTATCGCGCCTTAAAGGCGGTAATAACTTAGTTAACGTCTGCCCTTCTTTTTCTTGGGTTTTTTCTTGCCGGGCCTGCCCATTCCCATACCCATGCCGAGTCCGCCGCCGAGACCGCCTAAGCCGCCCAGGCCTCTCATTCCTCCCATGCCCTTGGGGAGCTTGAGCCCGCCCTTGCTCATCTGCTTCATGAGCTTGGCAGAGGTATCGTACTGCTGCATGAGCTTGTTTACGTCATTAACGGAAACGCCTGCGCCTGCTGCGATCCTCTTTCTCCTGCTGGCGTCCAGGAGCTTGGGATTCTTTCTCTCCTTCTTTGTCATGGAGGAGATGATCGCCATGTTATGGTCGATGATGGAATCGTCCAGATCGTCTTCGTTGATCTTGCCGGATGCACCGGGGATCATGCCGACGAGATCCTTAAGGGAACCCATCTTCTTCATCTGTTCAAACTGTGAATACAGATCGTTGAGATCGTATTCATTGTTCATCATCCTGCCGAGCTGCTTCTTGGCCTCTTCCTCATCAACGTTTACTGATGCTCTCTCGATGAGGGAGATGACATCACCCATTCCCAGTATCCTGTCTGCCATTCTCTGGGGATAGAATGTCTCGATGGCATCCACCTTCTCACCTACGCAGATGTACTTGATGGGCTTGCCTGTGAGCTTGCGGATGGAAAGTGCAGCACCGCCTCTGGCGTCGCCGTCCATCTTTGTCATGGTGAAGCCGTCCATTCCGATGGCATCCTCAAAGCTCTGTGCAACGTTTACAGCTTCCTGACCGATCATGGCATCCACAATGAGGAGCTTCTCGGTGGGCTTGACCCTGGCGCTGATCTGCCTGAGCTCGTCCATCAGCTCCTCATCGACAACGGTACGGCCCGCAGTATCGATGATCAGATAATTGCAGAGAAGATATTTTGCTTTTTCGAGAGCCTCGTCTGCGATCTGTGCCGCATCGGTGCACTCGGGATGGATGTAGCATTCAACTCCGACGCCGTTTGCCAGGACCTCCAGCTGTCTGGCAGCTGCGGGTCTGTGAACGTCTACTGATGCCACCATGGGCTTTTTGCCGTCCTTCTTGAGGAGCTTGGCAAGCTTTACCGCCGTGGTGGTCTTACCTGCACCCTGGAGACCGTAGAGGATGATCACGGTGAATCCGTCCGGTGATACGGCGAGCTTGACCTCACCTGAACCAAGGAGCTCAACAAGTGATTCCCTGACTATCTTTACGATCTGCTGGCCGGGAGTAAAGGAACCCTGTACATCAGCGCCCTTGCACTTCTCGGTCATGTCGGCTACGAATTCCTTTACGACACTGTAGTTTACGTCTGCCTCAAGGAGCGCCATCCTGATCTCGCGCATCATCTCCTTGATATCATCATCCGTTACGCGTGCCTTGCCGCGCATCTTGGATGTTATATTCTGCAGTTTTGTCGACAGACTCTCAAACATCAGGTCATATCTCCGTTTTCAGTGCTTCCAGCAGCGCCTTGGCGCCGTCCGGGTCGTTATCGTCTATCAGCTCTATCGCTTCGTTGATGATCGCCATCTGCGATGTGAACTTTTCTATCAGTCCGAGCTTTTCCTCATATTCACGAAGCTGGTTCATGCCACGCTTTACTGTATCGTGAACTCCCTGTCTGGAGATGTTCTCAGTGTCGGCTATCTCTGCCAGCGTGAGATCATCATCGAGATAAAGCTCCAGGGTGCTCCTGGTCTTGTCCGTCAGGAGATTGCCGTAAAAATCAAGAAGCAGACCGTCTTCAACTGATTTCATGCAATATCCCCCTTCAAATAAAAGAACACCTGCAGAATGATACAGGTGTCCGGATAGTTTGTCAAGCCTTTTTACTTGTCAGTTCTTATCATGCTTGTTCTTAAGGTGGTAATAGCCTCTCTTTATGCCGTATTCTGCATTGCTGGCATAGAGGACCATATCCACCTTGTCAGTGGGGGCGCGGTCTGATACAAGCTCATGCCACATGTCCCTTCCGGATTCCTTGGATGCGTACATGGCCATATCTGCCAGATCCACATGATTCTCCAGGGTTAGAACGCCCTCTGCACCGGGATAGAAGGGATAGGATACAAATCCGATGGAGCATGTAACGTCCCTGCCCTTGAGGCTGCCGGAGGAATGGACCCTGATGTTGTCCCTGAAAGCCTGATTGATCTTTTCCGCAACAGTCGAGAAATCAAAAGGATATCCCGCACAGTAAACGATAACGAATTCCTCACCGCCGTTACGGACTACAACTCCGTTATCACCGACTACATCCCTGAGGAGCTTGCCTACGCTCCTGAGGACCACGTCTCCTGTTGCATGGCCGTAATCGTCGTTGATCCACTTGAAGTGATCGATGTCGATCATGAAGACGGCATAGCAGTCAGCACCGTATTTCTTGACACTGGCGCCGGAGGATACGCCGTTGGAGAGCTTCTGCAGTTCCATGTACGATGTCAGTTTATACTGGAAATATTTGCGGTTAAAACATCCCGTCAGCTCATCCATGTATTTCTCAACGGATGCAGCGTCGACGAAATACCTGACCTGATCCTCCCATGTGATGGAACTGTCAGGATCGCGGAAAGGCTTGCTCATCTTACCTGAAACGAAATAATCTGAAAGCTCGCTCCTCATAAGATTGGAAAGTTCTACCTTGATATCCCTGACAGGATCAAAGATTATCCTCTCAAAGAGCTGCACGAACACCGCCGTGATAACGGCAGTAACAAATCCCGTATGCAGGATGAAGAACCAGAACAGGCCCTTCTGCATGGGCTGCATGTCGTTGAGGATGAAAGTGACCCTGAATCCCGTGAAAAAGGATACGAACAGGAATCCGACGATATTCATCAGGATCGTGGAAATGAGAACAATGACGCCAACAAAAAATACGACATCAAGCTTTGATGTCCAAAGCCCAACGTCATACATCTTGCGGAATAACGCCTTTATATTCTCAATTATTTTTTTCATGAATCCATTATAGCACTAAATCAGTTTACTTTTGGGAAGAAATAATTTAATATAGGTGACGTTCATAAAATTACACATAAAGGAGTACTACTATGAATTTATCACCGCTTCAGACAGCAAGATATGAGTACGCCCCCAAGCTTCCCGGCATGCTCAGGAACGGAATCTCCGAGATCTCCGTAAAGGAAGGCTCCGCAACTCAGAGCGTTGCAGATCAGGACAAGATCGCTGCCCTCTTCCCCAACACATATGGCAAGTGCGAGATCACTTTCGAAAAGGGACAGAATACTTCAGCTCCCAAGAAGCAGGTCGTAGGTGTTATCCTCTCCGGCGGACAGGCTCCCGGAGGACACAACGTCATCACAGGTCTCTACGATGCTTTGAAGGCAACAGACAAGGAGAACGTTCTCTACGGTTTCAAGGGCGGTCCTGACGGACTTCTCAAGAACGACTACGTAGTATTCGACGACGCGTTCATCGACGCATACAGGAACACAGGCGGATTCGACATCATCGGTTCCGGCAGAACAAAGCTCGAGACAGAAGAACAGTTCAACATCGTTGCAGAGAATGCAAAGAAGAACGGTCTTACCGCTATCGTTATCATCGGCGGTGATGATTCCAATACAAACGCAGCTACTCTCGCAGAATACATGGCAGCCAAGGGCACAGGCATCCAGGTAATCGGATGTCCCAAGACCATCGACGGCGACCTCAAGAATGA
>JAFWFV010000007.1 GCA_017515465.1 Clostridiales bacterium
ATGCATCGTATTTAATTCGATCCATAATTGAATCAGACAACGGATTGTCTTCGCTGCCTATTCTTTCGTACCAGCCATCATCGAGAAACTGAGAGCAGAAGACTGTCGAAGATTTCTTTCTTCTTTTGTGGATCAGTTCAATTGCTTGCTGAGGTACTACAGGCAGCGGTGCAATCTCTGGGATAAGATCTTCCTTGTGTTCTTCGATAAACATCGAGCGTAGTTTACGAAGACGATAGTAGTATGTCTTATAACCAACAAAGTTTTCTTTGCACCAAACTCTGACCGGGAGGCCGCTGTTCCGACAATCCTCCACCATGGTAATCCATTCAGCGTACTTAACTTTATTTTTCACAGTGGCTATCTTGTCCATTTAGACCTCCTTAGACACTGTCCAACGAAGTCTAAAATGGTCTAATTAGACCTGATTGGACACTTTCCAAAAGTATCCCATGAACGTCGGGGCGGTTAAAGACACCGTGTAATTAAGCGCTTACTCTAAGGGAGGGAACCCTATCGATATGGAGAACATATTCTATTTTGAAAGTCGAGAGGATCGCTACGAAGAAGTTAATACCGCTGACGGTGATTATATCTGGAGTGGTTCTTCTTGGAGGTATAGAGGTCAGTAATCCTCGTTTTCTCATTGATCGATACTATGTGCTTTCAGCTGTGGATTCCCACAGCTGTTAGTTTTTATGGTAGAATATGCGCTATGGAGGTGGATGTATGAGACTTTCGTGTGAGATGGCGATAATGGATATGGATGGGGAGATCTCGGCTGTTGCAGTCGGGGAGGACAGTGGTAAGTTCCACGGGATGCTGCGCCTGAATGAGGAGGCAGCGGATATCATAAATCTTCTCAATATGTCCAAGGGTATGACCTTTCCCGCTCTTGTTAAGTCTTTGCAGACGAAATATACGGAATCCACACCCGAGGAGATAGCTCAGTTTACGGCTGAGTTTTTGGGTAAGCTTGCTGCGGAGGGACTGCTCGTAGAGTGATTACCACATCCTACAAGGATGAGCTTGCCAGATCAGGCAAGATCATATTTACGGTCAAGGGCGTTAGTATGCGCCCTTTGTTTCGCGCATCCACTGATGCTATATTTGTGGTTTCGTGTGTTCCGGATAGTCTTAAGAATCTGGATATTGTACTGTTCCTGCGTCCCGGACCTAACGGGATCCAGTATGTATTGCACAGGATCGTTAGGCGTAGAGCTGACGGGATGTATCTGATAGCAGGTGATAACTGCACTGATTACGATGTGGTGGCGCCCTCTGACATTTTGGGAGTGGTTACATCTGCCAAGAGGGGGGATAAGGAGATAGCCCTGTCCGGGTTCGGATACTGGCTTTATAAGTATCTGTGGTGTGCCCCTTATGGGCTGCGGTTCTTTGTGCTGAAGGTGTACCATAAGATCAGGCATTTGGGTTCTGTTATTCTTCACGGGAGGAGGAAGTGATGGAGTTTACGGTCTTTCTGGCAGGTTATAACATATTGGTCAGGAGCATCTATCCTGATGTTTATGACATGTGCCGCGACTATATGGTTTCTTCTGCTCCTGACTTTAGTATTACGATCTCTCCTTCTGATATTGAGTACGAACGTGTTGTTAATATCCGGGAGATGGAGGTTGAGGGCCTGCCGGTGGTGGAATATTCCTCCGCCTATCTGGAGACTCTGGCTGTATACCGTAAGATCGTATCTGTTTTGCTTGATAAGGGTGTTTTGCTGATGCACGGGGCGGTTGTTGCCGTTGGGTCTTCGGCATGGCTCTTTACTGCGCCTTCGGGGACGGGCAAGACAACACATATAAATCTCTGGCTGGAGAATATTCCGGGAAGCTATGTGGTCAACGGGGATAAGCCCCTGATCAGCGTATCTTCCACGCCTGTCGTTTATGGAACGCCCTGGGCGGGCAAGGAAGGCATGAACAGGAATGTTGGAGTGCCTCTTTCTGGGATCGTATTTCTGTCACGTGGTTTGGAGAACAGTATTTGTGAGGCTACCATGTCTTCGGTACTGCCGACCTTCATTCAGCAGTGCTACAGGCCCAGGGACAAGAAGCTCCTGGAAAAGAGCCTGGCACTGGTGAGCAGGCTGGGCAAGGCCGTTCCTTTGTACCGTCTGTCCTGCAATATGGATCCGTCGGCAGCTCATGTTGCCTATGAGTTCTTAAGTGGTGATGTACATGAGTGATATGGGGTCTAAGCGCAGGTATACGGGTCTTAACAGGCTCTTCAGGAGCGATAACATGCAGACCCTGATAGACAGTCTCCACGATGGGACTATTAAGGAGTTCTATGATGACTGGAAATGGATATTCGGCTATTCCAGAAAATACCGCTGGATAGTCGTCTTTTACGTGATCGTAGGTATAGTGGGATCCACCGTATCCATCGGTACCGCCTATGTGGGCAGGATACTCATTAATATCGTGGTGGGACAGCAGACTGATAAATTGTGGCTCCTGATCGTTGCCATGGTGGGGATGCAGATACTATCCCTGGTACTGTCCAGCGTCAACAGCTATATAGGGGCCAGGATATCCATTTATGTAAATAATGACATACAGGCAGGGATATTTGATCGGATCATGGACGCCAGATGGCAGGAACTGTCAGGTTATCCCAGCGGAGACCTGCTGAACAGGTTTAACGGGGATGTAGGCACCATCGCATCCAATGCCATCAACTGGATACCTAACCTGGTTATTAATATATATACCTTCATTGCGACGCTGGTGGTATTGTGGAGGATGGACTACGGAATGGCCTTGATCGCCTTTATATCCGCGCCCTTCCTGCTGGGACTGTCCAGGTTCATAATGAGAAAGATGAAGGAGTACCGTAAGAAGGTATTGGAGCTCAACTCCCAGATGATGAGCTTTGAGGTGGAGACATTCTATAACTTCGAGATGATAAAGTCTTTCGGCATATTCGGGTATTATTCCAGGAAGCTTCACGGCTGGCAGCAGAAATATAAGGAGTTCAACCTGGACTATAACAACTTCACCATAAAGTCCAACATCCTCCTGACGCTGGTATCCTCCATCGTATCTGCTGCTGCATTTGCATACTGTCTCTACAGGCTCTGGACGGGACAGATAATGTACGGCGATATGACATTCTTCCTGCAGCAGAGGTCGGCACTTTCCGCCAGGTTTAATTCCCTGGTGGGCACCATCCCCGGCATGATCAATTCCGCAGTATCCGCCCACAGGGTCAGGGAACTGATGGACCTGCCCAGAGAGGAGCACGATGAGTCCAAGGTGGAATACATGGAATCCCATGCGGGAGAGGGCGTCAGCGTGCATGTTAACAATGTTACATTCGCTTACGATGAGCGGGCCAAGGTATATGAGAACACATCTTTCTCTGCTTCGTCAGGGGAGATCGTGGCGATAATGGCGGAGTCAGGAGGAGGCAAGACTACCCTGATCCGCCTGCTCCTTGGCATGCTGGAGCCTTCTGCCGGAAGCGTTACCCTCAGGAGCGGCAGCGGGGAGGAGTTCCCCGTCAACGCGGACCTCAGGCGTCTTTTTGCATATGTTCCCCAGGGCAATACCATGTTTTCCGGAACCATAGCCGAGAACATGAGGATGGTAAATGAATCGGCAACCGATGAAGAGGTGATCGCTGCCTTGCGTGATGCCTGTGCCTGGGAGTTTGTTTCTACGCTTCCCGCTGGGATCAACAGTGTATTGGGAGAAAGGGGCAGGGGCCTGTCTGAAGGCCAGTCCCAGAGGATATCTATTGCCAGGGCATTGCTTAGGGGTTCGCCCATATTGCTGCTGGATGAGGCTACAAGCGCATTGGACCGCGAGACAGAGGAACAGGTATTGGGGAACATCATGAAGAGTCACCCTGACAGGCTGATAATACTGTCCACACACAGGCCTGCGGCACTTAGGCTGTGCAGCAGGATCTATAAGATAGGAGGAGGCAGGATCTCCGAGATATCAGTTGAGGAAGCATTGGGACTGCAGTCCGTTATCGGTTCTTCTGAGTCCGGTGATTCGGTGGCCGCCATGAAGTCAGCGTACATGAGGGGCATAGATTATGGTAAACTTATGAAGCCGATGGGGCCTAAGGATCCTGAAGCCGAAGGACCTTCCGGCAATAGCGATGAAGGGTGGTGGAATCCTTGAGAGGCAGTGCAGAAGCAGCACCTGTACCGGCAGAGCAGCAGTCACCGGAACTGATAGAATTTACCAGCGCGGGATATCTGAGGTTCGTCCTCATGCTGTTCGTATGTTTCTGGGCGTTTGGCTGCCCTGAACCCACGGGCATCGTAACCGCATTAAGCGGCTTTGCAACGCCCTGTTTCTTTATCCTGTCAGGATACTTTGTCCTGGTGGATCATCCCGCTGAGAGGCTCGGCAAGGTGGTAAGGAAGATCAAGAGGAGCGCCATCTGCATGGGTATCGTCCTGGTATTCTACATTCTCCTCAACGTGGGATTCTGCCTGCTGACCAATATGGGCGTGGCAGTTACCAAGAGGGTCGTGTTTAATTTCGTAGTCCTCAATCTCTGGCCCATGCCCGTAGGCGACAGCTTCTGGTTCATACAGTCCATGGTATATGCATATATCGTCATATTGATCGCCGAAAAGCTGAAGCTCATGAGATTCTACAAGATAGTACTGATACTGCTTATCGTGGTCATGCTCCTGACTGGTGAGTTTGCGGGGCTGATCAAGTTTAATTTTCTGGGCTATCCCTATATCCCCGGCAACTGGCTCACCAGGGCGCTGCCCTATATACTGCTGGGCAGGCTCATAAGAGAGAAGAGATCAGTCATCCTTGCTATGCGCAAGTGGACATATATCGTCATGTTCCTCATTGGTGCGGGACTCGTCATTCTGGAGATGATCCTGCTGGGCAGGAACGGACTTCTGATCTACGAGGGACACATGATCGGCTACGGCATCATGGCATTTGCCATCTGCTCCTTCTGCCTGTCCATCCAGATCGCATCCGGCAACAGGGTGGTCCATTTCGACCCCTCCATCTCCGGACTGATCTACATATTCATGAATCCTATCTATTATGCACTGGTATTATTCCTGGGCTATCAGCACCTGGATTTCCTCGCGTATTTCGGCGGTCTCACCGCCCTTCTGGCCAGCGTCGTACTGGCTCTCATCCTGGCAGGCACACCATTCAGCCGCATCTGTTTCAGTAACTGGGATCAGAGGCTGGCTGGCGCCATGACCGAAGAAGAGATGGATGTGATGGAGTGAGTGCTCCTGTCTTATTCATCAGGGCGGACGACAACGGATTCGAGAACTTCATCTCGGCTCAGATCAGAGCCCGCGGGTACGAAGTTGTAGAACCTTATTCCGTTCCGGTAGGTGAGATCTATTCTCTGCCGTTCTTTCCCCGTGTTTTGTTCAGGCACGGCCCCGTGTTCACGTATTCATCCCTAATGGGTCAGTGGAAGGAGAAGATATCTTCATATGATACGGTGATCATATTCGATAAAGCCCTGACGGTCCAGCTGGTCAGAGCGATACGGAAGTATGCACCACGGTGCAGGATAATAGTATGGATGTGGAACTGCCGTGAGGTGGAGGATCTGGATGAGATCTCCGGGCTTGCTGATATCTACTGGTTCGATCCCGGTTATGCTGAAAAAAAGATATAAATACCTGCCTGAATTTCGTTTTAAGGATGTCTTTGATCCGCCTGTCAGATCAGAAACGGGGGTATTCTATATCGGTTACGATAAGAACAGGTTGGGCGAACTGGAGCGTCTTGCCGCGATGTTAAACCTGTATGGGATCAGAAACAGATTCATTCTGATCAGAGACAGGGAAAAGGAATACCGGCCGTCAGATAATGTTGAATTCATAGACGAATATATTGATTACAGCGAAGTGCTGCGGTTAAAACATGATTATTCATGTCTGCTCGAGCTTTGTGTAGACGGGATGAGAGGTCTGAGCTTACGTGCTGTTTCCGCACTGTTCGGGCATAAAAAACTGATCACAAACACCCTGGTGTTTTATGGTGAAAAAGTTGTATCATATCTAAAAAAGCGGGGTGAGTGAAATGAAAAGATCTGACAGATACGTGGCTCTGATACTGTGCCTGGCCTCTGTTATGTCCCTTCCGGGATGCATGATCCAGCCTGAGGATTCATCCAATAACATATCAGCTGTTACAATACCCGTGACAACGACTGCCACCACCACATCAGAGGAGACTACTATAGAGACTGAACCGGTGGAGACCTTTGAGACAACGGAGGCTACAATGAATTCCGCAGATACAGATTATGTACGTTTACTTCCCGATGTTACCCCGGACATGATGTCCGCCGATCACTGGATCGAAGTTGGATATGCCTCAGGGATCAACATGGATGAGGTCATGATGGACCCGTCCCAGATCGAAGCATTTAATGGTGGGAACTACCTTCCTTTCAAGGTGACGGACGATGAAGTATTGTTCTATTACAATGAGATCGGTGAGACCATGGAGGGGGACAAGCTCCGTCAGCTCCTGGAATCAAACATGGATCAGATACCTGAGAACCCTGCTGAGTATTATCTGAACGGACAGCCAACAACCGCATCCTACTGGAACGGGCTTAAGGCGCTGGATAATCTCTCTGCTGTTCCCGATACGATAGATGTCAGGTACGGTTATACGGTGCGCCGGGCAACACTCCGTTTATTCCCTACGGAGGACCGGGTATTCGAGAGTACCACCGACAGGTATTTCGACTACATCCTCTTTTCGGAGTGCATGCCCTAC
>JAFWFV010000008.1 GCA_017515465.1 Clostridiales bacterium
ATAAATATCGTGATGGACAATCCGGATCCGACACCTACGCCAACGCCAACACCGACTCCGACCCCTTCTCCAATTCCAACAGTTACACCTGTTCCTACGGGAGAACCGACACCAACAACGGAACCTACTAATACGCCGACCCCAACTCCCGCAAATGAATTCCCATATGCCATCTTCTCTGGGAGTACAAGAGCAGATTTCATTTTTATGGGATGGAAGAGTTATATAACAGGAGATGTTTACTCTGGTAAAGATTTCTCATATCAGGGTTCTGAGCTCTATATGACAGGTTATGCAAGAACCGTCGGGCAAGTTCTGCCGGCAGGCTGGACAACCTCCATGACCGGATCTGAAGAAGGGATAGATCCTATATCAATGCCTCAATGGGGAGATACTATTCTTGCAAGAATGGCGGATGAGGGTGAAGACACCAACATCATTTATTCTGAAAATAATATTACTATTGATGCGACTAACTATGAGACAACAATAGAGCCGACAGTTATCTATTCATCAAATGGTGATATTACGATAATTGGCAATGAGATAACTATAAATGGACTGATCTATGCACCTAACGGAAAGGTTACTATTAATGCCAATAATGCAACAGTAAACGGCAGAATAGTGGCTAACGAAGTATTATATAATGGTTCTATTCTTACGATAACAGCAAGTGATACAGATCTTGATTTTATCTATGGAGGAACAAATATTACACCAACGCCGACACCTACAGTTGTGCCGGACGGAATTGTGATCGAGTTGGATACGAGTTTTTGTGTTGAGTCTGAAACGGAAGGTCTATTATATGTATTCGATACAATAGATTCTGTGCATGGTAATCTGTGGGGATATCAGGACGTAACATCATTTACTTATAGTATTTCTTCTGCTTATCAGGAAGACGCAGTTACAGGATCTATTGATGTTGCAGAAGAATGGTCAAGTGACGATATTGGTTTCTTTTTTGGACCTACAAAGATCGTTTTTACCGCAACTACTGCAGATAATCAGGAAATAACTGCGACTTACATCTTCTTCTGTTGGACATATACCAATGCGGATAAACTTGGTATTGATATTGAGACAGACACAGATACTGATATGCTTCCTGATTACCTTGAGGGCGAATTACATACTTATCCTGATAATGAAGACAGTGATGACGACGGTATTCCTGATGGCATTGAAGTCTATATAACTCGAACAGATCCGCTTGAACCTGACTCGGATGGAGATGATATTATAGATGGAAATGAGGACGATGACGAGGATGGTTTGTCATTTGTCCAGGAAATTGATGCGGGAACACTGTTTTTTAACTGGGATTCAGACGGAGACTATCTGTCTGACGGAGATGAAGTGAATGTATATCATACGGATCCAACATTACCGGATTCAGACGGAGATGGTATTTCTGATTATGATGAGGTAATGCTTGGAAGAAATCCCGACGTTCCGGATGCAACCCCAATTGAACAAACAGTTGATTACCCGATTGATTGTGATGACAGTCCTGAAGTAACAGGTGTCAGCATTACAATGACAACGGATCAGTATTTGCCGTCTGTTGTGGACGCAACCAACATATACGAAATCAGTGTACCTTGCACTGAAGTTGTTGGTAGAATTGGTGCTCCCATTGAGTTTAATAGTACGATAGAATTTGATTCGGCCACAATTACTTTCTCCTATGATGAGTCTGTATTAGGAGATACTGACGAAGAAGATCTTATGATAATGTGGCTCGATGAGGAGAATTGTCGGTTTGTTGAACTCGATTCTATTGTAGATTCGACCAACAATACTGTGTCGGTTGCTGTCACGCATTTCAGCAAATATGTTCTCATCGATAAAGTTCCATGGAATGGTGCATGGGCGACACCAATCGATTATTCAACATCGGTCTCTTCTGATACAGAACGTTATGATTATATCTTTGCCGTTGAGGATTCATTCTTTTCGGGTTATTATAAAACGCGTATGATAGATATCATTAGTTATTTTGCAAATCACATTAGAAATGGAGAACGTGTCGGCACTTCATTAATTAAAGATAGTTCTTTCTCTGATTATGGTACTCTGGATTCTAGTGCTTCATCAGCAATAAATAAAGCTAGTTCTCTTATCAACAGTCATTGGTCTGGTACAGCTACGCAATTTGCCACTTTTGCTGCAGGAGATGTTGTTGAACACTTTTACAACTATAATGATCAGGGACGGAATATCCCAATTGTAATACTGCTCACATCAAATACCAGCATGAGATATGCCAATAGTTATGCTGAGAACATATGTGAACAGTATGGAGCAAGGATATTTACAATTTGTCTTGGTGCTCCGGGAGGTTTTTACACTATCGAAGACGAAGGGCATCTCAGACTACACGGAGATCTTGATAGTGATCTTGATCAATTGATGATAGATACAAATGGGTATCAATTGCGTGGATTAGAACCAGAGGATTATTACGCTGAGTTTATTCATGGACTTGAAGTTGATAGCGATACTGATGGTATTCCTGATATTTATGAGACGCAGGGCTTACGTTCATATACCGGACAGATTATTTGTAGTGATCCAAATAACGAGGATACGAATAATGACGGTGTTGATGATTGGTATTCTTTGCGGTTATTCGCCTATGATAAACAGTATCCGTTTTTTATTGATGTTTTTAATCAATTACCAACTTACAAAGATCAGCACGTGGTGGATTCTGCTCTATTAATGCATTTGCTTGATCAGGACAATGATGGCCTGTATACGAATATTCCAAGAACAATTGTGGATTCCAATGGAAATACAATTGAAGCACTGCCCCCTGATCCAGATCCTAATTACAGAAATGCTCCTGTAGGTTTGTTGGAACATCATTTGAATACCATCCACGATGGGAGCAATCTCGCTCATACAACAACAAATAGTGTTTATCAGTACACTTTTAACGTTTTAAATTTGCCAAACGGAGGCGATTTGTGGAATGCTCTGGTTTTGTTCTTCACTAATCCTAATTCAAATGGATATCCAGAGTGGGCAACTAATTACGGTGCTTTATTTTTAACATTTGAAAAGGATGAGTTGGAGCAAGCATATCATTCAACATACTACCAGATTCAAATGCCTTTTGGTTATGCAAACCTTTATGATGCAGTTTTCAGATTGGGCATGCATGGTAATATGGCTGTTACAAAATCTCCGTACTTTTATGATAGCAGTAATAATAAATACATCTTATGGGCTTGGAGAGGGAATTATGCAAACCTTGGATCAGGCGGCGAGGTAGGTTTCTATTGGATCCCCAATGATCCGGATTTTCAAGAAACATATGAGAGATATGCAAATCCAATATTAAGACAAATTAATGCAACTTTATCCCAGAACCAGGAGGGGTGGTGGGCAGTTGCGCCTTACGAACTTAAGATGGAGTTGAGTATTTATAATGTGGACTCAACTATTTCAGATGTTATTAATTGGTTTCCGTATGATAACCAATGGTGGATAACCGGATTTAACCCAAATCAGATGGGTCTTGATGCAAACAATCTGTGGATGGTTGCGAAGATTAGTTTTAGAAATGCAACATCAGCGATGCAGAATGCAGGTGATTTATCCGCACTGTATAATTCTCTTTCAACATCTATATTAGCTTTAGATGAGGATGATTCACGAACCAAATATTGGATTACTGATGATGAGAACAAATGTGTATATGTTATCTGGGGGCAAAGATGATTAGAAGTATTATTATCACTGTGTTGTTGGTTGTTGCTTGCATGTTTTCAGGCTGTGGAGTGATTTCTCCAGAAGCAGAAAAATTAAAAAGCAATGTATCGACTTACGAGAAACAAAAGGATATAAGCAAAACGATTCTTGAGATGCTTGTGAATAGAGACTCAAGTGGACTATATGATATGTTTTCGTCATATAAGAGGGAAAACGAGAGTATAGATAATCAAATTGATGAATTGTTTGCTCTTTATGATTTTTCTGAGTTTGATATGGAACAGGTTGAGTATAATAGTGTAAATGGAGAACAGACATATCGAGATGGAAGAATAGTATTTATGACATTAAGTGATACTATGAAAAATATTCGTGATAATGATGACATTGAGGTTTGGATTTCTTACTATTATATTGTTACTGATGAAAAAGAACCTAACAAGGAAGGATTGGTTGGATTGACTATTATTCGAGTTGAAGATAAGAATCGTTTCAGAGTTGGTTAATTATTCTGGTCTTGATTATAGGATCGCGGAAGAAAATGCATGGTGTAGTCCTGTGTTGCGTGCGTTTTGTGCATATCTTTGTGATGCTTAAGGAGAAAGCGAAGAGTGGTGGGTGGTTGCTTGTACTGATGAGGAGAATGGTATCCCCCAACTACCTTTAGAAGGTGTTCCCCTGAATAAGGTTGATGTTTGGCAGAAAAAGATATTCGAGAAGTGTAAGAGTATAAGACCTTACTATATGCCGATCATAGGTAAGGAAGAGTATGAAGGAAAGCAGTTTATCGTAATCTGGTGTTCGGGTGGATATGGGCGGCCGTATTCTTCTCCCAAGACGATGGATAAGAATAATAAGGAGCATATCTGCTTTATTCGCAAAGGATCTGTTACAGCGGAACCAACTGATGAAGACTTGAAGGATCTCTATTCACTGTCGAACAGAACTCCTTACGACGATCAGATTAACCATAATGCGGAATTATCAGATCTGAACTATACTCTGATAAAGTCATACCTTTACGAAATAGGAAGTGAACTCTATAATATGGCTGATTCAATGGATTTTATAGAATTATGCCGTAGTATGCATCTCATTAGCGAATTGCCGGAATATGTCAAACCGAGAAATGTTGCGTTGATGTTCTTCAACTCCGAGCCTGACAAGTTCTTTCCGTATGCTCAGATCGATGTCGTTCAGTTTCCTGAAGGTGAAGGGGGAGATAAGATAATTGAGCAGACTTTTAAGGGACCGTTGCATGAGCAATTGCGTGCTACACTCAGATATATAAAGAATGTTGTCATAGCTGAGAAGATGTTCAAATATCCTGATCGCGCTGAGGCAGACCGCTTCTTTAATTACCCGTATGCGGCGATAGAAGAAGCTCTTGCTAATGCGGTATATCACAAGGCGTATGATCAGCGTGAACCAATTGAAGTCCGCATTAATAACAATATGATCGAGATCATATCACATCCCGGTCCAGACAGATCTGTTACGTTGCAAGGCCTAAAAGAGTATAAGGTTTATAGCCGACGATACCGTAACCGCCGAATCGGTGAGTTCCTCAAGGATCTGCACCTTACAGAGGGCAGGAATACCGGTTTTAAGAAGATTCTTGATTCACTTCAGTCGAACGGATCACCTCTGCCCGAGTTTGAGACGGATGAGGCTCATGATTACTTTGTCAGCAGATTATATATTCATCCGGCCTTCCTTGAGGATAACAGCGGCAACCATAGCTTGTTGCAAAATGAAACAAGTTTTGAAACAAGAATGAAACAAGTTTTGAAACAAAATGAATATGAGAAGCTGAAGTCGATAATAGCTGTATTGTCTGAAAAAGGTGAGATATCTAGTGCGGAGGCGGTTGCCGTAAGTGGTAAGTCTAGAACTACTGTATGGAGATATTTGCAGAAATTGGTAGATGTTGGTGTAGTTGAGGATGAGGGAACTACGACTGATAAGGTTTATAGGGTGAAGAGAGAATAAGAGAGAAGCGATATCTTTACAGAATCTGGGTAAGGAAATATGTCAATATATTTTCAAAAAATCAATGAATGCATTAATGAAATAATCACACAAGTAGAGGTAAGAAAACAGTAATAATATGGTTATTTTCTGCAATTCCTGATACAATAACCCCAACATCTTGTAACACAGCAAAGCGTGTATCACTACATGTTGTTACCATAGTCGAGTACGAATAATCGCAAAACGCTTGGAAGTGAACCCCTGAAGTTGGAAAAACTTCGGGGGTTCACTTCATTTCTCCAAGGCTTAGGAAATTATGTACTGCGGGGCCGTACCAACAGGTCAGGCATCAAGACTTGCAAGGAACCCGTCAATTATAACTGCACAGTCCTCCGTCCTGTCGAGAAAGATAACGTGATCACCCGGCAGATCATAAACCTCCGTATTGCCAAGCCTATCGGCGTAAGTCAGCGCGCCTTCATAATCTGAAGCAGCTAAGTATATCTTCGGGATATCGTTTGTTACTATGTTCTCCCATGTCCAGGATAATTCTTCACCGGAATTTACATGGATCAGCTCATACAAACATGCATGTGAAGCATACGTTGAGTTAATTAACGAGAAAGCCTCATAACGATCATATGGATCAAGGCAACTCATGACATCCCCATAAAAGGCCGCGTTAATATCAACGATTCTCGATAATCCGGTATGTGTCAGAAAATACGGAAGACGTGAAGTGCCCTCATTGAGGATATTATCCGTGAATGAGCGTTTCTGTAATACTTCATCAACCTCTTCTACGCTTATAGGTAGAGTTCCATCCATTAAAATGCAGGCTTCGATCTCATCCGGATATGTGCTCTCCCAATAAGCCGTATACAAGCTGCCCAATGAATGCGAAAGAAGGATATAAGGCCCTTCGATACCTGCATTTCTCAGAGCCGTACGATAATCCTCAACGACATAGTCAATGGTCATGGATTCGCGAACATCATCACTTAATCCGTATCCGGCGCGATCAATAAAGACAAACTGATTATCATCCTCGAACTGAGAGTTCAATGGTCTCCAGCTGATATACATCTCGCCATCGCTCCAGCCGGAGAGTGCAACTATGGTATGATCGCCGTTCTCGTTACCGGTAACATATACATTAAGCGAATGATCCCCCGTTGATACAGGGTTATAGTATCCTTTATCCTTGATCGCATTGATTTCACCGGTCAGCTTAATATGGTTATATATCGACAACCCGGCAACCATTAATGACAAGCAAACGACAGTGCATCCCAACACCTTAAGTAGGTTCTTTCCAATCTTTTTCATTTTTTACTCCTTTTATTTTTTTGCATACAAAGACCACCTGCAGTATTAATGCAAGCAAATCCGGCCTATCAAATTGTTAAGAGATCATTTGTGATTCTTTAAGCGCAAGTAGCTTCTGTATATCATGTTCACATACACGATACAGGATATTCCTGCTGCCGCCATCAGTAGCATAAGCGTAATACCGAGAACTATTAAAACAGCATTCGCTTCCAGTATTGCACAGATCATCATGGGAATGACAGACAAAACAAGGAGTACGATGCCGGAAAGGATCCCTGTGAGCCGGGTACGGTCAAAATCTTTAATATAATCTTCGGCAACACCCTTAACGCCATAATCTATTTCACGATTCCGCTCTTTAAAGTACTTAAATCTTTTCTCTCCCCACACTGCGAGTATGATCGTTACAGCTGCACACAACATGAATATAATCTGTATGATAATGCCAATGCCAACTATTTTTTCATTCTCCGTTAACGACAGGAAATAACTGGCTACCGGAGATAAAACAAGCAGAAAGATCGTGATAATTACCAATCTGGCTGTCTTTTTGTGGGTAGCAAAGTAATCCTGAGCTTCTTCAAGAGTTATAACTTTACGCGCAGGATCAGGCGAACTTACGGTTATGGGTTTGTTTTCCAGGTAATCCAGGTCCAGGTCATCTTTTAATAGAAAATCAACGGGAACTTCAAAGAACTCCGCAATAGCCATAATCTTGTTGATATCGGGTACAGACTGCGCCATTTCCCATTTGGAAACTGCCTGACGGCTGACACCAATCTTATCTCCAAACTGCTCTTGCGTCAGGCCGCTTCTTTTTCGCAGTTCGGTAATCTTCTCAGAAAATATCATATACACCTCCCTATTATTCTAACTATCGTTAACACTTTGTCCTTCATATCGATATTGTCCTTCCAATTGGTGGTTTCATGATACAAATTATACCCACGCCACTCTACCATTAACACCTTGCAATCTGTCAACTGGCAGTGGAATTGCTTAAATTCTACCGATTTTGGGGCATTTTGTCCCGATCGGGATATCTTGTTCTCTTTATAAGGCTCCTGTTAAGCTCCCGTTGTCAAATCGTTGTCCGTTTTAGGTTAATGAGATATTGAACGATGTGAGTCTTGAGATCCCGGAGAACACCATGACAGCGTTTGTCGGATCTTCGGGTGCAGGCAAAACGACACTGGCGATGCTGATTGCTCGATTCTGGGATGAACAGCGGCAAGATCTCGATAGGCGGAAGGGATGTAAGGGATTACACTCTTGAAAGCCTGATGTCTCAGATAAGCGTGGTATTCCAGAATGTATACCTCTTTGCAGATACGATAGAGAATAATATTAAGTTCGGAATGAGCGATGCAGATCACGATCAGGTCGTGGCTGCTGCCCAAAAAGCCTGCTGTCATGATTTCATCATGTCGCTCCCGGATGGTTATTCAACTGTTATAGGCGAGGGCGGCGCAACACTCTCGGGCGGTGAGAAGCAGAGGATATCTATAGCAAGAGCGATCCTCAAGGATGCTCCGATAATCATTCTTGATGAGGCGATGGCAAATGTGGATCCCGAGAATGAAGATAAACTGACGGCAGCTTTTGATGCACTGACGGAGAATAAGACTGTCATTATGATCGCCCACAGGCTTAAGACTATAAGAAATGCGGATAAGATCGTTGTGCTTGACGGAGGATCGTTATGCAGCGGTACTCATGATGAACTGCTCAGGACCAGTTCAAGATACAGCACTTTTATCAGGCTCAGAGAGGAAGCTGCCAACTGGAAAATGTAGAAAAAGAATATATGGATTACCTGCATTTTTAGTTAGCATAAACTAACCCAAGGTGATAGAATAGGATGAAAGTTAGCCATGGTTAACAAGTGTGAGGTATGAAATGGATCAGCAGAAACAAATTCATAAATGGCTGAAAGACGTAATAGGAGATGATGCGGAGAGGGTATCTGAAGCCCAGTCGGCTGTTTATTATGAATGTGTTGAATCCCTGAGCGGCAGGACGCCCGATCAGTATAAGACACTGACTAAGACCATTTTGCCTCGTGTTGCACTATATAAGACGCTCAAGGCTGATGAAAAGCTGTCTGAAAGTGCTTATGATCTTACACATAAATACATGGTCGAAGTTATCGGGAAGCAGAAGCATAAGAGTACGGCTGCCCTTGAGATCATACCGGGATTCTACAGGATATACAGCAGATCATTTCTAAGGATCATGAGGACTACTGATCTTCAGAAGAGTACGCAGGTTGAAGGCAAGGATTTTTACAACATAACGATCACTGACAGCCTATGGCATAACGCATGCAAAGAATTCGGATGCCCTGAACTGTGCTCCGCATTCTGTGATGTCGATGACGTAACTTACGGGAACCTGAGAAAGCTTGGCTTCACAAGGACACAGACACTCGGAAAAGGAGGGGAATGCTGCGATTTTCATTTCTATAAGAAGTGATGCTCATTTTGAATAAACATATGAAATACTCAGGAATGCCAATGGGAATGTGGATGCTGCTTAAAGGTTCTTTTGAGAAGAATCTGGTAAGCGATCTCGGTTTGACTGCAGATGAAGCTAAAACAGTAAGGATCAGTGCCAAAAAGAAATACAGGCAGATTATAGAAAAACTCCCTGAATTCGAGAAGGAAGACCGTTTTAAAACGAACATAGTCAATTGTGCAATGCTTGTATCTTTTCTGAGCAATCTGCCTCATAAGCCTGATGTGAAAGATGTAACAAGTTATTACGAGGATTCAATGACAATACCGTTCCTGAAGAAAATGTGCAGGAAGAGCGGAAAGAATAAGTTCTCTGAAAAAGATATCGCTTCAATGAAAGCAACGGCAAAACTGAAAGCGGCCGATCGCAATCCGTATTCGTGGAATATGGATTACATACCGTATGAAGATGGAAGTGGATATGAAGCAAGATTCTTTAAGTGCGGTATCTGCACGCTCATGAAAGAATACGATCTTTACGAATATGTTCCGGCTATGTGCCACCTTGATTATGTCATGAGTGATCTTGGCGGAGCATCTAACTTCGTAAGAGAGTACACACTTGCATCAGGTGGTCCATACTGTGACTGCGGATATAAAAAGAAAGTGTGAAAATGAGTAAAAAAACTGCATTTATCTTTGGATTTATCTCGCTTCTCCTGTGCGGTGTAGGAGACTGGCTTATCGGCTATGAACCTGAAGGCGGAGAGAAGTTGATCTATGGTATTACCACCACGGCAATATCAGGTGTTCCCACATGGTTCTATGTGTTGTCATTTTTCTTCGGGATTCTGTCTGGATTCGGATGTCTTTACTTCGCACCTGCGATAATGGAAACTCTTGATCTGAAAGGTATCTCAAAAGATTCTAAGATGTATAAGCTCATGGGCTTTGGATTGAAGTCTGCTCCCATGATGTTTGTTTCATTTCATATCGCATGCTGTATTGTCCTTATGCTGATCCAGGCAGCGCTTCGCGCAGGTCTTGATATTACCGCGGCTGATTCAGTTTTTCTTATACCTGCTGCGACAGCATTGATCCCATTCGTTATATGGTGTTATCTGTGCGATATTCCCGTGACAATTGCATATATGTATTTCACTCTGAAGGGGAAACTCGGTATTAACAAAGCTGCATTTATCCTGTGTCCGATGGGACTCAGCATAGCTGCAAAGATAATCGCTGCGGTAATGGTTGCTATGGGCAGCAAACTGTCTTTTCTTACCGCTTGCGGCGAATCGTGGGGATATGCATTTATGTGCCTGGCGTTTTATTTTGCAGTTAATAAGGAAGGCAAGGTTAACACATGATGATCGCACTTCAACTGATCTTATACTGCGGTTTGTTTTTTCTGATGGTAAAACTCGGTGTCGGCAACAATGCCTTGAACGCTCTGTATTTCTATCCCAAGCCTGTACAGGATCGTGTATATGAATTAGGTCTTACTGACAGACAGACTGTCTCAAAGAAAAGAAAGATTTTTATGATCGCTTTCTTTACGGTTATGGCCATTGCTCTCATTGCTATTATCGCAATCTGGAACAAGGCAAGGGATTTCCTTCCGGCATATCTGCAGGCTTTGTTATTCCTTGAGGTCATGAACTGGTTTGACGGCATCGTGATCGACAAGATATGGGTCGCTAAGAGCAGACTTTGGGTTATTCCGGGAACGGAGGATATTCCTTATGTTCAGACATGGAAGCAGATGTTTAGGAAGAGGATCATCCTCACGGTAATCTGGGTATTCGGTGCCGCGATCATCGCGGGTATTGTTGTTATTATGGGGAGGTTTTATGAATTTGGTTAAGATCCTGTTCTTAATTGCAGTTATAGGTCATCTTATATGCGGTGTCTGCGACTGTCTGATCACTTATGTACCGGGCGGAAAGAAGCTTGATGTAACAAAAATGTCGGACAACAAATTCCTGTCTGATACCTTTGCAAATATGCCTCTCAGGAATCCTCTGATATCAATGCTTGCAGGCTGCTTTGCACTTCTTATGGTAGCGTGCGGATATTACGGACTCTATTTATGGATGTCTGAATTCTCCAAAACTTATGCGGTAATTATCCTTATTGCAGACGGCATCCTATTAGCCTTTGGTGTTGCGCACCATGTGTTCTGCGGTGTCAGCGAATGGTTCTACGTTCAGATGGGAAGGACTGAAGAAGCTCGTCAGGCTATAGTGAAGTTTATGAAAGATACATCGCTTACCATGATCTTCTGCTACATCGGAATGCTCACATTAGGTGTTGTTCTTTTCATTGCTGTTGTAAGTGGTGCCACATCGCTTCCGCAGTGGGCATGTGTGTTTAATTTCATACCTGTCGCGGCTGTGCTCTTTCTTACAAGGATAGGAGGTGCTTCGAACTGGAGCGGAGCCTTTATGTTTCTTGGTCTGATGCTGCTTATATGATGGTGAATAAAGTATGAGTTTTATCTATAAAGTGGCTGAGAAAGGATGCTTCATTCTTAACCGGTTTCCGGGAGGGGGACCGAAAGGGAGTATGTCGAATCTGATATCCGGCAATGATGTGATAATGCTGCCACGAAGTATGTACTCAGGTCTTGATATTAAAGAGATATCTTTTGATGGATTTACTATACATAGAATACGTGCAGAAAAGCCTAAGAATAATTCAAAAAAAGCGGTGTTATTCCTGCCCGGCGGAGGCGGAATGGCAAGAGCAGAAAAAGTTCATTACGACACGGCTAAAAGTCTGGCGGTCATGACAGGTGCGGAGATAGTTATTGCGCACTATCCGCTGGCACCGAAGCATAATGTCAGAGTTGCGCTTGGATGGCTTGAAAGACTTTACTATGACGTTATCCTGAAGGACTACGATCCCGAAGATATTGTCTTTATGGGAGATTCGGCAGGAGCAAATCTGATACTTAGTCTTGCATACAGACTCAAAGATAAACCGTCAGGTCTGATCGTCATATCGCCTGCTTGCGGTCTGGAGAATGGGCGCAATAGGGATATAAGGAAGGAAATGGAGCCTTATGATCCGATTCTTACTGTGGCGATGAATGATCTGATAGCTGAAAACTGGTGCAGGAATGTGCCTCTGGACAGTCCTGACATAAGTCCTGAATACATCGATTACAATGGTTTTCCAACGATGCCCCTGTTTTACGGAACACACGAGTTGTTTTATCCGCATGTCATGAATTACATTGAACAGTTGAAAACATCCGGTGTTTCGCTCACCTGTGTTGAGCAACCCATGTGCCACGACTGGGCACTTGTGAAATACTTCCCGGAAGGAAGAGAAGCAGTAAAAATGATGATCGAATACATACAAGATAAAAGGAGAGTTTGAAATGGGACTTTACAGGAAGTTTGTAAACCAGACGAGAAAACCGGAGGGCACTCTGGGCAAGATGATGGTAAACGGCATGAACAGCGGTCACGCAAAGATGGCTGACTGGGGTATGTCACATCTGCCGGAGATAGTTCCCTCAAAGATACTGGAAGTCGGCTGCAGCGGAGGAAGAAATGCAGGTGAACTTGCAAAGAAATACCCGTCCGCAAAAGTTACCGCAATCGACTATTCTGAAGTATCCGTCGCTAAAGCAACTGATTATAACAACGATCTGATTAACGCAGGAAGGATCAGTGTGATGCGGGGTGATGTTTCCAACCTGGATCTTCCCGTGGAGATTTATGATCTGGCTACAGCATTTGAAACGATCTATTTCTGGCCCGGACTCGAAAAGTGTTTTTCAGAAGTTGCAAAAGTGCTGAAGCCCGGAGGAGTTTTCATGATCGTAAATGAATCAGACGGCACTGACGATGCCAGCCTCAAATTCGAGAAGATCATTGACGGAATGAAGTGCTATACGATCGAACAGATCGAATCAGCGCTTAAAGCAGCAGGTTTTTCTTCCGTAACATCAGATCATTTTGAAGGCAAGCCGTGGATCGCAGTTGTTGCGGTTAAGTAGGCCTTTTATAAACCGTTAAACCTGGCCGTCATAGGACGGCTTAAATTATAAACAAAATGTTAGCGATTGCTAACGGCTGGGAGGAAAAGATGTTTAGCAAAGTTGCTCCGTATATCGGAGAGTACAAGAAATACACAGTATGGGCTGTAATAATGATGTCCATAGGCATTATTGCTTCAGTACTGCCGTATTTCTTTTTGTATCAGATCATATCACCCCTGACCAGAGGTGAAAGCGTTGATATGACCTTTGTATTGATCAGAGTTGCAGCAGTTGCAGTGTGTGAGATCATCTATTCGCTGTCATATGTACAGGGGTTGGAATTCTCGCATATAAGTGCTTATAACACTCTGAAAAACCTGCGTATATCCCTTCAGGGGAAGCTTGAGAAGCAGCCTCTCGGGAGCATAAAAGAATTGGGAACGGGACGTATCAAGAAAGTCTTCACTGATGATATCGATCAGATCGAACTTCTGCTTGCACATGCAATTCCAGAGGGCATAGCCAATATAGCAATCCCGGTGATCATTATTATTCTGATGTTCATAACAGACTGGAGACTTGGTCTTCTTTCTCTGGTTCCACTTATTGTTGGAATGATCGCTATGGGCATGATGATGAAGCAGGGTATGTCAAAGATGAATGCTTATTACGAATCTGCCGCCAGAATGAATAATACGATAATCGAATATGTCAACGGAATGGAAGTAGTTAAGGTCTTTAATAAAGACGGCGACTCATACAAAAAGTTTGGCGATGTGGTAAGAAGTTACCGCGATTTTACGATTGCATGGTATAAGGTATGCTGGCCGTGGATGGCTGCATATACAAGCGTATTGCCGTGCCTCGTATTGCTGATGCTTCCTTTCGGTTCAGGAATGGTTCTCGGAGGAACAATAAGTCTCGACAAGCTGATACTGGTCATGTGCATGTCTTTTGCTGTAGGTCCGTCATTCCTTAAAGCACTAAATTTTGCTGGAAAGTTCCCTCAGCTTGACTACAAGATCGCAGAACTTGAGAAGATGATGGATAAGCCTGCTCTTAAGGAGGGAACGTCTGATTTTTCCGGCAGTAACTATGACATTGAGTTCAAAGATATCCATTTCGGCTACGATGAGAAAGAAGTCTTACACGGTGTTGATCTGTCACTTAAGCAGGGGACAACTACTGCCCTTGTCGGCGAATCAGGAAGCGGTAAATCTACTCTCGCCAAGCTTTTGGTTCACTACTATGATCTGAATTCCGGTTCAATAACTATCGGAGGTCAGGACATTACGGATATGAAGCTTGAGGCGCTGAATGATCATGTTGCATTCGTTTCACAGGAACAGTTTCTGTTTAATACCACTCTGTACGAGAACATTCTTATCGGCAGACCTGATGCAACAAGGGAAGAAGTTCTTATGGCTGCCCAAAGAGCTCAGTGTGAAGAGTTCCTCAACAGATTACCTGACGGTATCATGACACAGGCAGGAGATGGAGGTAAGCAGCTATCCGGTGGCGAACGTCAGAGGATCTCGCTGGCGAGAGCAATTCTCAAAGATGCACCTGTAATAGTCCTCGATGAGGCGACTGCATTTATGGATCCGGAGAATGAGGAGAAGATGAATGCGGCACTTGATGAGATTGTTAAGGATAAAACGGTTCTTGTCATTGCGCACCGTCTTTCAACAATAAAGAATGCAGATAAGATATGCGTAATGAAGGATGGAATATGCGTTACGTCCGATACACATGAACGGTTACTGGATTCTTGTTCAGAATATAAGAAACTGTGGGATGCTTCTGTCAGCGCAAGCACATGGAAGATAAAGGAAGCGTGATCTATATGTTGAAGATATTGCACAGAATAATCAATATGACAGGAAAGTACAAAACGAGGATAAGAGCATCTTATATTACTGCTTTCCTTAAAGGTTTAATGATGAAAGCTCCGCTTGTCTTATGCTTTCTTTGCATCAGTTATTTCATGCGCGGAGAAATGGATAAGACAAAGTGCATCTGGCTCGGCATTGCAGTATTGGTCAGTGTAATACTTGAGGCTGTCTTTGAACACATATCCAATGTATTGCAGTCAGCTGCAGGCTATATGGTGTTTGCTGACATGAGACTTAAGCTTGGCGATCATCTGCGTAAGCTTCCGATGGGATATTTCACCGAAGGAAACATCGGAAAGATCAGTTCTGTTCTCGCAACTGACATGGTCTTCATAGAAGAAAACTGCATGGGTGTCTTATCTGAACTGGTAACATTTCTTATCTCTCAGGGCATTATGGTCGTCATGATGTTCGTGATGGACTTCAGAATGGGTCTGTTGTCAATTCTGGTCGTCGGTGCTTTTATCATTGTCGGAAACCTGATGCTCAAGACTTCAATGAAGCATTCTGTCATCAAGCAGGAAGCAAGCGAATCCCTTACTGAAGAAGTTTTGGATTTTGCTGAAGGCATCGGCATCATCAAATCCTATAACATGCTTGGAGACAAGTCCAGGAGACTTACAGATGAGTTTACAAAAAGCTGCAAGGAAAGTATTGATTTCGAGATAGCATACACACCTTGGTCAAGAGTGCTGTATCTTACATTTGGAATCGGCACCGCCTTAGTGCTTGCGTTGAGCGGTTATCTGTATATGACAAGTTCAATATCTGCTGAATATATGGTAGGAATAGCACTCTTCCTTTTCGATGCATTCGTAGCCATCAAGAGTTATTACGGACAGATGGCAAGACTTACAGTTACGGATGCGAGCCTTGACCGTATAGAGGAAGTCTTTGCTGCAGAGGAGCTTGCCGATAATGGTAAAAACACGCTGGTTTCCGTATCAGATGCATCAGGGATCGATGAGATCGAATACGAGGATGTTGGATTTGCATATACTGAAAAAGACGTACTCACCAATGTCTCGTTTAAGATAAAGCAGGGCGAAATGACGGCTCTGGTCGGTCCTTCCGGCGGCGGTAAATCTACGATAGCTTCGCTCCTTGCAAGATTCTGGGTTGTTAAGAACGGCAGGATCCTTGTAAGAGGTGAGGATATCAGAAACATCTCCCTCGGCAGCCTTATGGATCAGATAAGCATGGTGTTCCAGCGTGTATATCTGTTCCAGGATACCGTATATAACAACATTGCGATCGGCCGTCCCGATGCAACACGTAAGGAAGTTGAAGAAGCTGCAAAGAAAGCAAGATGTTACGATTTTATAATGCAGCTGCCGAACGGATTTGATACCGTTATCGGCGAGGGAGGGGCATCACTCTCCGGTGGTGAACAGCAGAGGATATCCATCGCCAGATGCATTTTGAAGGATTCACCAATCGTTATCCTT
Organism: Clostridiales bacterium; assembly: GCA_017515465.1. Taxonomy (GTDB): domain Bacteria; phylum Bacillota; class Clostridia; order Saccharofermentanales; family Saccharofermentanaceae; genus Saccharofermentans. The sequence continues at coordinate 16,829 of JAFWFV010000008.1, forward strand.
GATGAGGCTACTGCAAGTGTGGATGCCGATAATGAGAGGGCTATCCAGGAGGCTATTTCAGAGTTGTGCAAGAACAAAACTCTTCTTGTTATTGCACACAGATTAAGGACCATAAGAGATGCCGATCAGATCCTTGTCATAACGGAAGGAAACATTGCCGAACGAGGTGATCACACAACTCTTATGGCGCAGGACGGTATATATGCACATATGGTATCGTTACAGGAAGCTTAAAGCTGGATAAATCTTTCAAACTAGTAAGGCTGCGGCACTTTTTCGGTGAAGTAGCCTTTTCTATATAAGGGTATTTGTATAGTAAATCATGAATTATGCGAACTAATACACAGCCTGCAAATGAATTCAAATTTGACCAAATAAAATGTGGTATAACACCCGTGAAACAGCTGTAAACATCCGCTGAGTGAAAGGCTATATTTCTTATCCCGCGGATAATTATGGGATAAGAAAACAGAAAAAATATGGTTATTATCTTCAATTCCTGATAAAATAACCCCAACATCTTGTAACACAGCAAAGCGTGTATCACTACATGTTGTTAACATAGATGAACTTGAGTCAGATAGTACTGAGTCTGAAGAGACTATTGATATATCCCCTAAGATAGGAAATGGTCTGCATTCATTTGATTATGATGCTTCACAGAGAGACGTAGTTACTGATGTTATTTCCTACGAGAATTTTACTGTAGGTGAAACATATACAGTAACTGGACTCTTGTATGAAGTTTGTACTAATGAATCAGGCGAAACGATAACCTTAAATACCGGTATTACAGGCTCATGTACATTTACGGTAGATCAAACTGATAGTGCTATCGAGATATCAAGAAGAGAATATGTGAATTCAGGATACGCAAGTATTATTTATCATATGGATTCTTATGGTGATATTGCAGGAAAGACTTTTGTCGCCAGGGAAACCATATCTTTGGATAAAGATACCAAGCTTAGAATTGTAGATCTTACTGAAGAAAGATATATACATATTCCCGACTTCAAATTCGATTTGCTAGATGCTAATAATGGCCTTCATCAGACGTCTCCTTCAACAAACACATCATTAACCGCAACAATAGAATACGATAACTTGGTTGCAGGAGAGGAATACTGTATAACTGGAGAAGTATTGAAATCATCACAGAACAGTACGTCGGTTTGGTCTAATATAACAGATGGTAATAATGAACCAATTACAGTCAGTAAGACTTTTGTAGCATCTGAATCGTCAGGAACAGAAACAATTCAGATTAGTCTTGATACCTCCTCTTATGCTGCTTGTTCAATTACAGTAGCAACGAGAGTATCCAAAACGGGCGAGACTGAAATAGAGTTATTTAAAACGACAAGTCCTTATCCAATTCTGCACCAGGTGAGAATTGTTAATTACTACACGTCGTTATTGTGTACAAATACTCGATCTGCGACTCTGACCATTTCAGATGATGCCAGTATAAAGGCAACAACGCACTTATCCAATTTTTCTAATTATGAAACATATGATTTGACTCTAACATTGATAGACGGACAAACTAATTCTGTGATAAAAGATGTAGAAGGAAATCCGTTAACATTTAGTGCATCTCATAAGATGACTGGCAATGATAACACAATTACGCATATATTCAGACATATTGATGCTTCCGGATTAACTGGTCATACAATTGTTTGCCATACTACAGTTAAACTCAATGATATACAATTTATGCATTCATCTTCGTTGGATAATAATGACGCTACGATATTCGTACCCCAAATTACAAACGCATCTTTCATGCAAGATGGATCTCCAATTCAATCGTTCTCGTTAGGATCAACCTCCCCAATAATAAGTACTATTAGTTGTGTTGGACTTGAAACTGATGCATCGTATGAATGTTCTATTTCAATTATGGATGAAAACGGAAACCCGTTAAGCAGGTCAAATAAGTATGTTATCAACAAAACGGTTATGAGTGAAAATGGTTCTATTAGCGAAGAAATGACTCTACCTTCGGTTGTACTGAGCCAATATTATGGCGTTTCATTGTTTCCTAGGTTTTCCTTGTATAGAAATGGATTTGTGGTTGCAACATATGATTATCCTGGTTTATCTGTTCCGACACCAACACCTACTCCAGGTCCGACATCTACTCCTACTCCAACACCTGAACCATCATACGAACCAGCTTATTCAGATTATACAGTATTTGTTAATCCGGGTTCTGATGTATATCACACCAGTGGTTGTTCTTATTTGCATGGAAATGAGACAGCAAGAACTCATTCATGGGCTGTAAGTCACAATAAACGTCCGTGTGGTAGGTGCCATCCTGACTGGTGAACCAAATGGAAAGGTAATTACTGGTAGACTCAAGTTCTATATTTTTGAGAATTCAAATAATGATGAAGTCTATTATAAATGTAAAGAATAGCTTTTGGGAGGATCAAATGTCAATAATAATAAAAACGATTACTTGCCCACAATGCGGAGCAAACCAAAGTTTTGAAGACAATAATACAAGTACTTTCTGCTCTTATTGTGGTTCACAATTGGTAGTTGAAAATAATAATGAACACATATATCGCCATATTGATGAAGCAGAACTATTGCGTGCAGAAAACGAGAAGATAGAACTGCTTGCTAAAATGAGGTCAAATGAAAACAATAATAAAACGAAAAACATGATGTTTTGGATCAAAATGGCAATTATATCTATTATCGTAATAGTAGCTGTAGTTTTGATGATTGTTGGTTTTACAAATGATCATAATATGATGTTGTCAGTGGTTGGAATGTTATTGTTGACAGTAGCTTTCGTAGTAGGAGTTTCGTTTCAAACTAATGGCAGGACGGAAGACGGAATAAAGCTTCCTGAAGCTATTCGTAATTATAATTCAAAAAGCTACATTGCTATTGAGCAAATACTTCGCAACGCTGGATTTCAAAATATACAGTGTATACCATTGGGAGATTTAACTACTGGAATAATAATTAAATCAGGAAGGGTATCTTCAATAAGCATTAATGGCAATCCAATAATGAATTATCTTGGAAGGTTTCCCAGTGATTCGAAAATTTTAATAACATATCATAGTTTTCCATCAAAAGCAAAAAAAGTTGAACAAGTTCATACTCCGACTGAAAGTGTTATAAATGAGAATATACCTACTCTGAGGCAGCGTGTGGCTAGCACTAGATCTATTGGCTTCAATACTGAGTCTGAATTATATGGTCAGATATCGCAGTTGAGCGCATCAATTATATCTTTTTCTAAGGGTAAACAAGGGGTACTTAATAGTTATGAGTTTTACAAATTAACTATGGAGTATTGTCTTGCCATGGAAGATATAGCAAAGAGGTCCAGTAGTGATTCGGTAAAAGTTTACCTCTATCAATCAGCAAAGAAACATGCAATGTATCTTAGAAATGAAGCAAAACTAAGTAATAGTGCTTCAGAACAAATGAGAAAAGCATGTGAAAACTATGACAAGATGATCTACGATATACAAATGAAATAAGAAGGCATTATACTATGAAAACCATTTCATTTAGTTGTCCTAATTGTGGTGCAAACATAGACATCGATTTGGACCATATTGCAAAGTATTGCGATCAGTGTGGGTCAAAAGTGATGATTGATGTTGAGGCTTTCCAGGAATTATTAGTCGAAAAGGAAAGAACAAAGCAGGAAGCCATTCGTTCAACCGAATCAACAAAGAAACAAAAGATAGAATCTGAAGAGTCAATAGCTGTGGAACGGATTCTAGCTGATAAAAACATATCAATAGCAACAGTAGAATCCAATAACGACTATAAGTCAAATAAGTTGGCATTAATTGTCTTCATAGTAGGTATTGGAGCGTTACTTTTAATGATGATTGGAATACATCTGTATAGTCATAGAGATGAGTTTCATGATAAAAGCATTCTAAAAGATATTAATGCTCTGTGTGACGAAATTGAGGAATGTATTGATGATGAGGAATATGATGATGCTGAATCGTATAATCGGCGATTAAGAAGTAAGATCAAAGAGCTCCAATATTACGGAAACAAAGAAGAGTGGGAAACAACATATGAAGAATATTGTACGGCGATTGAACGTGAGAGAAGAAAAACCGAGAGGATTAGTAGTTCTTATGTTAATATCGGTATGAGTAGTTCTGATTTTGAAGATATGTCGTACTCTCAAGCATATGATTATTTGATCAACTGTGGGTTCTTTAATATCTCATTGAACAAAACAGATGTTGGATTTTTCACAACAAGATATAACGTTGCAAGCATTATAGTGAACGGCCGGAAGAACTTTAATTCTGGAACAAATTTCCCAGATGATTCGAAAATAATAATTACATATTATGAATAGCATTTGACAGTTGAGTCACCTTACGATTAGTTTTAGTAAAAGATATCCCACCCCTGCCGACATCATACCTGCGGGGGTGTTGTATAATATCCCCATGACACTTACTACACTACGTTATGGGAATACAAATACATTTCTTATCTGGGGGACAACCGGATCTTTGCTGGTCGATACGGATTTTGCAGGGACGCTGCCTTTGTTCTATAAGGCGATCAAGGCTGTTGGTGTTTGTGTTCCGAATATTGGGTATGTGATGGCGACGCACTATCATCCTGACCATATGGGGCTGGTGAGCTGTCTGGTGGAGCAGGGCGTTAAGCTGGTTGTTATGGAATCGCAGGTTTCCTGTGTGGGGTATTCTGATGCGATCTTTTCACGTGCCGGCCTGTCTGTCGCTCCCATATCAGTTTCGTCTGCCGTTACTTTGCCTTTTGGTGAGAGCAGATCCTTTCTGTCTTCCCTGGGGATAGCGGGGGAGATAATTACCACGCCTTCGCACAGCCCGGACAGTGTGTCGGTTATGCTTGATTCCGGGGAGGCGATAGTGGGAGATCTGGAGCCGTATTCGTATCTGGCAGGATATTCATCTAATACTGCTCTGGCTTCAGACTGGTCCAGGGTGCTGTCTTATTCGCCGTCTGTTATATATCACGCACATGCCAATGCCGTTCGCATGGCGGGAGGCGGAAATGAAGGTTAAGGCGGCCATATCCTTTGTCGTTACAGCCCTGATGTTCGGGCTGTTCTATTGGGGCATGAACAACATCTACGGATGGATGCTGGCCGTCGTTGTCGTAGTGATGCTGGCGTTCATGTATAACGGATTCAGGCTTATGGGAAGAGCCCTTCCTGACCATGAAAGGTTCTTTGTCAGGATGTTCCTGTTCCTGAGCTTTATGTTCTTCATAAATGTCATATTCCTGCTGACGTTCAGCTGGGGGAGGGTGTCACCGCACCTGATACTGCTGAACAGGGGATATATCGGATATTACCTGGATCACCATTCCAACTTCATTCCGTTTGCCAGTATCGTTGAGCCTTTCAGGGATGGTTACGGTGCAGGATACATAATCAAGAACATAGGAGGAAACATCGCTGTCCTGATGCCGGTTGGATTCTTCTGTCCGCTGTTGTTTAAGAGATTACAGAAGGCTTTGCCGCTTGTGGCATTTTCCATACTGCTGGTACTGTTCATAGAGATCACACAGTTTGTATTCATGGTGGGTACGATCGATGTTGATGATCTGATACTGAACGTTTCGGGTGCTGTTCTGATGTTCATGATAATTAAGATTCCGGTCGTTAAGAAACTCATATATAAGATCTTCCCCGGGGTTGAATACTGAATGTGACATTCATTCTTTGTCCACCCTTTGTGATAGAATACTCGTATCAATTGCGAGGTGATACATGTCCCAGATAGATAACAGCAGGCGTTTTTATGAGAAATATGTAGCTCCCATGATACATTCGGAGTTTGGTATTTATGAGTCCCGGATAGCCGTGGGGCTGGCAGGTGAGGGTTCCGACTGTTTCGGATACGATGACTTCATGAGCCGTGACCATGACTTCGGGACAGGGGTGTGCCTGTGGCTTGCGGATAGTGACATGGAATTGTTCGGATCTTCTCTTCGGAGTGCATACGATTCACTTATCGCAGACCTTCCGGGGAATAATCTGACTGACCGCCTCCGCGCCCGCAGGGGTGTGATGTCCGTTAATGATTTCTATTCAAATGTGCTGGGTGTTGATGTTGATGCTGAATCCGGTTTTATGGATGAATCTTTATGGCTCTCTCTGGACCATTCCTGCCTGGCAACTGCTACTAATGGTTCAGTCTTCAGGGATGACTTGGGAGTGTTTTCGTCCTTCCGTTCTTACCTGCTTTCCTATTATCCCGACAGGGTGTGGAGGATAAGGCTATCTGACGAGCTCCACAAGTTCGCATCCGCCCTGCAGGTCAACTATGCCAGGTGCATGAGCAGGGGAGATCTGGTTGCCGCCAGATTGTGCCAGTTTAACGGCCTTTCTGCTGCCATGGAATTGTTCTTTCTCCTGCACAGAAAATATCCGCCTTACTATAAATGGACCTACAGGAGGATAACTGAGATAGAACCCGACGGGCTTTACTGCAGATGGATAGGAGAGCTGTCACAGATGGATCCTGATATTTCCGTATGGGAGGGCAAGGAATACAGCGCCACTTATCTGAACCTGTCAGACGGGATCGTTCTGACGGCTGAGAGGATAGCTGAGGAAGCGGTAAAACTCCTGGGGTCTCACGGCTTGATATCTTCTCCGGAAAAGTATCTGGAAAAGCACGTTGATGAGGTGCTCTCGGGGATTCAGGCGTAAAGTCCTTTGACCGAGGGGTAGAGCTTTTTGTAGAACTCATAGCCCTTGTCATATCTCTCCGATATCTCTTTGTCGGGTTCTATGACTTCGCCGAATTCAACGATCTTTTGTGATGCTGATATGACGTCTTCGAATACATTGTCTCCCACTGCAGCCAGGATAGCTCCGCCTAATGCAGGGCCTTCGTCGTTAACCAGGGTCTTGACCCTGATGTTCAGGACGTTTGCCATTATGGTTCTCCATACCCGGCTCTTGGCTCCGCCGCCGCACATTGTGGTCTCTGTTATGTTGATGTCCATTTCACGGGCGACCTCCAGGCAGTCTCTCATGCCGTAAGCCACGCCCTCTAATACAGCCTGTGTCATGCTGACCCGGGAGGTGTCCATGCTCATGCCTATGAACATGGATCTGACCTTCGGATCGTTATGAGGAGATCTTTCCCCCATGAGGTAGGGGAGGAAGAATACGTTGTTATTGCCCAGGTCTGTCATGTTGTCCTGGATCTGTTTGAAGTCCTTGTCGTTTAAGATATCCTCCATCCACCACTTGTTGCAGGATGCGGCGGAGAGCATGCATCCCATGATGTGGTACCCGCCGTCTGCGTGTGCGAAGGAATGGAGAGCGTTGTTGTTCAGTTCTGCATAGTTCCTGCCGGATACGAATATGGTGCCGGACGTTCCCAGGGAGATGTTGCATCTGCCTTCTCCGACTGTTCCCGTACCGATGGCGGCTGCAGCATTATCGCCTGCGCCGGCAACTACTTTTACGTCATTTGCCAGACCGAGTTCTGCTGCGATATCTGCCTTTACGGTACCTGACACGTCGAAGCTGTCTTTCAGCTCGGGGAGCATGTCCTTTGTGATACCGCAGATCTCCAGCATCCCGTCCGACCAGCACTTGTTCTTCACATCCATCAGGAGCATTCCTGATGCGTCGGAATAGTCAGATGTAAATGCACCTGTCAGGCGGTAGACCAGATAGTCCTTGGGGAGCATGATCCTGCTGATATTTTTGAAGTTATCAGGCTCGTTATTTCTGATCCAGAGGATCTTGGGCGCGGTAAAACCTGCAAAGGCGATGTTGCCTGTTAATCCTGCGAGCCTGCCCGTGCCGATCTCATTGTTCAGGAAGTCTGTTTCCTTATCAGTCCTGCCGTCGTTCCAGAGGATGGCGGGCCTGATGACCTCATCATGCTCATCCAGCATGACGAGGCCGTGCATCTGACCTGCTATGCCGATCCCTCTGATCTCTTTGGGATCGATATCTGATATGAGATCACGGATACCTTCTAGTGTTTCCCCATACCAGTCCAGAGGGTCCTGTTCAGACCATCCGGGATGGGGGAAACTGATGGGATAGGTGCGGGTCACCTTGTTAAGGATCTTCCCGGATCTGTCCATCAGGAGGAGCTTTACTCCGCTGGTACCGAGATCTACGCCGATATACATTATGCGAAAGGATTCTCCGTCTTGTAGAGAACGCCCTGGGGCTGGTTGTAGTTGATCTCGTCAACGTCGACGCCGATCATCTTGAATACTTCGTAGAGCATCTTGCCGTGATGACCGAAAGCGATGGCTGCGTGATGAGGATAGTTCTTCTCAACGAGGACGTGCCTGTAGAACCTGCCCATCTCGGGGATGGCAAAGATGCCGATGCCGCCGAAGGACCTGGTCCTGACTGGGAGGACCTCACCCTGTGCGATATATGCTCTGAGCTTTGTGTCTGCTGTTGACTGGAGCCTGTAGACAGTTGCCTGGCCGGGTGCGATGTCGCCCTCGAGTGTTCCGTTGGTAACCTCCTGAGGCAGTGTCCTTGCCATGATCTTCTGATATTTCATCTCACAGAAAGCAAGCTTTGTGGATGCTGTGTTGCCGCAGTGGAATCCCATGAATGTATCGGTGATCTTGTAGTCGTAACCGAACTTGCCCTTGATCTCGTCGTTATACATGTCCTTAGGTACGGAGTTGTTGATATCGAGGAGCGTTACGATGTCGTTGGATACGACGCTGCCGATATATTCGCTCAGTGCACCGTAGATATCCACCTCGCAGGATACGGGGATGCCTCTCTTTGTGAGACGGCTGTTGACGAAGCAGGGAACGAATCCGAACTGCGTCTGGAAAGCGGGCCAGCACTTGCCGGCTATAGCAACGTACTTTCTGCTGCCCTTATGCTCTTCGATCCAGTCGAGGAGTGTGAGCTCGTACTGAGCGAGCTTGGATAATATCTCAGGTTTCTTGTTTCCTGCACCCAGCTCTGCTGCCATGTCGTCAACGACTGACTGGATCCTGCTATCTCCTGCGTGCTTGTTAAATGCCTCGAAGAGGTCGAGCTCCGAGTTCTCCTCGATCTCCACGCCGATGTTGTACAGGGGCTTGATGGGAGCGTTGCAGGCCAGGAAGTCCTGGGGACGGGGGCCGAAGCCGATGATCTTGAGGTTCCTGATGGCGCATACTGTCTTTGCTATGGTATGGAATTCGGCGATCATGTCGGCGCATTCCTCGGCATCTCCTACGGGATACTCGGGGATATATGCCTTGAGGTTTCTCAGTTTCAGGTTATAGCTGGCGTTGAGCATACCGCAGTATGCGTCTCCTCTGTCGTCCAGGAGCTTGTCGCCTGATTCCTCGGCGGCTGCAACTACCATGGCAGGGCCGTCGAAATACTTAACGAGCAGTGTCTCGGGAGTCTCGGGTCCGAAGTTGCCCAGATATACCACCAGGGCATCTACTCCAGCGGCGTTGATGTCTGCCAGAGCCTTTTCCATGTCTTTCTCGTTCTCGACCGTTACCTTGCTCTCGTAGATGTCACCATACTTTGCCTTGTAGCATGAAACAAGCGCTGCTCTCCTGCTCTCTGACAGGCTCATGGGGAAACAGTCTCTGCTGACAGCGACGATACCCATCCTGATCTCAGGCATGTTCTCTGAAAAAGTCTTAGCGATACCCATTGTAGTTACCTCCCGGGGATTTTGTTATTACTCTTTTATTGTAGTATTCGTATTTGTTCAAAATCATACGCAAGATGGTGGAAAACTTGTGATTTTTGCCGTGGGGGAGGGATAGATAAAAATGTGTGTGATACAATATTAGAAATCAACGGAGGACTCCCAATGGAATTGATCAAGGTTTTTATCTGCGAGGATGAGAGTATAGTTCGCGAAGGACTTCGCGACATGATCCCCTGGGAGAAATACGGCTATGAGTTCGTGGGAGACGCCCCTGACGGCGAGATGGCCCTGCCCATGATCCGTAAGCTCAGGCCCGACGTCCTGATCACAGACATTACCATGCCCTTTATGGACGGACTGTCCCTGAGCAAGACGGTCCTGCAGGAGTTCCCTAATATCAAGATAATAGTAATCAGCGGCTACAGCGATTTCGAATATGCGAGAAAGGCCATCGAGCTGGGCGTGGAGCAGTATCTCTTAAAGCCCATAACAAAGGCCGACATGATCAAGGCCCTGGAGGGCACGAGAAAGAAGATCAACGAGGAGAACGAACAGAAGGACTACGTCAGCCAGTACGAGCAGGAGTTCAAGAAGTTCGAGCGTTTCTCCCACAGGGCTTTCTTTGAAAAGCTGGTGGAGGGGTCACTTTCCGTCCAGGAGATCTATGAGGAGGCCAACAAGCTCCATCTGAACCTGTCTGCGGACGAATTTAACATTGTTATATTTACCGTTCAGGACCTGATGCAGTCCAAATATACGGATGATGCGTCCAATGTATCCGAGGGGTTGCTCAATCACTTCCTGCAGTATCCGGATTACATACTCTTCAGGTGCAATCTCCTGTCGTATGCGGTATTGATCAAGGGTGATGCTGACCGCCTGCCCCAGCTGCAGGAGAAGTGCGTGCACCTCATCAGGGAGCACTGTGAGCAGGCTGATTCTCCCGTAGACTGGTATGTGGCCGTGGGAACCCCCACCAAGAGGCTGTCGGGATTATCCTCGTGCTATGCAGACGCCAACAGGGCTTTCGCATACCGCCACATATTCCCCACAAAGCACATATTTGATGCGGCGGAGCTCAACTCCGAGCACTACGCTCCCGATGAGAATGACATCAATAAGATAGATGCAGGTAAATTCGACCCCCTGATCGTCAGGTATTTCGTGCAGACGGGTACCCTGAACGAGGTGGAGGCCTTTGCGGATGAATATTTAAGCGGCATGGACAACGCCCTGCATTCCATAATGTTCAGGTCCTATCTCCTGGTGAGCATCAGGGTCAATGTGGAACTGGCCCTGAAGGAGGCCAACGTGGACCAGCAGCAGATCGCAGGACTCCTGCCCAATTTCGACATGAACACCTCCCCCGAGGAGGTCAGGGTATATCTCAAGGAGATGCTGGACGTTGCCATCAAGCTCCGCGAGGCAGAATCCCAGAAGAGGAGCAATGACATTACGGACAGCGCACTGCAGTATGTCAACGCACATTATTCGGACGCTGACATCTCACTGGACAGCGTGGCAGAGGCCATCAACATCTCGGCCAATTACCTGAGCGCATTGTTCAGCAACAAGGTGGGATTATCCTTTGTCGAATACATAACAAAGAAGAGGATGGCCAAGGCCAAGCAGCTCCTGAGAAATACCAGCAAGCGCTCCGGCGAGATCGCAGGCGAGATAGGGTATAAGGACCCCAGGTACTTCTCCTTCGTGTTCAAGAAATATCAGGGCGTTACCCCCAGCCAGTACCGTAACGGGGAAACCGGTGAAGAATGACATTCCTTAGGAGCAGGCTGAACAGGAATACCGTCCAGGGCAAGATGTCACGCTTGATCCTGCAGATGTTCATTCCCATCGTGCTGATACTGCTCATTATCTTTGCCATGATCCTCACCAGGAACATTATATTCGCATCTGTATCAGGCAACATCGTCAAGGCCTCAGGATTCAACCAGAACTTCAAGAACGAAGTCGACCTGCAGATGTATCTCTACGTCAGCGGCAGCAGCGATAAGATCCCCTACGATGACGTTTCATCTGCAAAGCAGCTGGCGGAGGAACTCCTCACCAACACCACGGATCCCGACAGCCGCAAGGCCATGAACAACGTTCTCACACTCTGCGATAACCTGAGTGGTTACATGAGGAGGATCGAGCAGACCAAGAGATACGATGAGAGGATGAACCAGCTGGAGACCAACATCTACGGCATCACCCAATTGATAGAGGACTATATATATTCATATCTGTACTATGAGGCAGGTGAGATGGCCGAGATCCAGAAGCAGCTGGACTACTGGCTCACATTTGAGATCGCTTTCGTTGTTGTTATCGCAGCAATAGTAATCCCTATCGTCATGAGGAGCTCCCTGAAGCTCAGCAGGAGCATCACGGACCCCATCATGGAGATGAGCAGCAGGGTCGAGGAGATCGGCGGAGGAGACCTGTCACCCAGGACTCCCGTACAGACGGATGACACTTCACTTACTCTCCTGTCCACAGGTATCGAGGACATGGTCTCCAGGATCAATCAGCAGATGGAGATCAACCGCCAGGAACAGATCAAGATCAGGGATATCGAGATGTCCCTCATCCAGGCGCAGATCAATCCCCACTTCCTCTATAACACCCTGGATGCCATCGTCTGGCTCATAGAGATCGGCAAGAACGATCAGGCGGAGCAGATGGTAACCAGCCTGTCGTCCTATTTCAGATCTTTCCTCAGTGACGGCAGATCCATCGTAACCATCGGCGAGGAGAAAAAGCACGTTTCCAGCTATCTGGAGATCCAGCAGGTCAGGTACAGGGACATCATGGAATTCGACATCAAGATCGATCCTGAGATAGAGGGTTATAAACTCCCCAAGATGACACTGCAGCCTCTGGTCGAAAATGCCATATATCACGGCCTCAAGCCCAAGCGCGGCAAGGGCAGGATAACCGTGTCCGGAACATGCGATGACCATACTATAACTCTGGAGGTCAGGGACACGGGCCTCGGCATGGATGAGGGGACACTGGCTGATCTGAAAAAACGCGTCTTGTCCGAGGACACCACCAGCTTCGGCCTGACATCCGCATACAAGAGATTAAAGCTCCTCTACGGAGATGAGTGTTCGTTCGACGTAAAGAGCACCCCCGGCGAGGGAACATCCATCAGCATCACCATACCACGAAAGGCGGAGATAGATAATGAAACGATCCTCTGACACAGGCCGGCTTATTGCAACAATTATCCTGATGATCACCCTGGCTCTGGCAGGAGTGATGATGGCCGCATGCAAGGGCGGGACAGAGGAGACAGATGAAAAGGAACTCTTCGTAATTGGTTTTTCCCAGCTGGGGTCAGAATCTGACTGGCGTCTGGCCAACACCAAGTCCATGATGGATACATTTACCAACGACAAGGGATACGAGCTTGTCATTCAGAATGCAAAGCAGCAGCAGGACAACCAGTTCGCAGCCATCAGGAGCTTTATCCTGGAGGGTGTGGATCTGATAATAATCGCACCTACCGTTGAGGAGGGCTGGGAGAACGTACTAAGGGAGATACACGATGCGGGGATACCTGTGATCATAATCGACAGGTCGGTTGCCGTATGGGATACGAACCTGTTCCTGACAAATGTCGGATCGGACTTCCTCAGGCAGGGACAGATGGCTATCGAATGGCTGGAGTCCCAGCCCGTAAATCCCGATACAGGCTGCCTTAAGATACTGCACCTGCAGGGAACATACGGCGCAACGGCCCAGATTCAGAGGACCAGGGCGCTGGAGGAGGGCGTCGAGGCTCATCCGGAGTGGTATATCGCATCCCAGCTCTACGGGGACTTTACCGAGGCAAAGGGATATGAGGTCATGACCGAATACTTAAGCGACCCTGAGAACCGGGACATCGATGTGATCTACAGCGAGAACGACAACATGACCTTCGGCGCCATCCAGGCATTGGAAGAAGCGGGAATTACATATGGCGATGAAGGACAGGTCAAGATCATTACTTTCGATGCCACAAAGAAAGCGCTTCAGTTATGCATGGACGGCAAGATCAGCGTATGCGTGGAGTGCAATCCCATGCACGGCCCCGTGGTGGAGGACCTGATCAGCAGATACAGGGCCGGGGAATCCATCCCCAGACAGATCTTTGTTGATGAGACATGCTTTACCAGGGATAACCTCACGCAGGAGATAATCGACGGCAGGGAATACTGACCGCGTTTAACATAAGGAAACAATCTGTTAAACGATTGTGAAGTGTGTTTACTTGATCTCATCATGTGATATTATCCGTGGTAATTAAAGGAATTAGGAGGTATATCAACTTGGAAGACAAAGAGATTAATGAGATCAACATGGAGGAACTCGATCAGGTATCCGGCGGAACTGCAATGTTCAGGTCAGGCAATCTGAAGCCTCGGATCGTGAGGACCATGACAGAGTCCGAGAAGTTCGATCTGTTCAACAGTGCCATGGAACTGCACCTGATGGGATATGACCTGGATTCTGCTGCTATCCGCCTCAAGGATACGTGCGGAGCGGCAACCGATGAGGAATACCGTACAAAGCTGAACTATCTCCGTGATATCTGGCCTCAGGTCGTATCAGACGTCAATAACCAGAGAGGCACATGATCAACTGATCAGCCGCTGGTCCTGACTGAGAGTTCCATAGCGACAGGATTGATTTTTAACGCCCTGCGTTCAGAGGCAGATATGACTGCCCCGGCCAGGGCGTTTATCAATGCGCCGGGTTCAGGTCCTGCGGATGTTATTGAACCTTCACCTGATGCATAGTAACTGTTGTCGAAGGATACGACGGAGATGTCTCCGGGAACCTTTATGCCGCGCTTCCCGGCCAGGCGTATGAATTCGTGGGCCAGAGGATCGTTATGGCATATGACTGCGCTGTTGCCCGGCAGGTTTTTCTTTATGAAATTATCCAGGACCGTCCTGTTTCCCCGCATGATGTCATTTAGGTCATCCGTGGTAAAGAGCATGAAGGAATCCTCATCAAATGTCAGGTTCAGATCTTGAAGGGAAGATAACACACCCTCATATCTGCCGATTCCTGCCTGATCGTCCATGAGGAACAGTCCTGCGATGTTCCTGTGTCCGTGACCGGACAGATGCCTGACGAGGAGCTCTGCTCCGGATCTGTAGTCTACTGATATGGTCATGTTATTAGAAGCATAAGAAGAAAATAAATATACTATCTCAATACCACTGTCGCGGACGGTATCTATCAGCCTGATGTTGGGCGAGGGAAGTGCGCTCCTGATGGGGCATATGACTATGCAGGATGGTTTGGATCCCAGTGCGGCAGACAGGTATTCCTTTTCTTTTTTATACGAGTTGCCGGTGCTAAATGTCCTGAGGGTCAGTCTCTTCTTTTCCAGTCTGCTCTGCAATCCCTTGATGAGTTCAGGCATTATGTATCCGTCACGGTCAGAGGTGATCAGCCATACCTCATCGGATGACAGGGGGGAAGAGGATGCTATAAAAGATCCTGCACCTTTCTTCTTTACGATCTCGCCCCTGCTCTCCAGAACGTCCAAAGCGGACCTTACAGTCTGCCTGCTGCAGGAATACTTCTTTGCCAGGTCCTGTTCGGAGGGCAGTTTATTAGCTCCGTCCTTTTTGCTCTGACGGATCTCCAGTTCCAGCTTGTTTACGATGTCCTGATATTTGGCTGCCATACAGGGTTATTATACAACATGGTGGAATTTTTCATATGTCATCAAAAAGTAAACAAAGAACCTGTTTTGTGCAGTGGGTAATCTTATCGTGTTGAAAATGCATGACATGTGATTTTTTGAGAGAGTATCCTGACATTTGTCTATTTTCCAGATCAGAATTCTGACATCTGCCATTCCGTCATCGTAAGATATCCGACATGTATGGATAAGATATTCAACAAATACCGGGAATATGCCGTATGTGATACAGGATCTGTCTGCTTTTGGACCCGGAAAAGCCAAGTTGTATTTATGCACTTTTACCAATGTGGCTCAGACACACGAGTTTCGTTGATTCGGGATTGAAATATGTGTTTACTATGGTCAGGGCACAGGAAGAACTGTGGTTCAAAAATCAAAAATGAAAGAAAGAGGCGACAAAATGAAGAAGTTTGTAACAATTATGCTTTCAGCAGCTCTCATGTCTTCAATGGCATTCGGTATGACCGCATGTACAGCCGGCGGCGGCAGCGATCTGATCAAGGTTGGTATCATCAACAACGATCCCAACGAGTCAGGCTACCGTACAGCTAACGACAGGGACATGAAGGAGACATTCACAGAGGCTAACGGTTATGAGGCACAGTTCGCTTACAGCTTGAAGAACGAAGAGCAGATCTCTTTTGCTCAGAAGTTCATTCAGGACGAAGTTGATTACCTCTTGATCTCTGCAGCCGGCACATCCGGTTGGGACTCAGTTCTTACAGACGCTAAGAACGCCGGCATCAAGGTTATCCTCTTCGACAGAACTATCGACGCTGACGAGTCACTCTACGAAGCATCCATCGTTTCCGACATGGCAGCAGAAGGTGAGCAGGCAGTTAACTGGCTCGCATCCCAGAACCTCGACGAGTACAACATCATCCACATCCAGGGTGTTATGGGTTCATCCGCTCAGATCGGACGTACAGGCGCTCTCGATGAGATGGTAAACAACAACGCTAACTGGAACCTCGTTGACCAGCAGACAGCTGAGTGGAACGCAGAGACAGCACAGCAGATCGTTCAGGCCGTTATCGACTCCGGTGAAGACTTCAACGTTATCTATGCTGAGAACGACGACATGGCTAAGGGTGCTGTTCAGGCTCTCGACAAGGCTAACATCTCTCACGGCGTAGGCAAGGACGTTATCGTTATCGGTTTCGACTGCAACAAGTGGGCTCTCGAAGAACTCCTCGCAGGCAACTGGAACTATGATGGTCAGTGCAATCCTTTCCAGGCTTCCTACATCGACGGTATCATCAGAAACGGTGCTACACAGAAGGTAGTTATCATGGAAGAGAAGGGCTTTGACGCTACAACTATCACACAGGATGACGTAAACAACTACGGTATCTGATCTCAGCTTCAGGAACTTAATATAATAAGTAACCACTAAGCGGATGTGCGGTGCGATCTCATCGCACCGCACATCCTTTTTATTACCCGGAAACAGGAGGCGAATATTATGGAATTAGGCGCTGTATTGGAAATGCGAGGCATATGCAAGTATTTCCCCGGTGTACGCGCTCTTGAGCATGTTGACTTCACCTTGAGAGAAGGCGAGATCCACGCTCTGATGGGTGAGAACGGTGCGGGCAAATCGACTCTCATCAAGGTTCTCACGGGAGTATATCCCAAGGACGGAGGCGACATACACCTGTTGGGTCATGACCAGGCAGTTAATATCCGTTCACCTCAGGACGCTCAGAACATGGGCATCAGTACGGTTTATCAGGAGATCACACTCTGTCCGAACCTGACCGTAGCTGAGAATATGTATATCGGACGAACAAAGGGAGCCCTGACCAACTGGAAGAAGATGAATACAGAAGCAGGCAAGCTCCTGGATTCACTGGGGATCCCCGCTCTTCCCGCACAGCAGCTGGGCAGCTGCTCCATCGCAGTTCAGCAGATGGTAGCCATTGCCCGTGCGGTAGATATGGAATGTAAGGTCCTGATTCTCGACGAACCTACATCATCACTGGACGAACAGGAAGTTGAAAAGCTGTTCGGACTCATGAGAT
Source organism: Clostridiales bacterium (assembly GCA_017515465.1). Classification (GTDB taxonomy): domain Bacteria; phylum Bacillota; class Clostridia; order Saccharofermentanales; family Saccharofermentanaceae; genus Saccharofermentans. The sequence continues at coordinate 34,243 of JAFWFV010000008.1, forward strand.
CACTTAAGGAGAAGGGTGTAGGGATCATATTCGTTACACACTTCCTGGAGCAGGTATATGAAGTCTGCGACCGCATCACGGTACTCCGTGACGGCAAGCTCGTAGGCGAATACGTAATAGAAGACCTGCCCAGAGTTCAGCTCGTATCCAAGATGCTCGGCAAGGAATTCGACGACATGGCCGAGATCAAGAGCGAATCAGACACAGATAACATCGACTATAACGGCACTCCCGTCTATGAAGCTCATCAGCTGGCAGGAACCACAGGCATCAAGCCTTTCGATTTCTCCATCCACAAGGGTGAGGTAAACGGTTTCACCGGTCTCCTGGGCTCAGGCAGAAGTGAGTGCGTTCGCGCCATCTTCGGCGCAGATAAGACTACCGGCGGCAAGGTAATGATCGACGGTAAGGAAGTAAAGATCAACAAGCCTCTCGATGCCATGAAGAACGGCATCAGCTATCTCCCTGAGGACAGAAAGAGAGACGGTATCGTAGGAGACCTCTCAGTAAGGGATAACATCATACTGGCACTGCAGGTAATGAAGGGATTCTTCAGACCCTTTACCAGGGCACAGGCTGAGGCTTTTGCAGATGAATACATCAAGATGCTCAATATCAAGACGGCATCATCAGATACGCCCATCAAGTCCCTGTCAGGCGGCAACCAGCAGAAGGTAATCCTGGCCAGGTGGCTGTTGGCCAACCCCGTATATCTGATCCTCGACGAACCTACGAGAGGTATAGATATCGGAACAAAGGTCGAGATCCAGAAGCTCGTTCTGAAGCTGGCAGCAGAGGGCAAGAGCGTAACCTTCATCTCATCCGAGATCGACGAGATGATCAGGACCTGTTCCAGACTCGTCGTCATGCGTGACGGCAAGGTGGTAGGAGAGCTCAAGGGTGACGATCTCAATCAGAACAAGATAATGGCAACGATCGCAGGAGGTGAAGAATAATGGCGGCATCACAGAACAGTTTAAAGGCGAAGGGTTCCGGTGAGAACTTCTTCTCCAGACTGATCCATAATCAGCTCTTTATCCCTATCGCAGCGCTGGCAGTACTGGTGTTGTTCAACCTCATCGCAGATCCCTCGTTCTTTGCCCTGTCACTGGACAAGAACTCTGCGGGAGATCCCGTACTTTCCGGATATCTCGTAACCATCCTGGACAACGCATCTGAGCTTGCTATCCTCGCCATCGGTATGACACTGGTAACATCAGCATCCGGCGGACAGGATATCTCCGTAGGTTCTGCTATCGCCATTGCCGGATCAGTCGTCCTCAGAGTCCTCTGCGGAACAGATTCCAGGCCGACGGCTCTCCAGGCTCCGATCATCGTGGCATTCATAATCTGCGTACTGGTATCTATGGCATTCGGTGCATTTAACGGCGTACTGGTCGCATATTTCAAGATACAGCCGATGGTAGCTACACTGATCCTGTTTACGGCAGGCCGCTCCATCGCAGCATGGATCAACAACAACGAGCTCCCCGTTATCAGCGATCCATCATTCGGTTACTATGGAAACTTCATTCCCGGCATACCGATCCCCACACCCGTATTCATTGCCATAGCGTGCATGATAATAATCGCACTGGTGCTGAAGTTCACCAATCTCAGGCTCTTCTCCCAGTCGGTAGGTATCAATCCTCATTCATCCAGGCTCAACGGCATCAACCCTGAGGTGGTAAAGCTCATCACTTTCATCATCCTGGGCGTATGCGTAGCAGTTGCAGGTTTCATCAAGGTATCACGTCTTTCCACCATCAACTACTCGGTTGTTGCAAAGGACATAGAAATGGACGTTATCCTCGCAGTAGCTCTGGGCGGCAACGCACTGGGCGGCGGTAAGTTCAACATGACAGCATCCATCATCGGTGCATACGTCATCCAGTTCCTTACCACAACACTCTTCAAGTTCAAGGTTTCCTCAAATGCCATCTCTGCCTACAAGGCAGTAGTTGTCATCATCCTTGTAGTCCTCTCCGCACCTATCGTACGTGAGAAGTTGACGGAGCTCAGGAAAAAACTTGTTCCGGAGAAATCTGTAAAGGAGGCGGCTTGATATGGCAACTAATAACCCTATTGAAAAGCAAGCCAAGAAGAGAGCGGCCCTGACCGATACTAATCTCCTCCTGATCATCACCATCGCAGTATTCGTCATCATGTACGTCTGCGCGGTAGTCTTCCTCGGAAAAGGTTTTGCAAAGCCCCAGACATTCTTTAATATCCTTAACGAGAATGCATCACTCATCATATTGTCCTGCGGCATGTCCCTGGTAATGATCACGGGCGGCATCGATATCTCAGTAGGACAGGTTACAGCACTGGTCTGCATGTCCTGTGCGGTCCATCTGGACTTCAACGGCGGCAACGTCTTTACGGCAATGCTGATCGCCCTCGGCATCGGCCTGGCTTTCGGTCTGGTACAGGGTATCCTGGTAGCTTACCTGAACATCCAGCCCTTCATCGTAACACTGGCGGGCATGTTCTTTGCCAAAGGCATGACCACCATAATAAACGCCACCCAGTTCAACGTTGAGAACGAGGAATTCGTGGCACTGAAATCAACGAGACTCACGGTTCCCGGAATGGGTTCCACCAACAAGCTGGGTGAATACGTTCCCGCATATGTTGAGATCGGCGTCGTCGTCGCACTCGTAGTCGTAGTAGTACTCTTCTGCCTCCTCAGATGGACAAAGCTCGGCAGGAACTTCTACGCCGTAGGCGGCAACAACCAGAGCGCCAACATGCTGGGTATCAACGTCAAGTTCACAAAGTTCATGGCACATCTCCTCTGCGGACTGTCTGCAGGGATCGGCGGATTCGTATTCTTCCTTCACGTTGGTTCAGGTTCGCCCTCACACGCAGCTGGCGCTGAAATGAACGCCATCGCATCATCCATCATCGGCGGCACGATGCTCACCGGTGGTGTAGGCAACATAGCAGGCACGTTCTTCGGAGTACTCTCACTGTCAACGATCAAGAACATCGTTGCATCCCTGGGTCTCGACGAGGCATGGTGGACGAACATCACAGTTGCAGCAATGCTGTGCATCTTCCTCCTCCTCCAGAGCGTCATCCTGGCTAACAAGAACAAGAGCAAGAAGTAATACCGGAGTATCTTATGAAATACGAATTTTGGCTGGTAGTAGGAAGTCAGTTCCTCTATGGAAATGATGTGCTGGAGACAGTGGATCAGAGGGCCAGGGAGATAGCTTCAAAACTCACTGAAGTGCTCCCCTATCCCGTGGTCTACAAGGTAACTGCTAAGACCAACAAAGAGGTTACCGACACGGTGCGCGAGGCTAATTACGATACGTCCTGCGCGGGCATCATCACATGGTGCCACACCTTCAGTCCCAGCAAGATGTGGATCGACGGTATCAGGGACCTCTTAAAGCCCTGGTGCCACTTCGCAACACAGTACAACATCGAGATCCCCAACGAAGACATCGACATGGATTTCATGAACCTGAACCAGGCGGCACACGGCGACCGTGAGCACGGATTCCTGGGCGCCAGGCTCAGAAAGCCCAGAAAGATCATCGCAGGCCACTGGACTGATGAAAATGTCCACAAGAGACTTTCTGCATGGATGAGATCCGCAGTGGGCGCAGCCGTATCCAAGGACATGAAGGTCATGAGATTCGGCGATAACATGCGCGAGGTCGCAGTAACCGAGGGCGACAAGGTTGAGGCTCAGATCAAGCTGGGCTGGCAGGTCAATACCTGGGCGGTAGGAGATCTGGTCAAGGAGATGGATGCCGTAACGGATGCTGAGATAGATGAGCTCTACAAGGTCTATGAGACCAGTTACGACATCGCAACGGAAAACACAGAAGCGATCAGATATCAGGCCAGGGAGGAGATCGCCATCAAGAAGATGATGGACCGTGAAGGATGCAGGGCATTTTCCAACACCTTCCAGGATCTCTACGGCATGGAACAGCTCCCGGGTCTTGCTTCCCAGCACCTGATGGCTCAGGGCTACGGCTACGGCGGTGAGGGAGACTGGAAGGTCTCTGCTCTTACAGCCATCATGAAAGCCATGGGCGAGGGCGGCAACGGCGCTTCCGCATTCATGGAGGACTACACGTATCATCTCGTTCCCGGCAGTGAATACTCACTTGGTGCACACATGCTGGAGGTATGTCCCTCACTTGCAGAGGGCAAGCCCAGGATCGAGACACACCATCTGGGTATCGGCATGAATGCCAAGGATCCCGCCAGATTAGTATTCGAAGGCAAGGCAGGAGAGGGCATCGTAGCATCCCTGATCGACATGGGCGGCAGGCTCCGTCTGATCGTTCAGGACATCGAATGCGTCAAGCCCATCATGCCCATGCCAAATCTCCCCGTTGCCAGGGTAATGTGGAGAGCAAAGCCGGATCTGGCTACCGGTGTTGAATGCTGGATCACTGCCGGCGGCGCTCACCATACCGTACTCTCCTACGACGTAACGGCTGAGATGATGCGTGACTGGGCCACCATGATGGACATCGAATTCGTACACATAACTGAGGATTCCACTCCTGAGAAACTGGAGGACGAACTCTTCATCAAGGATATTGCCTGGAAACTGAAATAAGACTGGAGGCAGACCAAATGGATTTTAAGAAGACGGCACTGGGAATAGAACTGGGTTCCACCAGGATCAAGGCAGTCCTGATAGACGATAAGCACATCCCCATCGCATCAGGCGATTTCGAGTGGGAGAACCAGCTGGTTAACGGCATCTGGACATATTCCATGGACATGATCCACAAGGGCCTTCAGACATGCTTTGCAAATCTCAAATCTGACGTCAAGGAGAAGTTCGGCGTTACCCTGACTGAGGTCGGAGGAATAGGGATTTCCGCCATGATGCATGGCTATCTGCCCTTTGACAAGGACGGCGTGCAGCTGGCAGAGTTCCGCACATGGAGAAATACCATTACGGGCGAAGCTGCCGTCAGCCTCACAAAGAGCCTGGGATTCAACATCCCCCAGCGCTGGAGCATCGCCCATTACTATCAGGCCATGATCAATAACGAGGGACACGTTCCCTATATCGATTATCTGACGACACTTGCAGGATATATCCACTGGCAGCTCACAGGCGAAAAGGTCATGGGCGTCGGCGAAGCATCGGGAATGTTCCCCATCGACAGCAGTACATGCGACTACGATGAAGGAATGCTCACCAAGTTCCAGTCCATGACAAGCGTGGACCTCAGGACCATCCTGCCCAGAGTCGTAAAGGCCGGAGACTATGCTGGAGTATTGACTGATGCCGGCGCAAAGTTCCTGGATCCTTCCGGTGATCTGGTTCCCGGCATTCCCGTAGCTCCCTGTGAAGGCGATGCAGGAACGGGCATGGCGGCAACTAATTCCGTCAGGGTCAGGACGGGCAACGTCAGTGCCGGAACATCTGATTTTGCCATGATCGTAGTGGATCACCCTCTGGGCGTTCACAGCGAGATAGACATGGTCACCACACCCGACGGATCTCCCGTTGCGATGGTACACTGCAATAACTGCACATCAGACATCAATTCATGGGTCAGCCTCTTCGGTGAGTTCGCTTCACTGATGGGTCTGGAAGTATCCAAGGGACTGCTGTTCACGAGACTCTTTGAGATCGCAATGGAAGGCGATCCCGACTGCGGCGGACTGATGTCCTATAACTACTTTTCCGGCGAGGGTGTAACTGCTCTTGACCAGGGCCGTCCCGTATTTGCCAGGATGCAGAACGCAAAGTTCACGCTGGCCAACTTCATGAGGACACACCTGGCATCGGCTCTGGCAACACTTAAGATAGGAATGGACATCCTCCAGAGAACAGAGAACGTTGAGATCGACAAGCTCTACGGTCACGGCGGATTCTTCAAGACTCCCGTTGTTGGCCAGAAGATGCTCTCTGCAGCAGTCGGTACTCCCGTTTCCGTAATGGAGACGGCAGGCGAGGGAGGACCTTTCGGCATGGCATTGCTCACCGCATATATGCTCTGGAAGGACGAAGGAGAGACGCTCCCCGATTATCTCGATAACAAGGTCTTCGCAGGTGCGAAGAGCACAACCATAACGGCAGACGCAAATGACATCGAGGGCTTTGCCACATTCCTGTCCAGATATAAGAACGCCCTGCCCATGGAAAAGACTGCCACGGAGGTACTGTGATATGTTGGAAGAACTGAAAAAACTGGTATGTGATGCCAATCTGCTCTTGCCCAAGTACGGACTCGTAACGTTTACATGGGGCAATGTCAGCGGCATCGACAGGGATACCGGTCGGGTGGTTATCAAGCCCTCAGGCGTTGAATACGACAACATGACCCCCGTTGACATGGTTGTCGTCGACCTGGACGGCAAGGTTGTGGAAGGCAAGTGGAAGCCCTCCAGTGATACGGCAACACACGTTGCACTCTACAAGGCATTTCCCAATGTCGGAGGCGTTGTGCATACCCACTCCCGCTGGGCAACGAGCTTTGCACAGGCAGGCATGGCGATCCCTGCAATGGGAACCACCCACGGCGATTATTTCTACGGTGACATCCCCTGCACCCGTCCCATGACCGACGAGGAGATCAAGGGCGAATATGAAAAGGAAACGGGCAACGTCATTATCGAGACGTTCAAGGACAAGGATCCCGATGCCGTCCCCGGCGTTCTCGTATATTCACACGGACCTTTCGTATGGGGCACCGATCCCATGAACGCAGTCCACAATGCAGTAGTAATGGAGGAGGTTGCCAACATGGATTACCATGCCCTGATGCTCAACCCCACCCACCGCGACATGCAGCAGACACTACTCGACAAGCATTATCTCCGCAAGCACGGTGCGAATGCATATTACGGACAGGGGTGATACCAATGACCGAACACGAATTATGCGTACTATCCACCAGGGCCAGGATATGGCTTTTTGATGCGATCTACAGAGCACAGTCGGGTCATCCCGGAGGATCTTTGTCCTGCGTCGATGCTCTGACGGAACTCTACTTTAACGAGATGAACATCTCTCCCGACAGACCGGACGATCCCGACAGGGACAGGTTCGTCCTCTCCAAGGGACACTCCGCACCCGCACTCTACTCAGTGCTCGCACTGAGAGGTTATTTCCCCGAAAAGGATCTGGACCTGTTCCGTTCCATCAAGGGACATATGTCAGGCCATCCGGACATGCGCCACGTCAAAGGTGTCGACATGTCCACAGGATCCCTGGGCCAGGGCATAAGCGCCGCAGTCGGAATGGCGCTGGCTGCCAGGGTACAGAAAAAGAGCTACCGTACATACGTCGTCCTGGGCGACGGCGAGATGGAGGAAGGCCAGGTCTGGGAGGCCATAATGGCAGCTTCCAAGTTCAAGCTGTCGAATCTGTGTGCAATGGTTGATGTTAATGGTCTCCAGATCGACGGCAAGACAGACGATGTCATGCCTACATCACCTCTGGACCAGAAATTCGCAGCCTTCAAGTGGAACGTCATCCACGCGGAGGGCCACGATTTCGAATCCATGGAAAATGCCTTGAAAGAGGCCAGGGAATGCACTGACAAGCCTTCCGTGATCCTCCTGAGAACGGTAAAGGGCAAGGGCATCAGTTACATGGAAAAATCAGCAGCATGGCACGGCAAGGCTCCCAACGAGTCCCAGTACGATCTGGCAATGGGAGAGCTCAAGGCGCATCTGGCTGGATTGGAGGCAAGCTGATATGGGTGATATGAAAGCAACACGTGCGGCATACGGCGAAGCCCTCTGCGAACTGGCACAGGACCATCCCGAACTGGTAGTCCTGGAAGCGGATCTGTCATCTGCCACCATGACAAAGAACTTTTCACTGAGATACCCCGAACGTTTCTTTAACTGCGGCATAGCAGAGGCCAATATGACGGGTATCGCAGCCGGCATGGCCACATGCGGCCTGAGGCCTTTTACTAATACATTTGCCATCTTCGCAGCAGGCAGGGCCTATGAACAGGTCAGGAACTCCATTGCCTATCCCGGATTAAATGTTGTCGTGGTAGGATCCCACGGCGGCGTATCCGTAGGCGAGGACGGCGCAACACACCAGATGATCGAGGACTTATCCCTCATGAGGACCATCCCTGACATGACGGTCATAAATCCCTGCGATGCCAATGAGATGAGACAGGCTGTAGAAGCCCTCCTCTCGTACGACGGCAGAGCATATCTGAGACTGGGCAGGGCTCCCGTGGAGAACGTTACATCCGGGAAGGCAGACTATAAGTTCGAGATCGGCAAGGGCGTTACCATGAGGGGCGGCAAAGACGTGACCATCGCCGCCACAGGCCTTTGCGTACAGCTGTCACTGGCAGCATCAGACATCCTCTCAGCTGAGGGTATAGATGTCAGGGTATTAGACATCCACACCATCAAGCCTCTGGATGAGGACCTGATATTAAAGGCTGCAGAAGAGACAGGCGTCATCGTGACAGCAGAAGAACATAACGTGATAGGAGGCCTGGGAGGAGCAGTAGCAGAGCTCACCTCCTCCAGACATCCCGTACCCGTGATCCGTCACGGCATAGAAGATACATTCGGCAGGAGCGGCAAGGCAAAGGAGGTCCTGGAATACTACGGACTGACGGCCGCAGCGATAGCCGAAAAGGTCAGACAGGCTGTTAAGCTCAAATAATCCCTGCCGTTTACTCTCTCCTCATTCCGGCAAGGGAATATGGACATACCCCCACGGTCATCAGCTGCGTGGGGGTATGTTGTTGCCGTAAGGTTTATTTTCCTGCCGAAATCGTTTATAATACTTTAATACTCCGTTAGCCGGAGGAATCTGATCGGAGACAGAGGCAACAATGGACACTGATGCAAGAGTAACCGGCAGCAGCATAAAGAACATCTCATTCGGCGAGATCGCCCTGGCGCTTGCCAATGACTATGAGAGCATATATGTCATCGACTCTGAGAACGACAGCTATGTCGAGTATATAGCCGAGGGTGATAACAAGGAGCTCGTGGTCCGTTCATCGGGAGATGACTTCTACGCCGATGTCCAGGTTAATTGTCCGGCAATGGTCCATCCCGAGGATCAGGCAGATTTCCTTAGCGTTTTTAAGAAAGAAAATGTTACCGAGGTCCTCGGCAGCGGCAGATCCTTTTCCATCAATTACAGACTCATAATAGACGGCAGGCCTTACTACTACTTCCTCAAGACCATCAAGGGCACGGGGGACAAGGTCTTTATCGGTGTCCAGAATGTGGACGAACAGAGGAGACACGAACTGGAAATGGAAAAGGAGAACCTGACGTATCAGCATATAGCGGGATCCCTGGCCAGCAGATATGAGGTCATCTATTACGTCAACGTATGGACGAATGAATTCATCATGTACAGCGCCAGCGATGAGTATTCCAAGCTGGGCAGGGCTATAGAGGGCAAGGATTTCTTCCAAACCGCATCCCAGGACATCAAGGAATTCATATACCATGAAGACATCCACTATGTGCTGGCGGAACTGAACAAGGATAATCTGATGCGCCACCTGGATGACAGCGGAACGATCAGCCTCAAATACAGGCAGATAGGAACCAGCGAACCCCAGTACATGAACATGATCATCGTTCATCCCAAGGACGATGAGAGCCATATAGTCATTGGTGTAATGAATATCGACGCCCAGGAGAGAAGGGAACAGTCCATGCTCGAGGAGAGCGAGATGTTCGGGGCGGTCTCAACTGCCCTGGCATCCAGATATGAGGTCATATACTGGGTCAATATCCATACCAATGAATATTACGAATACAGCTCCTGCGACAAGTATTCCAAGCTGGAGGTAGGCAACATCGGCAAGGATTTCTTTAAGGATACCCAGGAGAACTTGAAGCACGAGATCTATGAGGAGGACTATCCCATGATGGCCGAGGCCATGGACAAGGAAAAGCTCCTGGAAAAGCTCAAGGGTGCCGGCAAGATCTTCCTCAACTACAGACTGATGCTGGACGGACGTCCCCAGTATGTCTCCCTGGTCATCATCAGTACGAAGGACGACCAGGATCACATAATCGTAGGCGTTGAGAATATCGATGCGGCCAAGAGGAAAGAGATCGAGTTCGAGGCAGCCATAGGTTCCGCCATAGACATGGCCAACAAGGACGCCCTGACCGGTGTAAAGAACAAGCATGCATACGTCAGCATGGAGGCCCAGCTGGATTCCCAGATGGCAGACGAAGAAGAACTGGAATTCGCGATCGCGGTATGTGACATCAACGGACTAAAGCAGGTCAACGACGAACAGGGCCACAGCGCAGGAGACAAGTTCATCAAGGACGCTTGTTCCATCATATGCAAGGCCTTTGCCCACAGTCCTGTATTCAGGATCGGCGGAGACGAATTCGTTGCGGTAATGAGGGGCAGCGACTATGAGAACAGGTTTGAGATAGTAAAGAAGTTTGCAGAGATCCAGAACACTAACAAGAGGGAAGGACTGGTAACCATAGCCTACGGCATCTCTGAATATGATCCGGACAGGGACAACACGGTCCAGGACGTATTCGAGCGTGCCGATAACCTGATGTATGAGAACAAGCGCAGGATCAAGGGCTTAGACGTAAGTGAAGTGGCAGACGATCCTTATCTGAAGTTCTACGAACTCCACGAACACCTGGTCACGGTAATGACCGAATCGGATCACGTGGATAATGAACAGATCAGGGACATCCTGGCTGAACTGTGCATCATGTTCAGACTCGCCAGAGGCGAGGTCATGATCTATAAGAATCCCCAGGATGAGAAGAACGGCGTAGGAGATGCCATCTGCTGCTACGACAACGGCATGATGTGCAGGGAAACGATTAGATTAAGGTTCGTAACGAGCCTGATGTCTTCAGCAGTCTGCACCGTCTACATGACTCCGGATGAACCGCCTCTTACTGATGAGGAGAGGGGCAAGGTGGAGCTCATCATGAGGACGGTATTAAGCTTCGTCAGCAGCAACATCCTCAATAACATCGCCGAGGAACTGGCATACTACGATGAGTCGGGTTATCCGAACCTCAGGAGCTGGAACAAATACATGATCCACGCTCTCAATACCCTCGAGATCAGGGGCAAGACCTCGTTCCGTTACAACATCCGCCACTTCTCCATAATCAATCAGGAGTTCGGCAGGGAGAACGGTGATGCCATAATGAAGACCCATTTCGAGAACCTCAGGGATATCATCGGAGAAGGAGGATTCCTGGCCAGACTGGGCGGCGATAACTACATCGGAATGTGTCCTCCGGATAAGCTTGACGAGGTAGTTTCATATCTTGACGAGGCAGCTGTCAGGGTCAACGATGAGAGCGAGGTGCAGATCACCTGCAAGGCAGGACTGTTCACCTTTGCCCCCGATTATTCCAACAGGTTCCCGGGCGATCTGATGGCCAAGATCATCAGCGCATATAGAGCGGCCCAGGTGAGCCCCTCCATGAGGATAGTATTCTACGACGATTCCATAATGGAACGTAAGGAAAAGAGCATGAAGGTGCAGCAGGACTTCGTAGAGGCCATTGAAAAGGGCGAGTTCGTTCCTTTCTACCAGCCTCAGGTCAACATCATCACAGGTGAGATAATAGGCGCCGAAGCTCTCTGCAGATGGTTCAGGGGCGGCTATATGATCCCTCCCATGGAATTCATCCCCATCCTCGAACAGACGGACGACATCTGCAAGCTGGACTTCCACATGCTGGAATGCGTCTGCAGGGACATGCGCCGCTGGATGGATGAGGGCAGGGATATGATCGCGATATCCGTGAACTTCTCCAGAAAACACGTGCTCAACTCGAACCTGCCCAGGGCCATAGCAGACGTTCTGGACCGCTACGGCGTTCCCCATGAATTCATAGAGATAGAACTCACTGAGACGACCAGCGATTATGAGTTCAACGAGATCAAGAGGATCGCAGCGGGATTCCATGAACTGGGCATCCGCATATCAGTGGACGATTTCGGCGTAGGCTATACATCCCTCAATCTCATCAAGGATATAAAGTGGGATGTGCTTAAGATAGACAGGAGTTTCCTCCCGGATGAGAATGATGAAGAAACCGGATTCAGAAAGATAATGTACTCCAGCGTCGTAACAATGGCCAGTAAGCTCGGACTCACCGTAGTATCGGAGGGCGTTGAGACCACGGGCCAGATGGACGTCATGAGAGATGTTGGATGCGACATCGCACAGGGATTCTATTTTGACAGGCCGCTCCCTGTCGAGACATTTGAAGAGAGATTAAAGGAAGGTAGGTACGAAGTACCTGATGTGAGATGACATGGCACAGATACTGGTGGCATATTTTAGTTGTTCGGGAACGACAAAGAAAGTTGCAGAAAAGCTGGCACAGCTGGCAGGAGCAGATCTCTTTGAGATCGCCCCTGAAGTGCCTTATACCAAGGCCGATCTCAACTGGATGAACAAGAAGAGCAGGAGCTCCGTTGAGATGAACGACAGGAGCAGCCGTCCTGCCATAGCATCCCGTGTGGATGACATTTCCGGATATACTCACATCCTCGTAGGATTCCCGGTCTGGTGGTACAGGGAGCCCTCCATAATCGATACATTCGTGGAGAGCTATGACCTGTCAGGCAAGACCATCATCCCTTTCTGTACGTCGGGAGGATCAGGCCTGGGAGATACGTCAAAGAACCTTCAGGCGCTGGTGCCCGGTGCTACAGTGGCAGAGGGAATGAAGTTCTCATCCCGTACAGCGGACAAGGCGCTTAAGGATTGGCTGGAGAGCATAACAGGATAATGAACAGGAACGCACAGACAAAGAAAGCCAGGATACCCTGGATCGAGATAATCATACTCTTCATCGGAGTGATATGGAGTGCGGTGGGAACCGCTTCCACATTTGAGTACTCCAATGATTACATATGGTGTCTGGGATTCGTTGCCCTGGGCCTGGCATTCATCATGATACTCATATTCTTCCGCAGATCCTGGATGGAGATCGTGGGACTGGGACTGATACTGATCTATCTGGTCTCCGCAGGCCTGGGATACATGTTCTGCGTAGTCTACAGGACCAGGATGAAGAGACTCTACAGCTACAGGGACAAAGAAGTCGTCGTTAATGTCTCAGGCGACAGGTACGTATGGGATCATGAGAGCTATGAGATCGGCATGAAGGACAAGAAAAAGGTCGAAGGCGCAGAGGTCACCATCGACGGCAAGGAGTCTACATTTGAGGTCTATGCCAACGAGGAACACGAATATGTCTATGTGGCATATTTCAGCGACGTGGCAGAAGAATATATGAGACTGGATCTGGTGGACAGGTAAATGAACCAGAGTGCGTCAGGGAATTCAGTTATACGGACTGATGTGTAAATATGAATGAGGTATATAATTCCACCGGGGGGTAAGGGCCATGTATCTCAATAACAGTAAGATCACGTCCGTGGAGACTCTGAACGGCATCCTGATAGCTGTTCTCGGGATCCCATGTGTATTCCATGTTTTCATGATCGTCTTTATGCTCTTTTCAAAGCAGTTCGGAGGCAGCCTCATCTCATTCGCAGTTGCCGGCTTCTTTTTCCTGCTGCTCGTAGGAAGTACGGTCCTCATCGGATTCCTCATCCTGAGAGTCGGCAAGATGCGCAAGGCCAGGGTCTATAATTCCCTCATCGAGGAGGATCACGACGGCATCATCACATACGAGACGATCTCCTCCATGACGGGCTATTCGCTTTCCAAGGTCGTAAACGACCTCATCTGGCTCAAGAGCCATAACTACCTGGTCAACATAACAGTCGGCAGGAGCTCCGTCCGTGTAGATCTGGTATCTGACGAACATGAGTTCATCACCGTATCGTGCCCCTCCTGTTCCAATCATGTTCAGATCCGCAGGAATGGCGGAGGCAGATGTGATCACTGCGGAACATTCATGAGACTGAAGGAGGACGGAAATGTACAAGAATAATAACAAACTCCTGATCACTCTTTTTATCTGGATGTTCCTGGCCGGAAACGGATTCATCTGGGCGTTCATATTCTGCGGCGTTGGGACCAGCGAGCTTTCAGGTCTGGACGACCCCCTGCCATACAGGATCGTATATCTGTTCCTGGCGGCGGTGAACATAGGGTTCATAGTCATGTGCGGCGTCAAATACGCGAGCCTGCTGGCAGTGAGCCAGATCAATTCATTCTTTGCAGCAGACGAGGACGGTTATGTCCCCCTGGCAGACCTCAGCAAAGCCCTGAACGTTCCGGAATACAAGACCCTGAAATATGTAAATGACAACCTCAGGAAGGGATACCTCATCAACTTCAACTACGATGCATCAGAGAGGGCTTTCCTGCTGTCGGATAAGTATAAGCCTACATCTTCGGTACGCTTTTACGGGGAACCTGAGAACAGGCCCTTTATCGGTGTTCACTGTCCCGGGTGTGCAGCCAGCCTCAAGATCAGGTCCGGCACGGCAGGGACCTGCCCTTACTGCGGTCGTGAGATAGTAGCGCCTGAGGTAGAGATAAAAGACTGACAGACAATGAAGAACCGGAGTCCATGTAACTCCGGTTCTTCGCGAAGGAGGTATCTTTACTTATTCCGCGGGTAAACTCGTACCTGCTATCTTTATTATAGAAGGCATGATTTAACAAACTATTAACCCGTGATGAAGAATGTGTAATGTAAAAGAGAATTAAATGTTGACGGCAGGTCGGGGATTAAAATATATTAGTTATTAGTGATCATTAATGGACAGGGAGGGGTTATATGCCACATTCATCGGGAGGCGGATCTCACAGCGGAGGTTCCCACGGCGGCAGTTCCCGCAGCAGCAGCCGTTCATCCGGCAGGTCCGGCAGCCGCGGCGGTTCCGGCGGCAGATCTGACCATGTAGGTACCAGGGCTTTCCCCGGGGCCAGCAGATATGTATATTACAGCGGCAAAAAGCCCCATTTCTTCTACGCCAACTATGACGTCAGGAAGGGTTCGAAGTCGGACCTGATAGTAAAGATCCTGATCGTCGTCCTATTTGTCATTCCCCTGACGGTAATGCCTTTCGTACTGTCTTACTTCGCAGGTGTCAACAGGCCGGAGAGGCTTGATTATATCTACAATTACAAGTGTGTGATCGAGGATAACCTGGATGTCCTGGATAACGAGGACGAACTGGAGGATGTCTTCCAGGATTTCTTTGATGAGACCGGCATCGCCGTGTCGGTCATAACAGTTCCCAACAGTGAGTGGCAGGGTAAGGGTCAGACACTGGAGCAGTATGCCTACGATCAGTATCTGGAACATTTCAATAATGAATACTACTGGCTCATCGTCTATTCCTCCGCAACAACGGGTGACGGATTCGACGACTGGCACTGGGAGGGCATGCAGGGTGATAACACTGACCCGGTGCTGACGCCTGAACTGGCCAGAGGGTTTAATGAGAACTTCCAGAAGAGGCTCACCCAGAATAAGTATTCAGTCGGCCAGGCCCTGGCCATGAGCTTTGAGGAGCTGACTCCCAAGATGATGAAGGCCACCTATAACTACATGATGATCGGCATCATATTCGCGTGTTTTGCTCCATTCATCATCCTCGTCATCTCCATGGCGGGATTCCATCCTGTGCTCAGTGCACATTACAAAAAAGCCATCGAATGCAGTACCAAGTATGTGGATCAGGAAGCGTGTGAATACTGCGGCGGCGTATATGTCGTGGGACTGCACACCAACTGCCCCCACTGCCAGGCTTTGCTGAAGAAAGAAACGGAATAAGGAGTTCCTATCTGATGAAAAAGACGGTTATCGTATTTGCTCTGGCAGCATCACTCCTGATGTCAGGCTACTTCATGAGATCACTTACCAACCCGGAAGACTACTATGCAGACAACTACTGCGGAGAGAACATAAAGGGCAAGGTCAAGACAAAGGACATTGACGGCAAGGAGCGCGAGGTCCACTACTACGAAGACGAGGAGTACGGGTTCAAATACTACGTATATACCGCTTCCCACACCAGAAAGATGCAGGATGTTGAGTACTATGAGACTGTCTCGACCACTGTATCGGATTTTGACGAGCAGTATCTGGACTGCTTCATGGAGGATTTCGACTACAGCGACATAGCTGATGAATATGATCTGGAGTTTTCCGTGGAGTCCCAGACTGTCCTGAAGGATTATTCCACCTATCACGTGCATAACATAGATCACGACGCATTAGACAGCATGATCATCGTCAGGACAGACAGGGATCTGACCAAGTCCGAGGAAGACGACATATTGAAGTTCATCAAGAAAGCCGTAAAGAAGTTCGATTCCCGCGGTCATTTCTATTTCGAAGAGGACAGCATGGGCAGGCCTGTAAGCTACTACCTCAGGATGGTCATCATCTCGCCCCCCGAACAGGAGGATACTGATGACGGCAGGACCGCCCATTTCAGGTTCGGTGCAGTTGGAAAGTTCGAGTAAAGGGTTCAGTTTCCGGTCAGAAGCTTATTGGGATCTATCCCCAGGGACTCATCGTAATAGATCCTGCATTCATCGGGATCGGCGTATCTGATGGTGCCGTCAGGCATCAGGTTGAGCGTGACCTTTGTTATGCCGCAGTTATTCTGAAGTCCCATGCCCCAGTAATCGGCGAGATCCGTTATGGACCTGACGTACATGAGCAGTCCGCGGTTCAGCGCACCGTGGCCTGATATCAGGACGCTTTTTGAAGTGGAGGCCAGAGGCTCGATCACTTCACGCATAAAGGAAGAGGTCCTCTCCACGAGCTCAGCCAGTGATTCACCGCCGTATGCGGGAGCCTGTTCGTTGTAGCGGACGGGGTCCTGCTTAAAGAACCTGAAGGGATGCTCCGGGTCCGTGAGCAGGATATCGGTTACCTGGCCCTCGAACTGTCCGAAATGAAGCTCGGTCAGGCGTTCGTCAGTGATGACCTCCTGGCCGGGACAGAGGAGACGGGCGGTCTCATAGGCCCTGATGAGGGGGCTGGAATAGACGTGATCAAAGGTGATCCCCAGCTCTTTCAGCTTCTTTCCCGACATTTCCGCCATCAGGACTCCGTTATGGTCCAGAGGGATGTCGGCCCTGCCCTGTATCTTATGTTTCCTGTTCCACTCCGTGGTTCCGTGTCTTGCGATGTAAATATCCATAATGACATACAATATAACACATTTTTGCCTTTATTTTTACTGACTGTTTGCTTGATATCTACTGGACGATATGATACCTTTTTAGGTGATTTCTAATCCGTATTTTAATGTTTTAAGGAGGATAATATGATCTACTCAACAGAAGTCAAGAACATGTGCCCTGTTACACAGGGTGTACATCATGGCGCCGCTCCTATCCCGGAAGAGGCAAAGTGGGTACAGGCTAAGCAGATCACTGACATTTCAGGTTACACACACGGTATCGGCTGGTGTGCACCTCAGCAGGGCGCCTGCAAGCTCTCACTCAACGTCAAGGACGGTATCATCCAGGAGGCTCTCGTAGAGACCATCGGATGCTCCGGTATGACACACTCCGCAGCTATGGCAGCTGAGATCCTTCCCGGTCTCACACTCCTCGAGGCTCTCAACACTGACCTCGTTTGCGATGCCATCAACACAGCTATGAGAGAGCTCTTCCTGCAGATCGTTTACGGCAGAACACAGAGCGCTTTCTCCGAGGACGGACTCCAGATCGGTGCAGGTCTCGAGGACCTGGGCAAGGGTTCACGTTCCATGGTAGGTACAACATACGGTACTCTCGACAAGGGACCCCGTTACCTCGAGCTCACAGACGGCTACATCACAGATGTTGCTCTTGACGAGAATGATGAGATCATCGGATATAAGTACGTTAACTTCGGCAAGATGATGGATTTCATCAAGGCCGGTGACGACGCCAACACCGCTTACGAGAAGGCTTGCGGTAAGTACGGCAGAGTTGCTGATGCAGTTAAGTGCATCGATCCCAGAAAGCAGTAAGGAACAGGAGGAGTAAAGAATATGGCATTATTTGAATCATATGAGAGAAGAGAACCCCAGATCCTTGCTTGTCTTAAGGAGTACGACATCTCATCAATCGAAGAGTGTAAAGAGATCACAGAGGCAGCAGGTCTGGACGTATACCACCTGATCGAGGGCATCCAGCCCATCTGCTTCGAGAATGCTAAGTGGGCATACACAGTAGGTGCAGCCATCGCTATCAAGAAGGGCTGCCGCAAGGCTTCCGAGGCTGCTGCAGCCATCGGTATCGGCCTCCAGGCTTTCTGTATCCCCGGTTCCGTTGCTGACAGACGTAAGGTTGGTCTCGGACACGGCAACCTGGGCAAGATGCTCCTCGAAGAGGACACAGAGTGCTTCGCATTCCTCGCAGGCCACGAGTCATTCGCAGCTGCTGAGGGTGCCATCGGTATCGCAGAAAAGGCTAACAAGGTTCGTCAGAAGCCTCTCCGCGTAATCCTCAACGGTCTCGGCAAGGACGCTGCTCAGATCATCTCCAGGATCAACGGCTTCACATTCGTAGAGACAAAGTACAACTACTTCACAGGTGAGGTTGAGGAAGTTTCCAGAAAGTGCTACTCCAAGGATCCTTCATCCCCCCGTGCAAAGGTTAACTGCTACGGTGCAAACGACGTTCAGGAAGGCGTTGCCATCATGTGGAAGGAGAACGTTGACGTTTCCATCACAGGTAACTCCACCAACCCTACCAGATTCCAGCACCCCGTTGCAGGTACATACAAGAAGGAGAGAGTCGAAGCAGGCAAGAAGTACTTCTCAGTTGCTTCCGGCGGTGGTACAGGCCGTACACTCCATCCCGATAACATGGCAGCAGGTCCTGCTTCCTATGGTATGACAGATACAATGGGCCGTATGCACTCAGACGCTCAGTTCGCAGGTTCATCTTCAGTTCCTGCTCACGTTGAGATGATGGGTCTCATCGGTGCCGGCAACAACCCCATGGTTGGTATGACTGTTTCCACAGCCGTTTCCATCGAGGAAGCTGCAAAGGCAGGCAAGTTCTGATCTGAGTTGATCGTAAGGACTGTAATAGAGATGCTCCGCATATGCGGGGCATCTTTTTTTGTGCGGTGCGGCGGACCGTTACACTGGAAGATCCGGCCTACAGCACCTGAAATCTTCTAGTGCAAATGCCCGTTTTTTCCGGATCCGCAAGATTTCGCTGTTTACACTAGAAGATTTCCGGTGTAAACAGCGTTTTCTTCTAGTGCAGCGGCAAATGGGTTATAATTATTAAATACTGACATTAAGGAGAACCGGTCATGAAGAAATGTGTTGCATCGATCGCCCTGATATCTGCCATGTTCCTGCAGACCGCAGCATTAACGGGCTGCACCGAGTACTACAATGCCAATGAAGTCACCAGGGACAACATGGTATTCATTACGTCTGATGCCGGGAACAAGGCATTTGTATGGAAGTACATATGGGATGGGGACATAGTTGATACATATATAGAGATCCCCGATGAGATCGATGGCTTCAATGTCGTCAGGCTTGGTGGGTTTACCGGTATCGGAGTCCCTCATCCTTTCGAGATCACAACTGAGGACGAACCATATTTCAAGGGGGCTGACCCTGAGAAATACGATGTTCCCGTGACGTTCGACGATCTCGTTTTTACCGTTGAGATCGGTGAGAACATAACTGACTTGACCATTCCTCCATACTACGTGGGAGTCAAACAGCCCGACGGCAGCATCATATTCTACGATGTGCACCTGGTTTTTATAGTCGATGAAGATAACAGTAAGTTCTATGCTGAGGACGGGATCCTGTATAACAGGAAGGATGATTCCGTCGTCGAGGGCATATCTTACGGGAACAGGAGAGCAGAGGACTGATCATGGATAATCAGGTAGACATAGACATATTTAACAGTGAAGAATTAAAGAGCCTGATGGACAGGCAGGACATCGCACTGGTCAGTGACAGCATAGAATCCAAGGAGGAACTGTTCAGACAGTATACGAAATACCTGATGCTGCCCAGATCCGCCAAGAGGTTCTCTGATTATTATTCCGTAAAGATCTACGGATGCGGCGTGCCTCTCATGTATCTGCAGATGAAGGAATACTTAAGGCCGGAAAGTCCCATTCCCGTCAATGAGAACGTGCTGATTTCAGAACCTGACCTGTACTATAACAAAAAGGCTTTTGACAGGGGAGATACGAACCTGTGCTTCGTCATTGGCTATTCCGGGTCAGGAAAGTCCGTTCTCACCCGTGAATACGAAGGGGAAGGGATCGAGAAGGTGGAACTGGACGAGATCGTCTGCATCAAGGACCACCACACCATGGATGAGCTCCGTGAGGGAGGTCAGATGCTCTATACCTTCTTCAGTGGTGAGGGCAAAAAGTACTACCGCTCCAGGGCGGAGCGCGATCTCTTCGAGGACCACGGTGAAGTGTTCGTTGAATTTATAAACTACGCAATGAGATATGCGGCAGAGCACAGGGACAGGAGGTTCATCCTGGAGGGCATCTGGACATATCTGTTCTTTGGCGATCCCTCGTTATTTGATGATTACGCGGTGTTCATGAAGGGGACATCCCTCATCAAGTCAAAGCTCAGGCGGTTCGCCAGAGAGGCCAGGGAAGGTGCCAAGAGCACAGTCGAGAGGATCCTGGACTTCGGCATATATGCCACTGATTCCATGCTCCACGACAGCAATGTTGATAAGTGGAGAAGGCATTTCGAGAAAATGAGTGAGACTGAACTGAGACTGGAGGATAACAAATACACCAGGATCAGGCAGCAGATAATGAACCGTATCAATGACATCAATGACAGGTTCGTTCACGGCGACCGTGAGGGCATAGAGGAGATCATGGAGCAGACAGCATCGGATCCTGACATGATCGTC
>JAFWFV010000056.1 GCA_017515465.1 Clostridiales bacterium
CTCGAGGCCATTCCTTCAACAGTTAAGGCTATCGCTGTTCTCGACAGAACAAAGGAGCCCGGTTCTTATGCAGAGCCTCTCTTCCTCGACGTTGCAGCAGCATATGTGGGCAAGAATGCTCCCAAACTCATCGGCGGCCGTTACGGTATGGGTTCCAAGGATACAACTCCTGAGTGCGTTCTCGCAGTTTATAAGGAACTGAAGAAGGATCAGCCCAAGGAGAGATTCACCATCGGTATCGACGATGACGTTACATTCCTCTCACTCGACTGCTCCGAGTCCATCGAGGTTGCAGGCGAGGGTACAGTCCAGGCCAGGTTCTGGGGTCTCGGTGCAGACGGTACAGTCGGCGCTAACAAGAACTCCATCAAGATCATCGGTGACCACACAGACATGTATGCTCAGGCATACTTCTCATATGACTCCAAGAAGTCAGGCGGTATCACGATCTCTGACCTGAGATTCGGTACAACACCTATCCGTTCAACATATCTCATCAACAAGGCTGACTTCGTTGCATGCCACAACCAGTCCTATGTTTATGAGTACGATATGCTCTCATCCCTGAAGCCCGGAGGCACATTCCTCCTCAACACACAGTGGTCGAGAGACGAGCTCGAGGACAAGCTCCCCGGCTCCATGAAGCGCTACATCGCTAACAACAACATCAAGTTCTATACTCTGGATGCTGTTGCAAAGGCAAAGGAGATCGGTCTCGGCGGCAGGATCAACACCATCTGCCAGTCCGCATTCTTCAAGCTTTCCGGAATCCTTCCCGTTGAGCAGGCTGTTGATTACATGAAGAAGGCAGCTCTGAAGTCCTACGGCAAGAAGGGTGACGATATCGTTCAGATGAACTACAAGGCCATCGATGCAGGTGTTGATGCAGTTGTTGCCATCGATATCCCTGATTCATGGAAGACAGCTGAGGACAAGCCTGTTGAGAAGAAGCAGGTTCCCGAGTTCATCGAAAAGGTCGTTAATGTAATGAACAGACAGGAAGGTAACTCACTGCCCGTATCCACATTCAAGGGTATGGAAGACGGTACTTTCCCTCAGGGCACAGCAGCTTACGAGAAGCGCGGTACTGCAGTTGATATCCCTGTATGGGATGCTTCCAAGTGTATCCAGTGTAACCAGTGCTCCGTTGTCTGCCCTCACGCAGCTATCCGTCCTTTCCTCCTCACAGAGGAAGAGGCAGCAAATGCTCCTTTCGAGACAAAGGACGGCATGAAGCCTTACGACAACTTCAAGTTCAGGATCCAGGTTTCTGCTCTGGACTGCCTCTCTTGCGGCGTCTGTGTAGAGTCCTGTATCGCTAAGGAGAAGGCTATCACCATGGCTCCTCTCGGAGACAACCTCAAGGAAGCTGAGAACTGGGATTACTGTGTTGCTCTGTCTCACAAGGACAACCCGATGACAAAGGCAACACCTAAGGGATCACAGTTCGAGCAGCCCCTCCTCGAATTCTCCGGCGCATGTGCAGGCTGTGGCGAGACACCTTACGCTAAGCTCCTTACACAGCTCTTCGGCGACAGGATGCAGATCTCTAACGCTACAGGATGTTCATCTATCTGGGGCGGTTCTGCACCTTCAATGCCTTACACAACAAACTACAGAGGATTCGGTCCTGCATGGGCTAACTCCCTCTTCGAGGATAACGCTGAGCACGGTCTCGGTATGTACCTCGGTTACAAGCAGCTCAGATCCAGAGCAAAGATGCTCGTTGAGGCAGCAGTAGAAGCTACATCTTCAGAGTCCCTGAAGGCAGCAGCTCAGGCTTGGATCGACGGCTTCGACACATCTGACAAGACACGTGAGATCGCTGAGTCACTCGCAGCTGAGCTCAAGGCTGAGGGTTCTGATGCAGCTAAGAAGGCTCTCGAGTATGAGGACTTCTTCATGAAGAGATCACAGTGGATAATCGGTGGTGACGGATGGGCTTACGATATCGGTTACGGCGGACTCGACCACGTTCTCGCTTCCGGTGAGGATGTCAACGTTCTCGTTCTCGATAAAGAGGTTTACTCCAACACAGGCGGACAGGCTTCCAAGTCTTCACCCAGATCTGCCATCGCTCAGTTCGCTGCTGGCGGTAAGGCGATCAAGAAGAAGGATCTCGGCATGATGGCAATGAGCTACGGCTACGTATATGTTGCACAGGTTGCTATGGGATCTAACATGAACCAGCTGATCAAGGCATTCACAGAGGCAGAGGCATATCACGGACCTTCACTCGTAATCTGCTACGCTCCTTGTATCAACCACGGTATCAAGGGCGGCCTCAAGGGTGCTCAGACAAGAGAGAAGCAGGCCGTAGAGTGCGGTTACTGGCACCTCTACAGGTTCAATCCTACACTCGCTGCAGAAGGCAAGAATCCTTTCACGCTCGACTCCAAGGAGCCGAACCTCGACGGTTTCGTTGACTTCCTGAAGGCAGAGGTAAGATATAACTCCCTCTACAAGAAGTATCCTGCAGAAGTAGTTGACTCCATGTTCGAGAAGACAAAGGGTGACGCTACAGAGAGACTTAACAGTTACAAACGTAAGGCCGCTAACATAGAGGTATAAGCTCTTAATGGAAAAGAGCGGTCAGAAGTTAATAGTAACTCAGACTACACTCCCCGACATATTTGTTATCAGATATGCCGGGGTGTTGTCGTCTGATGCGCTTTATACCTATCTCTGGATAAATGTCTTTTACCGCGACAAGAACTTCGACATGAAGAATCTCTACGATTCAGCGATACTGTCGAAGCAGGCTTTAGATAAGGCTCTTGCGGAACTGGTGGCCAATGACCTGGTTATCAGGGAAGGCAACAGCTGCAGGCAGACTGACATCATTGCCAGGGAGGTTGAGGAATTCATCAGCCATGAGAAGGCGTATGCAGAATCTTTGGAAGCCATTACCGGAGACGTTGAGCAGTACAAAATGCTGGCTGAGAGCATTTCCAATACCTTCTTCCAGGGCAAGATGAGCACTCCCTTTTATGCTCTGATAGACAAATGCCTCTTCGAGTACAAGTTTGAATCCACGGTAGTTTACAGCATGTTCCAGGAAGGCCTGGACAGGGAAATAGTAAAGAACATCGGCAAGATGAGAGCTCTTGCACTCAGCTGGTACGAGAAGGGCTTTACCACATCGGCAGCCCTCGCAGACCGCAAGGAATATGAGCAGCAGGTCAAGGATGTCATCTCGATGCTGGGCGCCTTGTCCAGACAGAAGTTCGACGGTATCGATCTGGACAGGATAGAGAGCTGGGTCAGGGATCTCCACTGCTCAAAGGAGCTGATCGAATATGCCTACAGGGCTAACAAGTTCAGATCCAGGATCCTTATGAGCCATGTGGGAGATACACTTACCGCATGGACGTCCGCAGGGATAACGACAGTAGCTGAAGCTGCCAGATATGAGGAAGAGAAGAGTAAGGAGAACAAGCGCAAATACAGCAGGAAGAAGGGCCGTTACAACGGCTCCATAACAGGTGCTGAAGCCGGCATCACGGTAGAGACAAAGCCCGCTTCGACTACGGAAAAAGAGGATAAGCCCGCATTTTCCGATGACGATGAAGGCAGCTATCTGGATGATATCCTTGATATATTCGGAGGTAACGGTGATGAATAACATAAGAGATCTTATCGCTGCATCAAATTCGAATGTCAGGGCTGAGATGGAACTCAACACCGAACAGCGCATCAGGGCCATATATGACAAATATCCCGAGCTGGAACAGCTGGACAGGGACATCGTATCTGCCAGGACCACCAAGCTCATTGCCGTGATAGACGACAACATCGTCGAGCAGAAGCACAGTGAGAGCCTGGAGGCAAAGCTCCTGGACAAGAGGAACAGGTTCATAGCCAGAAACGACATAGATCCTGCATTCGACTCCGACCGTGTCATATGTACCAAATGCGGTGACACGGGCTATTTTACGAACAAGATAGGCATCAGACAGGTCTGCGAGAAGTGCAGGGCTTCTGATATCGAGGAAGCATACCGTCTGGCAGGTCTGGGGGACTATAGCCTCGTCAGGACTGACAGATACAGTGACGACTACTTCGGAGATAAGCGTCACAGGACGAAGCTCAGAAGGAAGATCACCGAGATCGCAACGGGAGCAAGACAGGACAAGCCCCTGTGGATCTATAGCGACGGAACACAGACGGGCAAGACATTCCTGGCCATATACGGGCTCAAGCTGGCTGTTAATTTCGCCCACAGTGTCTATTACATGCATCTGGACAGCTTAGATAGGATGTATGAAGATGACATGGAAGAACTCACTGATGTGGAGATACTGGTAATAGATGATTACATCGCCAGCATGACCGTAACGGGAAACATCGGCACCAGGCTGTCCAGACTGCTGGAGATCAGACAGTCCCGTGATCTGGTCACCATAATAGTCACATCCGTTCCCGTGGCCGACATAGTCTCTGAAAGTGACATCAGGATCTCAGGCAAGCTCAGGAGCGCAGGAGTGATCAATGACCTCGGAGGTTCAGATACGTGAGGATATATTCCGGCACGGACATTACGGATCTTAAGAGAATTGCAAAAAGCATCACCTCTTCAGGAGATGCTTTTGTTCTGAAATGCTTCACTGAAGATGAGATCAGCTATTGCAGATCGCTTAAGGAGAGCAGGATGATCGAGAGCTTCGGCGCCAGATTTGCTGCCAAGGAAGCAGCTTCCAAGGCGCTGGGCACCGGTATAATGACCGGCGGGATTTCCCTAACGGACTTCGAGATTACTAGAGATGACAGAGGATGTCCTCATCTGGTGCTCCACGGAGCAGCAAAACAGAGGGCAGATCAGCTGGGCATAACGGACATGTCCGTAAGTCTCAGCCACGACGGCGGATATGCTGTGGCATATGTATGCATGCTGGCGGAAGAGAAGTAAAGTCTGATGAAGAAGAGCGGCAACAAGAAGACTGAAGACAAGTCGATCTTTGAGAAGTTTTCCGGAGATCATCAGGTGGTCGGGGACATGATCCCGGACCGCCAGATCAGGCATGTGGAAAACCCCATAGACATTCCCGCGATCGAGGAGAACAGGCCTGAGATAGACGAGACCGGCTATGGCCACGCAGAGGATATGAGCATATGGGGTCTCGACGAAAAGCAGGCAACCATAAAGACAGGCAGGAAAAACCTGTTCATAGGACTGGGCATCGCCATAGGCATAATCGTTCTGGCACTGGCATCGGTATTCTTCATCCTTCCCAGGATCCTGCCTGAGGTGTTCAAGGGAACGAATATCGAGCTGTTCGTCCAGAAGCAGGTGGATTATGTCTATACGGACCCGGATTACAGGGTAATAACCGAGCCTGCCGTAAGCGTTTACAAGGCGGCTGACGTTACTACTGACAGGATAACCCAGGTTCTATATAACGAAGTGGTAAAGGTCCTGAACGAGACGCCTGTAAACGGTTTTGTCAGGATCGAGACATCGGACGGGATAAAGGGCTATATCAGGGATGATTCCTTCATCTCGGACATGAGTTCCGTGGAGCCCGACCTCTACCAGTACAAGCTGGTAATATCAAACCCTTATAAGAACATAATGACCCATGCCAGCAACGGCACGCTGATAACCAAGGTAATGATGAATACCGAGCTTTACGGAAACGTTAAGAGGGACGGCGTGTACCAGGTCAATCTTCCCGGAGGTGACATTGGCTGGGTAGGTTCATCTGGCGTTATCGAGATCGGGACCAAGAGCAATACCGACGTGGTATCCAGCAGATATTTCGTTTCATCAGTCCTGACCTTCGTCAATTCCATGTATCTGGATGACGGTCTTACCATGCAGGGGGCATCCGTAAACGGAATAGCTTATGTATGCTCGTCAGTAAACGGCATCAAGCTGCCAAGATCCATGGAGGAGCAGGCGCAGCTGGGCAAGGAGATAGAGATGGGGTTTGACGCCGTTAATGGCAATCTCATCGTAGAGAACATCCACCCGGGGGATTTCGTATTCCTCAGGAATGCAAATGATCCCGAGAGCACAGAGATCACGGAGATGGCGATCTGCACCGACACGGGCACTTTCTTCATGATATCTCCTGCCAAGACCACCGTAAGGCTCAAGGAGTATGACTCAGGAAACAGCTTTTACGACCGCATCGTTACCGTAAAGAGGTTTTTTGAGGCAGATTAAAAATACACAGCAAAAAGGTGTTGCATCAAATAACTGCGTGTGGTATTATTCTTAGGCACTTTAAGACTAATAGGAGGTGTTACCATGGCTAAGTGTGAGATTTGCCAGAAGGATATGTTCTTCGGCAGGAAGATCAGAATTACACGTTCACAGATTTCTCGTCGTGCACTTACACAGCAGAAGGCAAATGTCCAGAAGGTTAAGGTTGTTGTTGACGGCACCCCTAAGACAATGCACGTATGCACTCGTTGCCTGCGCTCAGGTAAGGTTGAGAGAGCTTGATTCTTTCAGTAGAATAGACGTTAATCATCAGAGCTGTCGTAATGACAGCTCTTTTTGTTTCTGGAAGCAGAGTAACTGTTAACGGTTCCGTTTCAATAATAAACCCGCAGCAGGCGGCTTTATTTGTTGGCTTTGAGTTCAGATCACTTTGAAGGGACTTCGATAACTGACTTGCCGCCCATGTACATCCTGAGAGGCTCGGGGATCCTGATGCTGCCGTCCTCATTGAGGTTGTTCTCCAGGAAGGCAATGAGCATTCTCGGCGGAGCCACACATGTGTTGTTGAGGGTATGAGCCAGGTAGTTGCCATTCTCGCCCTTGATCCTGATGCCGAGACGGCGTGCCTGTGCATCGCCCAGGTTGGAGCATGATCCAACTTCGAAATACTTCTGTTGTCTGGGGGACCATGCCTCTACGTCGCAGCTCTTGACCTTCAGGTCAGCCAGGTCTCCGGAGCAGCACTCGAGTGTCCTGACGGGGATATCGAGTGAACGGAAGAAGTCTACGGTGTTCTGCCAGAGGACATCGTACCATTTCTTGGAATCCTCAGGCTTGCAGACGACGATCATCTCCTGCTTTTCGAACTGGTGGATACGGTATACGCCTCTCTCCTCGATGCCGTGAGCACCGACTTCCTTACGGAAGCAGGGAGAGTAACTTGTGAGGGTCTGGGGCAATTCTGATTCATCCAGCTGTGAATCGATGAACTTACCGATCATGGAATGCTCGGATGTGCCGATGAGGTAGAGGTCCTCGCCCTCGATCTTATACATCATGTTCTCCATCTCCGCAAAGCTCATAACGCCGTCTACAACACCGGAACGGATCATGTAGGGCGGGATGTAATATGTGAACCCGCGGTCGATCATGAAATCCCTGGCATAGTTCAGGCAGGCGGAGTGGAGTCTGGCGATATCGCCCTTGAGGTAATAGAATCCGTTGCCGCTGGTCTTTCTCGCACTGTCCAGATCGATGCCGTTCAGCTTTTCCATTATGTCGACGTGATAGGGGATCTCAAAATCCGGAATTAAGGGCTCGCCGAACCTCTCGATCTCCACATTCTCTGAATCATCCTTGCCGATGGGTACGGAAGGATCAATGATGTTAGGGATGACGAGCATGATCTTCCTGATCTGGTCAGACAGCTCAGTCTCCTTTGCGGAGAGCTGCTCGAGCTCGTCCTGCATTGCCTTGACCTCGGCCTTGGCAGACTCGGCGTCTTCCTTCTTGCCCTGGGCCATGAAGAAGCCGATCTGTTTGCTGATCTTGTTCCTCTGGCTCCTCAGATATTCTGCTCTGGTCTTGGATTCACGGTACTCTTTATCTAATGCGATAACCTCGTCTACGAGAGGGAGCTTATCGTCCTGAAATTTCTTCTTGATATTCTCTCTTACGATATCCGGATCATTCCTCAAAAGCTTGATGTCTAACATGTAATGCCTCCGCTCTAATAAATACACTTTATTCTATTATCAAACAATTATTTATTCAACTGTGATAAAATCTAATTAATCGGGATCCGCGGCAGAAAAGTTGAGGAATTGACATATGGTGATCAGAAATTGTGCCGGAGGACTTGTTTTTTACAGTGACAAAGTGCTCCTCATCTTGAACGATAAACACGAATGGAGCTTTCCCAAGGGCGTTGTTCCCCAGGGAGGCAGCGTTAAGGCGGCAGCAACATCCAGAGTAGCCGTTGAGACGGGAGTAGAGGCACGGGTCCTGGCACCGGCGGGCAAGACCAGCTATGAGTTCTATTCCATCACCAGGAGGAAGCCCGTTCACAATAACATCTCATGGTTTGTTATGAGCGCTGAGTCTGATGAGACCGTTCCTGACAAAGAGGACGGAATAATGGACAGCTGCTTTTTCCCGGTCGAGGAGGCCCTGGACAAGATAACCTACAGCCAGGACAAATCCCTGCTCATGACCGCTTATCAGAAATACAAGGAGCTTACCTGATTGAGCTCCATCATCACTTTGTCCTCCGAAGGCCATTCGAAGACTGAGGTAAAACAGTCAGTCTTTATCGGTGCGGCCGTAAGGGCCGATGATCCTGACAGCGCAATAAGGTTCGTGGACGGACAAAGGGACTTATACCCCGACGCAAAGCACACGGTATATGCCTGGAGAGTCTCCGGGGATCAGTTCATGCAGAAATACAGCGACGACGGCGAGCCCCAGGGAACTGCGGCAATGCCGATCCTGACCCTCATAGACAGGGCGGGCATAACAAACGTTGCCGTTGCGGTCACCAGGTATTTCGGAGGGATCCTCCTGGGCAAGGGAGGACTGGTCAGGGCATATACGGACTGCGCCAAACTGGCCCTGACGGATTCACATCCCGTGGAACTGGTAAAGGGGATCAGCATCGGGATAACAGTGCCTTATCAGCTCTCTGACAGGCTGAGGTTCGAACTCATGAACCTGCCATGCGAGATCAAGGACACCGTATACCTCCAGGATGTCAGGTTCATCGTGGATATCTCCGCAGATGACCTGGACAGGATCTCATCTGCCGTTACTGATATAACAGGCGGTGTGGCACTTATCGACAAGATAGGCGAAGTGCTGATCAGGGGCAGGGAGATTTCCCTTTGATTTGACTATGATTTGATCTATTTTTGCCACAAAATATAATAGCTTCAGAGATATATTATTGCTGACAGTCAAAAAAGAAGAAGGTGAACAACATGTCGGAAAACAATGAGTATAAAAAACTGGAAAGAGCGAACAGGAGAAACACCGTTCTGATCGCACTCCTGGCAGTATTTCTGGCGGGCAGCCTCATTTTCTCGGCCATACAGACCGTCTATATCTTCAGGCTCAACACTGGCAGGACGGGCAATATGAATTACGTTGCTGAGGGCAGCACATCCTCATCTGATGCCCATGAAGTGAGCGCCGGTACCGAAGATCTGCCGGAACCCTGGTTCTCCATCGAGGAAGCAGCAGGCGTTTCTGCCAAGGACAAGACAAGGCTGAGCGTAACGGACATCGTCGATCTGGTGAGCCCAGCAACAGCGTCCCTGTACATCAGAGGCAACGTAAACGGTGCCGAGAGAAATGTATCTGCAGGTTCAGCATTCATCATTACCGAGGATGGTTATGCAGTAACGAATGCCCATGTTGTGGACAGCCTGCAGGAGTATAATAACTTTTCGCTCTGCGCAGTCCTTCCCGGCAGTGACGAATACATTCCCTGCGAGGTAGTAGGATCTGACGAGCAGACGGACTGTGCCGTAGTCAAGCTTAAGTCAGGCAGGACATACGATCATGTTAAGCTGGGAAATTCATCCGATCTCAGGACCGGTGAGCTGGTGGTTGCGATAGGTAATGCACTGGGAACGCTCCAGGGCACCGTAACAACGGGTGTCGTATCTGCCCTCGACAGGACCCTCAGCCATAACGGATATCAGCTCAAGGTGCTCCAGACCGATGCTGCCATCAATTCAGGCAACAGCGGCGGACCTCTCATCAATTCCTTTGGTGAGGTAATAGGCATCATCAACGCCAAGGAGATCAAGGATTCATCAGAAGGTCTGGGATATGCCATATCCATCGATGAGGTAAAGCCTGTCATCGAATCGATCATCAATTACGGCAAGGTGGTAAACAGGCCCTACTTCGGCGTTTCAGTCGTTACTGTAGCCGAGGGCGCATACTACGGAGCCCAGCCCGGCGTTTATGTCTATGAATACGTCAAGAACGGCCCCGGAGACGAGGCAGGCATCAGGATCGGAGACAGGATCATTTCCATTGACGGTGTTGCAATTAACGCATCCAGTGATATCATTGATGTGCGGGACGCCCACAGTGTCGGAGATGTTCTGACATTCGTAGTGGAGCGTGACGGTCAGCAGATCGAATGCGAGCTCACCATAGGTGACAGTTCCCGTTATGATACATCCAATACCGTTACTGAAGAGACTGATGACAGTGATGATAACGGTACTGACGTCTTCGGCGCCAGGAAATAAAGGTTATTGAGAGAGGTATATATGGCAGGACAGAAACAGAGCAGAGGCGTTAAGGTAATAGCTGTGATACTGGTCATAGCTATGTTGATATCGTTCGGAACAGCTCTGGTCCTGGCGATCACATCCGTTTGATGATACTTTAAAGAACAAATAAACATCCCGTACCGGAAAACTGGTACGGGATATTTTTTGCTTTCAGTTATGGTCTGAACCGGTATTACGGTACATCCCTGATGGATGTCAGCCCGTTCTGGTCGAATTCGTATGTGTACTCAGCCTTCTTCGCGTCGAGGAATTCCTTGTAATTGTTCATCCTGACAAAGCTGTTTACTCTGTCATACCACTCGCCGTTGGGTGATTCCTCGATGAAGAGGATAACGTAGAAGTCACCGTCCTTCTCGATGATCGTCTTGTCTCCTGCCGTTCTCTCGGAGGCGAATATCCAGTTGCTGATCTCCTCAGAGTACTGGTCGGGGTATGTCATCTGGCTTCTGGTAACGATGAGGCGGCCTTCCAGGACTTCCGTATTGTGGAGGTTCTCGACCTCGGCAAAGCTGTCAACGTCGTCGACATATTCGTAGATCTCCTGCGCCAGGGACTGTGTAAGGGACATGTTGCTGTTTCCTGATTCGTCGGGCAGGGATACGATGTGTGCGATCTGCACGTCTCTCAGGTGATCAGACAGCTTCTGACGGTCGACGAATACCAGTATGATCGGGAATCCGTCTGAATCGCTGAATATGGTGGCATCGCCTCTCTGGCGGTCAACGCCAAAGAGCCAGTCCCTGAATTCATCGTGGGTGAAATCGCCGTACCTGCAGTCTGAGACGAGGGTGTAGTTCTCCACCTGGAGTGCCTCTGCGGCATTTCCGGAGAAGTACTTTGCAGCGCAGCTCTCGAATGTGTCGGGGTCGCCGGCCATATCGGTTATTATCTGCTCAGCGTGGAGATTTGCCGTATCGACGAATGCCTGCTCACGCTGCTCGTAGGCGATCCTCAGGATCTTGTAGTTAACGTAATCGTAGGAATTACGGTCGTTTTCGTATGCCTCCTGGGCCTGTTCATCCGTAGCTGAGAGCTCCTCGATCTTGGCTCCGTCAGCATAGTCATCGGTAAAGAACTTCTTGGCGAGGTAGTTGAGGACTGTCTGTTCGTCCACCTGGCTGCCGTATACGCCCTTGATATATGTGTCCAGAGATACGCCCAGCTGGTCTGCCTGTGTCCTGAGCCAGCTGATATATGCCTCGGCACGCTCGTAATGCTTGTTCTCGATGTTAAGTCCCTTGGATGTTGCATCGTCGTAGAGGAATTCAACTGTCTGCATCCTCTGGGCGGTGTAGTCCAGGAAGTAGTTGCGGTATGAACTGTACTTGTCATCGTCCGTGTAGGGGGATGACAGGAGCTGCTCAGTATCTGCAGCAAAGAGGTCTATGCCTTCCTCGATCATGGTGTAGTGGTACATGAATGAGAAATCAGCACTGCTTATGGCATTGCCGTGGATGGTGAGGGGGCTTTCGAGCTTTTCCTTGCCTCCTGCATCGTAGAATATGGTGGCTGCGATGGCCAGCAGGACTACGATCACGCCCAGGATGACCAGTGCCAGTCCGCTGTTGCGCTTCCTGGTGCCTGCTGCGGCGTGCTCAGGGTCTTCCAGGCTGATGTCCACCTCGTCCCTGGAATTGTCTATGATCTCATCCGCCTGGGCAGAGGCGGGCATGGTCTCCAGACCCGTTATATCTTCAGGTGTCTCCAGAACATCCGGGGACAGGTTCTTTTCTTCTTCGTTCACTTTTTAAGCCTCCTCAGTAGGGATTATAAGATTAAGTCTCTGTTTTATGCATTCCACCGTAACAGGCAGCGACGGTCCTTTCTCACCGTCGATATCCAGTACGGTCTCCTGGTTGCTTCTCGTTTCCAGATATATATTATCAGACTGAAAGTAGATCACCTTGCTGCTGTCGAGATGATCTCCGACGGCCAGACGTGCCATGAGAGGAACGATGTCCGTGGGGTCGATCTTCTTTACCACCAGTACGTCCAGCACACCGTCCGAGATATCGGCCAGTGACATCAGCTTCCTGAATCCTCCGACGCTGGTGGTATTGGATACGAACAGCATCAGCGCTTCAACGTCTATGGTCTTGCCATCCGACTTGATCGTCAGAGGGATCGTCTTGCCCATGGTAGGTATGTCCTTAAGGGCAGATATCCAGTATGCGGCAGGTCCCAATGCGGTCTTGAGATCGCTGGGGACCTTGTATGAAATGTCGGTCATGAGGCCAGTTGCGGCAACGTTTAGGAAGTATTCGTCTCCGATCTTGCCGCAGTCGACTCTCTTAAAGGTGGGGTCCATCAGCATCCTGGCAAAGTCAGATGGCGTGGTGGGCATGCCGATGCTGGTGGCGAAATCATTTACAGTTCCGGAGGTGTAGATGGCCAGCGGGATATCTACTCCGCCGGTGATGAGACCGGATACGACCTCATTTACGGTGCCGTCCCCTCCGACGGCGATGAGGTAGTCGTATTCCTCCTGATCGGTGTTCATGGCAAATGTCTTGGCATCGCCCTGGCCTGCGGTATAGTAGATGTCTGCCCTGGTGACCTTACCCTGTGTCACCATGTAGGACAGCATGTCTTCTATGTTTATCTTCGCCATTTCCCTGCCTGAGGAGGGGTTGGCGATGATTTTGAGTTTCAGACCCATATTCCACCTTTATTTATGTTATTATTATCTCGTTTGATTATAACTTTATTTATGTTAAATTCGAAAGGCATTTATATTAATATATGAAGAAACTTGGAGATTCAGTCAAAACAGAGGCAAATCTGCTACAAAAACGTAACATTGGCGATGTGCTCCCCCAGTATCTTCTCTCTTTCTTATTCCCGATGCTGACCGTCATAACGGCCTTTGCGATCCTCGGATGCTATCCCTTCGGCAAGAGGACGATGCTCACTGTGGATCTCTACCATCAGTATGCCCCCTATCTCGTCCAGTTCAGGAACAAGATCCTGTCCGGGCAGAGCCTGTTCTATTCATGGAATGACGGCCTGGGCAGTGAGTACTATGCGGCATTTGCCAACTATACTGCCAGCCCACTGAACATATTCTGCATATTCTTTACGGCCAAGACCATGCCCGTGTTCATCCAGCTTGTAACGGCAGTGAGGGCCGGACTCTCATCACTCTGCATGACGAAGTTCCTCAAGGAGAACGATGGGGGCAGGCTCGATAACATAACGGTCATATTCGGAATATCCTATGCGCTCTGCGGGTGGTTCGTCACCGATTTCTGGAACATAATGTGGTGCGATGCCATGATCTTCCTGCCTCTGATCTGCATAGGCCTTCGGAGGCTGTTCCTGAACAACAGCTGGTGGCTCTATATGGTATCTCTGGCTGCAGCGATCGCCAGCAACTATTTCTCCGGCTATTTCCTGTGCCTGTTCCTGGTGCTCTTCGCACCGGTCTACTACATCACGCTCTTTGTCCCCACAAAGGACAAGACGATCAGGAACCGTCTGTCTGTAAAGACATTCCTGATATCGGCGGGAAAATTCGGTTCTGCCAGCCTCATAGCAGGCCTTGCCACAGCTGCCATAACCCTACCTACATATCTGATACTCCAGCATTGCTCCGCAACGAACGGGGAATTCCCCGTGGATTATAACCTTACCGGAAACCTCTTCGATTTCCTGGGCAGGTTCCTGGTGTCGGCGAGCCCGGCCATCAGGGATGGCATGGCCAATGTCCACTGCGGAGTCATCATGGTGATACTCCTGCCCCTGTTCTTCATACTCCCGAAGGAATCGGGGATCGGACTCAGGCACAAGTTCGGATTCGGTATCCTTTTGGGGATCTTATATCTCAGCTTTACCAACAGGACATTGAACTATATCTGGCACGGAATGCATTTCCCCAACCAGATCCCGTACAGGGAATCCTTCCTGATGCCTTTCGTTATCGTATTTGTAGCATTCCTCACCATCAGGAGGCTCAGAAAGCTCCCCAAGGGGGCTCTGGGGACCGCAACTGCAGGCTTTGTGGTATTTCTCATCCTTTATGAGAAGTTCGGTGAAGGTGACGAGGGATATATCCAGATAGGCCTTACATTGCTCTTCCTCATCGTTCAGGGCATCGCACTTAAGGTCATAGCAGACAAGAAGCGCTCCATGATCTATTGCGAGACCATGCTGACGGCTACCATCCTGATCGAGACCCTGGCAGGCAGCATCATCTCCATCGCTCTCGTTACCAAGAATGAGGGCTTTGTAGGATACAGCTTCTTCGGCAAGAACTACCGGGAGATCCATCAGTACGTCGAATCGGTGGAGGGTACAGAAGGACACAAGTCTTTCGAGAGGACTGAGCTTTATCCCAACCACATATGCAACATCCAGTCCATCTACGATGTCAAGGGAATGTCCATCTTTTCCTCGACGGTCAGGGAGAACTTCGTTAAATATAACCGCAACTTCGGTTTCCATAATAACGGCATCAACGGATTCAGAAATGCCGGAATGACCAGGCTCACAGCCTCATTGTTCGGCGTCAGGAACCTGATCACGATAGAAAATACCGAGGCCGTCCCAAAGGTGTTTGACCAGCTGAGGAATGACGGCGACATCACCATATACAGCAATCCTGATGCCCTTGCCCTGGGCTACATGACAGATTATGAGATCGTAACCTACCAGCCTGATTTCGATAACAGCAATGCTTTCGAGAAGACAAATGAATGGGTGAGGGCAATGGGAGCAGATAACGACTGCTATACCCCCATAATCCTTAAGGCAAAGGAGTCAGAGAAGATGACGACTCCTTCCCTGGCAGGGACCACCCTGGGCTATACGGTCATCCCCGGATCTGAAAATCCGAACTTTACCGTGGAGGTTGATGGTGCCGATATCGGTGCGGACCTCTATGTATATGTGAACGCAACATGCGGAGGAAACGTTACGGTAACAAACGGCAGCGATGAGTTCTCATACGAGATCAGGAGCTATCAGACGATCTGTCTCGGCAAATACCAGGGGCAGCCCGTCAAGCTCAACGTCAGATACTCCGCCAACCCCGGTTCCTCCCTGTCTGTCTATGGATATGAGATGACGGATGAGAACCTCAGGGATGCCTTAAGCTGTCTTAACGATGAAGAGCTGCAGGTAACAGATTACACTGCTACCACATTGTCAGGCATCATCGAGGCAAAGCGGGACGGCATACTGTTCACGACCATTCCGTATTCCGAAGGCTGGTCCGCCAGAGTTGACGGAGCCGAGGCAGAGATAGTCCCCATAGGAGATGCATTCCTGGCTCTGGAGATCCCGGAAGGCAAGCATTTCATCGACCTGTCCTATAGTCCTGAGGGATTCGACATAGGCATCATCGTGACGCTCTGCTCATTGGCTGCAATAGCAGGCATTTCAGTATTAACCGAAGTCCTCGGCAAGAAGAAGGCTGCTTTAGATGAGACTCCTGACTAAGAAATCTGCCGGGTCATATCTCCCGTTATTCCTGGCATTCGTACTGCCGGCACTGATTGTGTTTGCCGCCTATATGGCTGCACAGATAGAACCCGGCAAGATCCTTCCCGTAGATGCTACCCTCAGGAGAAAAGAAGCGGATCAGGACCTGATATCAGCCGTAACTGAGGAAACAGGCGTGATAGAGAGCTACCGCAGCGGGGATCCTGACAGCATTACCGTGCTCATTACGGAATACCTGGATCCTTTTACGGTTCCCGCACTGCTTCTGGAAGGAAGATCTCTGGAGATCCTTCTCATGACCGCCTTTTTCCTGAGATTCGGATTGGCGGGGTTTTCCATGTACCTCCTCCTGAAACGCAGGTTCGGTGCCGCACCCTATTTCAAGGTGCTCTTTTCCGTGCTGTACGGCGTAAGTTCAGTATGCCTCGGTGCCTCCGGAAGCGTGTCAGGCATGGACCTGATGATCCTGTTGCCATTCCTGGCGGGAGCCCTGTATGACGGAACGGCAGACCTTGATACCGGCAATAAACTGAAGATAGTCCTCTTCAGCTTCCTTGTTTCTCTATCAGGCCTTCCCGGACTTTTGACAGGGCTTATCGCGATCCTCGCATTTTCGATCTACTCATCATGCATCTGGCATGGTGAGATCTACGACATAACAGTAAGTTCCCTTAAGGCCTCACTGCTGGGCGTTTCAGGGATCCTCATATCCGGGATCGTAAACGTTCCCAGGCTCCACGCAATGAACATTTCCGGATTCCCGGAAAAGCTCTTTGAGAACGGCAAGGTCAATTACAAGCTCTTTGACCTTATCTCCAACGCCGCCAGCGGGATGGCTGTAACATCCAGGGAAAGCTATGTTCCTGCAGTCTATACGGGCATCATCACAATGGCGCTGATAATAATGCTGTTCCTGAACAGAAAGGTTCCCCTGAGGATAAAGGCGACCCTGGGAATGATCATGATATTCATATATGCATCGGTCTCTTATTCCCCTATCGAGAGGATACTGTCCCTGTTCGTCCCTTCTTATGTGTATATCTCATCGAGGATCGGCGTTCTGGCAGTCCTTGTCATCATATCTGCGGTAATGTCACTGGACTATATGAAGGGGGCTCAGGTGTCGCTGATATACGGGTCCGGATTTATCATATTGGCGGTGCTGGTGATCGCGAACAGCTCTGAGAACATATACGGATTCATGAACTACCAGCTGTTCATGACCTTCCTGTCAGCCGTTGCAGTTACGTGCTTCCTGATCCACGAGCGCAGTAAGGCCTCACGTGGAGGCAGGATCTGCTGGGCCATAGTAAGCATCCTGGCAGTGACGGCCAATGTGTCCTATGTCTTCATGATGTCTGATGTGGATCCAGCAGATTACAGGATTTGCGAATACAAGACCGGAAAGACAGATGAATCGGTAATTACTGACGTGGACGGTGTTATCCCCATCCTTGGGGATGAGGATTCTTATGTGCTCCTTAACAGGGATCAGTTCAGTCCTGTATCCGGGGATTCGGTAGCTTCATCCGTCAACCGGATGGCATCGGGGCTCATGATCGGTGAGATATTTACCCCTTTCTTTACGGAGGAGCTGGTGAATAACGGCTTTGAATATTCGGAGGGATATAGATACAGGATCTCCGGGGAAGGCAGCGAGCTCGTACTGGGTGTGGATAACTACGAGGGCTTCCGCCTGTTCATATCATCAGGATTTGCAGGTCACACCGAATGCGCCGTCCTGAACTACGATCTGGATGACCCCGGGAGCGAGGATGCTTTTGAGGCTCCCTTCATAAAGGAGATCAGGGGCAGGGAAGACTCATTTGAGGTGTCTTTATATGCCGATGAGATGGATCAGGTGTCAGAATTCGGTATCTATACCGTGGACGAACAGATCCTGGCAGAGTTCACTGACAGGGCGGGCAGGATATCAGACGGCAGGTTTACCATAACAGGTCCGATATATGCAGAAAGCACCGTGATCACGGGAATCCCCTACGACGGCGGCATCACAGTGACCGTCGACGGCAGGAGGGCAGATACATATTCCTTCCTGGGCAGGCTTTCTTTTGATCCGTCAAGCATTGAGGAAGGATCCGTAGTACAATTAAAGAGAGCGGACAACAGTCTGCTCTATGGTACTTTATCGGCCCTGGCAGGTGCTGCGGTGTGTGCTGCATTTGTCTTTATAAAGAAGGACAGGAGGAAGGACTATGCTTAATTTCCA
The DNA here is from genome assembly GCA_017515465.1 of Clostridiales bacterium. Classification (GTDB taxonomy): domain Bacteria; phylum Bacillota; class Clostridia; order Saccharofermentanales; family Saccharofermentanaceae; genus Saccharofermentans. The sequence continues at coordinate 18,149 of JAFWFV010000056.1, forward strand.
CATCAAGGACGGAACCGAATTTGTTGTCTTCGACATGGAATGGAACCAGCCCATATATGGCAAGGAATATAACTTCGACGTTTCCTCCCTCACAGGCGAGATCATTGAGATCGGCGCCGTAAAGTATGTCTATGACAGCGGCATGCCGGTCATGGCAGGCACTTTTTCCGTAAACATCAAGCCTGTCATGTACACCAAGCTCCACTATCACGTCAAGAAAGTCACGAACAAGACTAATCAGGACCTGGCAAAGGGCATACCTTTCGAGGAGGCATATGACAGGTTCCAGAAGTTCATGGGCGGTGCACAGATCCTGGTGGGCTGGGGAAACTCAGATCCCGCAATGCTCAAGCAGAACCTGAGGTTCTTCGACATGGACGATGACCTCCATGTGTTCTTCCTGGATCTGCAGCCTGTATTCTCACTTTTCGGAGGGGAGAGAGGCAAGCAGAGGAGCGTTGAATTCGCCGTTGACTACTATTCCATAGAAAAGACCGAAGGATTCCATTCCGCCACTGCCGATGCTATCTATACAGGCAGGATCTTCGAGAAGATATTCGAACATAACAAGACGGCCCAGGTGCTGTCTGCAGTATCCAGCTCCGCCGTTGATCCCGACATCGTCAGTGAATTTACTATGGTCGGCAGCGCCGTCAAGGACCAGTCCAGGGCGTTTGCCGGAACCAGGGCATTCTGGAAAAAGTGCCCCATATGTGGAAGTATATTTAATAATAAGATTCCATCGTTTAGGATAAGGAAATCGGAATATGCTCTTCTGTACTGTCCCAACCATGGAGAGTTCTTTGCCAGGAGCAGGGTCAAGAAGAACAGGGACGGGGATTATTACGCCTCATCAGTCCTCAGGCTCGCCACCCAGAATGACTACTATCTCGTAGCCTGCAAGAGGGAAGAATATGATAAATTCGGCGTCGAAGGCAAGCCCAAAGAAGAAAAAACAGATGATAGTGAACAAGGCTGTTAACAAATTGTTCACAAATTATGCAAAAAAAGTTATTATTTTAGAAATCTTTTGTTGAAATTTGAACTGGGATGCTTTACAATTAGCTCATAAATATAAATAGGCGAACTATACATACGAAGGGAAGGTACTTCATATGACAAGATTGAATAAGCAAAGCAGTAAGAAAGGTATCATGCTTTTGCTGGTACTCTTGATCCTTGCTATGGCCATGATCTTCATCTCGGCTGCCCTGCTTCTCACGACTTCTACGAGAAACCGTCTGTATACCAATACAGAACAGAGCCAGGCGAGACTTACTGTTACTTCAGCGTCTGAGGCTTTCTGGCAGGCACTGAACAGGCAGGAGATCCTCGACTCAACGTTAAAGACATGGGCCGGAGCTCCCGGAACCGCGGGAACGGTTATCAATCTGACAGCTTCCCCTGCAGTTCCCGGCATGGCAGGTACTGCAGGCAACCGTACTACTGTCACGGTCAAGGCTAAGACAGATGAACTGATCTGGGTCGACTTCGAGACTGAGATCGGTGCAGCAAAGGAAAATGTCCGCATGATCCTCAGAGTTCCTGAAGATGAAACAGGAGATCCTCTGATGTCCACACCTTTCCATTTCGGTGGCGGTGATCATCTCCAGTTCAACAATATGGACTTCGGCGCCAATGCTCCTGCTGATGCTGATGATAACTACCTTGTTCTCAACGGACCTGTGACGATGTCAAATACCAGAGCTGATGGACAGTGGTTCTCGTCTGCTGTATTCATCGGTAAGGACAGTGAGCATGCTGTAACATACAGCGGTAACGGCAGAAAGTTCAAGGGCGACATGATCTTCCTTGGTGATTATGCACAGTATTTGGCAACAACTAACGACTCAGGTGCAGCAGTAGAAGGAAACGTCATCTTCATCGGTAACAGCAGCACCAGCACGGCAAATGCATTTGCTAATGATGGCGGTATAGCGCAGGATTATAATTACAAAAATTGGATTTTCCTTAACCGTGTTGCCAATGGTAGTGCTGTCAGCGGTAAGCTGAATTCTGTTTGGAATACTGCAAGTACGAGCGGAATAATGGCTGTAGTCACATCGTCAAATGGTACTGCTTATTCATGGACTTCAACAAATGCCAAGAATACGGGCTCATATACTCCCGCAACATGGGAAACTTCATACAACAACAATACACGTTGGAATGACACTCTTAAGAATCAGCTTAAGAACTATATGAACGGCAGATACACCGATACAAAGGGTTTCTCTGATTCCTTCCCTACTACCGAGAGTGCTTTAGAAACATTCGGTATCAAGGATGAAGCCCCCACCGGTGTAACACCTATGACGAGCAATAAGTTCATAGAAACCTATGAGTATGATACTTATGGTGATACCATCCCCGCAGGTACATACGTTATTCAGGGCGGCAAACAGGTTTGGAATGATACTGCAGCTTCCGGATTCAAACGTGATGCAATACAGTATTTCTTCTTCGATGCTCAGAAAAAGTATACGATCTATTTCGGCAGCACTTATGAACTTCATGGCTGTGTATTCGTATTTGTCAATGGCACTAAGAATACTTCTAAGAACATCTATGAGGGAAAATCCAGTTACTTTGTTATGCTGCCCGGTGTAAACCTCTATACTGATGCATGTTCAAATGTTGATTCCGGAATCTACAGCACAGGATTTGTATCAGCAAGTTGCCTGAGCTATAAAACAGCAGATGAATGCCACACTGCAATAGACGGAGCTACTACACTCAAGACGCTTGTTAAGTATAACGACAGTACCGGTAAGCCTGATTATTCCGGATCACCTGTTTACAATGGCAAGCAGCAGGATATGCTCTTCATCGTAGGTGTCAAGAATAATGAATTCCGTATTGGCGGTCTTGGAAGTGCCGACGCTGACGGTACTGCCGGCAAGGCAATTATCGAAGCAAATATCGGTCTGTATAATCCTGATAAATCCACGACTCAGTCGACTATCCGCTGGTATCATAACGTCAACTACGTATACGGCAGACTTGAAGCTAACAACTTCTTCATCAAGAACAACTCCAATAACTGTACGATCCCGTACCCCGCTAATCCGGGCCTCGGAGCAAACCTGACTGATGAGAATGTTGAAACGAGATTCTCGATCGTTGATATCATCTACTACTACAACTGATATCAGCTGACACGGCAGTGAACAATAAAGACGCCTTCAACTGAAGGCGTCTTTTCTTATCTTGTTTCAATTGAGTGATCTTATTCGATCACGATCAGATGATCTGCCCCGATCACTTCAGACATAAACTCAGCTGTAGTGACCGCCTTAACATATTCCGGAGCAGCAATGCCATACACCTCCAGGCTTTCAGAACATACCAAGGGTGTCAGTTCCAACTGGTCTGCAAGATCCTTGACATATGAAAAGCAGTCGTTATCCCCGGACAGGATCTTTACCCCGGAATCCACGATCAATATTCCTGAAATGCAAGCGTTTCCTTCCAGACCTTCCAGCATGGTCTTCATGAGCGATCTGCCGTGATCTGAATCTGAAGAATAGTAGTCATGCTTTATCAGGACAGTTACGGATCTGCTGTCATCATCGAGCATCAGTTCATATTCTTCATCAACTTCGAAAGCCAGTTCACTTTTTGTTTGGGGATTGTTTTTCATCGAAATCACTCCTGTCTGCTGCAAGGAATCTCATGGATCTCTGCAATGCGTTCTTGGAATTGCCCCATGGCTTGTCATTGTTCCTGTAATCGAACTTTAGAGTGAACCATTCGACATCGTTGATGAGAGGTTCGAAATATTTCTTATCGTTCTCATATAGTGCAGAAACAAAATCTGCCGCATCGTTCTGAGAGAGTTTGGCAGCTTCCCTCAGGAGCATGGCAGTGTGGGGTAGACAGTGAGATCTGGCATTTATGAACTTATCCCTGAATTCACTGTCGTGTTTGAACATATAGGTTATTACTCCCAGGTAATGTCCCATTGATGTGTTGATCTTGTCACAGATGGGACAGAGCCCGATCCTGGCATCGATCTTGTCTGCTGCTTCGTTGAGCTTTGACTTATAGTCACCGCTCCTGCCCTTGAACAGGGATGCCTTGCCGGGGATAGCGCTCTCGATGCTCCTGGATATATCCTCATTTACATCCTTCAGATGTGTGTGGAGCATCAGGCCCAGGCCGAGCCTGTTAGCTTCCCTCCTGTTGAGCTTGCCCCAGTGCTCGGGGCAGAAGCCTGTCCTGTTAGTAAGCTTCCTGTTATCAGGTTCCATCAGAGATGGACCCAGGTAGTAATCGAGTTCGTTGGTTTCGGCTTTGTTGTACAGGAAGCACAGCGGGCAGTCGCAATCTGCTGCATATGCATCGTTAACGGGTATCATGTAGATCTTTTCCATCATCTGCCTCCTGAATGGATGAGCCTGTCGGCTTTGATGTTGACTTCAGTTATGGTTATGGAAGTGAATTCCTCTACTGCGGCACCGACTCTCTGTTGGGCTTCAGACAGCACCTTCTGGGAGTCGAATCCGTAATACAGCGATATGTTGATGGTTATGGCAACACCATATGTCTTCTTCTCGCTGCGGAAGTATGTAACTTCGGCAATGCCGGGAATGTCCTTTACTACTATCTTGATCAGATCCAGCAGGGCTTCGTCAGATATGGAGTAGGATCCCAGTGATGAGAATGTGGGCCTTACGACCGTTCTTTCTGATTCCGGAGCTACGGGAGCTATGCCTCTTTCCCTGTCCATCCTCTGCCTTAATATGCTGAATGGATCGGAGAAATATCCGGAGAACTCGTGTTTAATCTCCATGCTGGGGACGGGAATGGTATGCATACCCTCGGACAGCCTGGTGTTTCTGGCCAGACGTCTTTCCTCCTCAGTCGAAACATCCTCGATCCTGATGAGCATCGAAGGCTGGTTGAGCCAGAGGTTATTGCAGATCTTCTCCAGCATCGAATCGGATGTTCCCAGGATCATGAGAGCTTTGGGCATGTTCTCCACCAGGGCTCTTCTCATGACAGCCGACCTGGTGGGATCCACGAAGATCGCCTGTCTGACGGATTCTATCTTGGTGGGGGCTTTCTTTGCAGATGTTCCCGCAACGATGCGGCTTCCGTTGATGAGCAGGCCGTCATCTATTATGTAGTAGATGTCGTTCTCTCCTGCAACCTTGATCGCCCTGGTACTCTTGCCTGTTCCGGACTGACCTACAAAGGCGACCACCGCAATATTTGATAATGCCTCCCTGGTGAGCTGTTCGCTGGCCAGTATCTTATCGGCATTATGTTCGATGTCATTTGTTATGGCAGACGGTGAAGGGCTCCTGTCAAAACGGCGCAGAGTATCCCGCAACTCAGGAAAAAGAGTACGTCTTACTTCATTGCCTGACATGTCGCCCGGAGTATTAGCCATATAAACAACCCTGGAGATCAGTTATCCCAGCTGTGGAAATAATCCTGGATATCCTCGTTCTCTTCCATCATGTCGAACATCTTCTCGAGAGCGGCGATGGTATTCTCATCCGTTACGGTAGTGAGGGTAGTTGCAACCGGTCCGAGGCTGGAATCAACGAAAGTATATCCTTTCGCCTCGAGGGCTTCCTTGACTGAATAGTATGAATCGGGATCCGTGGTGATCTCGTAGTATTCTTCCTCGGGATCGAAATCTGCTGCTCCGCAGTCTAAACTGTCCATCATGACCTGATCCTCATCCTCGAAATCCTCGCGGGAGATGAGGATGCTTCCCTTTTCCTCAAAGAGGAAGGAAACGCTGCCGGAAACACCCATGTTTCCGCCGTTCTTGTCGAATATGTGCCTCAGGTCTGCAGCAGTCCTGTTGCGGTTGTTGGTGAGGGTCTTTACCATGACGGCAACTCCGCCGGGACCGTAACCCTCATAGGTGATCTCCTCGTAGTCATCGCCTTCTCCTGCTCCTGCAGCCTTCTTGATGGCTCTGTTGATATTGTCATTGGGCATGTTGGCAGCCTTTGCCTTGGATATAACGTCCTTGAGCCTGGAATTGCCGTCCGGGTCAGGGCCTCCTGCCTTGACGGCTACCGCTATCTCCTTGGCGATCTTTGTAAAGATCGTGCCCTTAACTGCATCTGATGCTTCCTTCTTCCTCTTGATATTGCTCCATTTGGAGTGACCTGACATAAATAAACCTCCTGATCAAATGATTCCGATTAGTCTTAATACCGTATGAACAAGGCATACTGCCATCAGGAAAACGACGGCAATTATCCCTGAATACTTATCTTTTGACGTGCCCTTGAGCAATGCACGCATTACACCGTAGAGAAGGGAGAATATGCTTATCTGAATGATGTTGCTCCCGAAGAAATAGAACAGCCCGTAAGAAGGGATCGTCGTAATGGTCAGATCCATGAACAGGTCATCCGCGGTATATTTCTTTTTTAATACGAGACACAGGATAAGAGCAACTGCTATTGGGCATCCGGCTGAGAGTACTGATAACAGGATCTGTGTAAGGACGGAAGAAGTTTCCACGGGGAAGATAAAGGGGAGAGCAACTGCGGCGGCCTTGAGGATCAGCGAGCAGACGGCAGGTCCGGCAAAGCCCTTTCCTGTATCATAGTAGATCATCATGGCAGATACGGCACAGGACATTGCGATGCAGTAAACTGCCGAATAAAGGATGTAGAGAGTCTGGACATTGTATCCCGGCATGATGAGCGCCAGTGCCGCATATCTGAAAGACCCCAGAGCGGCCAGCAGGAATACCACACCGTTAAAACTCTCTATCTTGGTATATCTGGAAGCGATGGGAGCCCCGCAGTATCTGCATTTGCCCTTAAGGGTTGCCCATGAGATTATCGGTATCAGATCCTTGGCTGCCAGGTTGTGGCCGCATGTCATGCACATGGAGTGACCCTTTACTATCGTGCGTCCTGCGGGGACCCTGTATATAACGACGTTAAGAAAACTGCCTATTACGATCCCGAACAAAGTGGACGTTATGATGTAATAGATGCCGACAAAATCCAATGACAGATACCTCCGTAAACTAACAGTAATATAACATAAACAGGTTTTTATTAAAATACACTAATTTGTCACGGGTTTAATGGTCAGATATCATAAATTTACTTGTAATATGTGTCATTTTGTTATATAGTTTGATAAATATTAGGCTCATTTACTGTGCATAGGTGTCCCTATCTGTACTCCTATGGTCTATAAATGTCTTAATATAAATAAGCTAGGCCTTTAATCAGGAGGAAGTATGAAGAGATTAGGAGACATCCTTATCGAGAGCGGTTTCCTGTCGGCTGCAGAACTATCTGAAGCATTGACTAATTCTAAGGAGACAGGCAAGAGACTCGGTGAGGTTATTGTCGATTTGGGCTTGATGTCGGAGTTCGACATCCTTCGTGCCGTATCCAGTCAGTATGATTATCCTATCATCGACCTGACGAGTATCGACATAGATCCCAAAGCGACTGCATTGTTCGACGAGAAGTATTGTGTTGAGAACTGTGTACTGCCGATAGGTTTTGACGGGGACAACCTGGTTGTTGCTATCGATGACCCTATGAACATCCTTATAATGGATGACCTTCAGTTCAGGTCGGGATATAACGTAACGCCCATGCTCGCGACAAAGAGCTCCATCCTCGATGCAGTTAAGGTTAATTACGGTAAGGAACAGGCAGCCCAGGCAGCCGAAGAGCTCGGCATCGATATGTCAGAGGAACTCGAGGGACTTGACGCCGAACTGTCCGATGCAGTTAACTCCGCACCTGTTGTTAAGCTCGTTAATTCAATGATCGATTATGCTATCCGTGCAGGATCTTCAGATATCCATATTGAGCCTATGGAAGATCGTGTCAGGGTCAGGATCAGAATCGACGGCGTAATGCAGGAAGTAATGAGCAACCCTCTCGCTGCTAAAGACGCTATCACGACGAGGATCAAGATCCATGGCGGTATGAATATCGCCGAGAAGAGGATCCCTCAGGACGGCCGTATCAGAACAGAGATCAACGGCGAACCCGTGGACATGCGTGTATCCATCCTTCCTTGTATCACAGGTGAGAAGACGGTTATCCGTATCCTGGCCAAGAACGATGGCAATCTTAACAGAAAATTCCTCGGTATAAGCGACCATAACAACGCCCTCATCGACAAGATCGTAAAGGTCCCTCAGGGCGTTTGTCTCGTTTCAGGGCCTACCGGTTCAGGTAAGACGACCACGCTCTATACCATCCTCTCAGAGAAGAATACCCCGGAGACGAATATCATCACGGCAGAAGACCCTGTCGAGATCCGTATCCCGGGACTTAACCAGTGTCAGATCAACTCCAAGGCCGGCATGACATTCGCATCAGCCCTCCGTTCCATCCTCCGTCAGGACCCTGACATCGTCCTCGTCGGAGAGATCCGTGACGGCGAGACTGCTGAGATCGCGATGAGAGCCGCCATCACAGGACACCTGGTTTTCAGTACTATCCACACCAACGATGCTGTATCATCCATCAACCGTCTCATCGATATGGGTATCGAGCCTTACATGGTATCCACCGCTGTAGTCGGCGTTATCTCTCAGCGTCTCGTCAGAAGGATCTGTACCAACTGCCGTAAGGCATATGAGCCTGACGAAGCTCTCATGGAGCAGCTTAAGCTCGAACCCGGACAGAAACTCTACAGAGGCGAGGGTTGTTCTGATTGTAACGATTCAGGATACAAGGGACGTATCGCTATCCATGAGATCATCTGTATGACCAAGGGTATGAAGATGCTCCTTGAGAAGCGTGCTACCGAAGAAGAGATGAGAGTCCTTGCCGTATCAGAAGGAACACAGATGCTGTTTGATTCTGCCAAGGCCCTCGTTCTGGAAGGCATCTCAACAGTTGATGAGATGAACAGAGTTGCATACTCGATCGACGGATAATAAACAGGAGGTTATATAAGTGGAAGAAGGTTTTACATTAACAATGGAAGCTATCCTGGCCGAAGCAGTCAGGAGAGGCGCATCTGATACACACATCACTGTCGGACTTCCTCCGATGATCCGTATCGACGGTATGCTCATGCCTTTGAGCAAGCAGATCCTCACGCCTGCAGACACAGAGTATCTCTGCAAGTCCATGATCGACAAGTCCAGACAGCAGTACCTCAACGAGCGTGGTGAGATCGACTTTTCGTATGTCGTTCATGACTACAGCCGTTTCAGATGCAACATCTACAAGCAGAGAGGTTCTTTTGCACTCGCTGCCAGAACCATCACCAACGAGATCCCCACATGTGAGAAGCTCGGACTTCCTGCTATATTCAAGGAACTTGCAGAAAGACCCCGTGGACTCATCCTCGTAACAGGTCCTACGGGTTAAGGTAAGTCAACGACACTCGCTGCCATGATCGGTCATGTCAACAGCGTTAAGAAGTGCCACATCCTTACACTTGAGGAACCTATCGAGTACCTCCACATGCACGGAGAAGCTATGATCAACCAGAGAGAGATCCACGAGGATACGCTTTCATTTGCCAATGCTCTGAGAGCTGCCCTCCGTGAAGACCCTGACATCATCCTCGTAGGTGAGATGCGTGACCTTGACACGATCAGTACGGCTATTACCGCGTCAGAGACAGGTCACCTTGTTATGTCAACACTCCATACATCGTCAGCAGCTGATACAGTTAACCGTATCATCGATGTATTCCCGCCTCATCAGCAGGATCAGGTCAGAGTACAGCTCGGTACGGTTCTCGTTGCCGTTATCTGTCAGACACTCGTTCAGAGGATCGGAGGCGGACGTGTTGCCGCATTTGAGATCATGATCGCTAACGATGCTATCCGTAACAATATCCGTGAAGGTAAGACATATCAGATCGACTCTACCATCGCAACCAGCTTGTCGATGGGTATGTGTCCTCTGGATTTCTACCTCGCAGAGCTTGTTAAGAGGAAGATCATCACCAGAGATACTGCCATCGCCAGATGCAGATTCCCCGATGATCTCAAGAGATATATCAATAACGTCGGAGGACCTGCTAACAGTCCTCTGTTCGGCGATCTTGATTTCCAGTAATTGAATAAATTACTTTGAAATATATTAAGAGGAGGGTAAAGAAATGCCTAATTTCAAATATCAGGTAATCGATGCAGCGGGTAAGACTTCTACCGGCGTTATCGATGCTGCCAGCATGGCTGACGCTTCGAGAAAACTCCGTGCAGAAGGCAAGTTTGTTGCTTCGTTGTCACTTGATAAGGGTGCCGGATTTCTTAATTTCGGCGGCAAGAGGAAGCTCAAGACAAAAGATCTTGTTTTGATCACGAGACAGCTGTCTTCACTTCTTTCTGCAGGTATTACGATCATCAGAGCCCTGGACATGCTCTATCAGCAGGTTGAGTCCAAGAATACTAAGATGATCGTTGGTGAGGTTTATGAATCGATCCAGGGTGGTCGTACAATGTCCGAAGCATTTAAGGAACAGCAGGGACTTGTACCTAACATCATGATCAGTATGATCGCAGCCGGTGAGGAATCCGGCCGTTTGGACGAAGTTATGGAGCGTTTGGCTGAACACTTCCAGAAGGCACAGAAGCTTAAGAACAAGATGTCTTCCGCGATGGTTTATCCTAAGATCCTCGCTTTCGTTACATTCGCAGTATCCTGGGGTCTTCTTACATTCCTCGTTCCCAGTATCACAAAGACTATCGCTGATCTCGGCGGTGAACTGCCCGCACTTACGAAGTTCATCATCGGAGTCAGTAACTCTCTTACAAATTTCTGGTACATCTACGCTGCAGTCATTATCGGTGCGGTTGTCGGATTCAAGACATGGAGAGCTTCAGCAAAGGGTGCATACCAGTGGTCCTGGCTCATGCTCCGTCTCCCCATCGTCGGCCCCATGACCACCATGACAGCTACTGCACAGTTCACCAGAACAGTATCTACCTTGCTTAAGTCCGGTATCTCGATCCTCCAGGCTGTTGAGATCACTGAAAAGTCTCTCGATAACATCATCCTCGAGAAGAAACTCGCCGATGCGAGAACCGAGATAAGGAAGGGTGCAGCTTTGTCAAAGTCTATCAAGGGTATTGAGGAGTTCCCTCCCATGGTTTACGCCATGACCGCTATCGGTGAGGAGTCTGGTACTCTTGATACCATCCTTGAGAAAGCCGCAGATTATTTTGAAGATGAAGCCGATGCTGCAACAACAAAGATGACATCAGCGCTTGAACCTATAATGATCATCGTTATGGCCGTAATCGTCGGACTTATCGTCGGCGGTATCGCTATCCCGATCTTCAATATGGCATCTTACATCTAAGTTTTAAATTGAAAGGAGATACATAATGGATTTTTCATCTTTAGGAAAGGCTTCATCCGAATTTGTTATTGATTGCTCCAGTTCTGAGATCAAACTGGCTGTAGGAACATATAACAAGAAGACAGGCCTGATTTTACTCGACAAGGTCGGAGTCGTACCTCTCGAGAATGATGCTATCAACGATGGTGCCATCGCTGACTCATTCGGCGTTATCATGGCTCTTAAGCACGCCATCGCCAGACTCGACATCAAGAACAGAGGCGCCATCATCACAACAGAAGGTGCTTTCATGCACACAAGAGACCTCGAGCTCCCCAAGGCAAAGCCTGATCAGCTCAAGGATATGGTTAAGTACGAAGTCATGGGTCAGGGCAACAACCGTGAGATGAGCATCGACTACATCATCTACGGAAATGCAACTGATGAGGAGACAAATGCTCCCAAGTACAAGATCAGAGCTACTGCAGTTCCTGTAGACACCATTGCAGAATACAGAGAGTTCCTTAAGAACATGGACCTCACTCCCGTTGCAATGGACGTTAACCCCAACGCAGTAAGAAAGCTGTTCAATTCCGGAATCATCAACGGCAACGTTAACATCACTCAGACAACTCTCCTCCTCGTTGAGCTTTCTGAGACAACTACAACAGTTACCGTTCTCGACAAGGGATTCCCCGTACTTTCCAGAAGACTTGCATTCGGTCATTCCAACATCCGTCAGGTTGCTGAATCCATCAAGAAGATGCAGGGCGGCGGAGACAAGCAGTCTTCACTCGCAAGAAGACTTAACATCACAAAGTCTGACTCTGAGGCAATGATCCCCATCGAGGACGTTGACGTTTGGCACGAGACAGTTGCTGAGATCCCTACACTCCAGAGTGCTGTAAATGCATACTTCAAGAGCCTTGTAGAGACAGTTAACAGAACAGCACAGTTCTCTATCTCCAAGTTCCACATTGACAGTATCAGCACATGCTTCCTCTATGGTTCAGGTGCTTCCTACAAGAAGATCGATAAGGAACTCTCAAGACAGCTTGGTACTCAGGTTGAGATCCTCAACACATTGAGCACCGTAGCAGGTCCCAAAGATTTTACGCTCCCTCAGTTTGTAAATTGCTGCGGCGCGCTCATTCGTGAAGATTAAGGAGGAGTTATAAAATGCCAAGTTTAGGTACAAAAAAAGATTTTGCCAAGCGTGATATGAACTTCTTTGCCGACTTTACAGCTGCAGCGGCAAAGATGACTAGATTCCTTGGTTATGGTGTTGTAGTTGGTATCGTAGTAGTTGCAGCGATCGTCGGCATCGTTGTTTACGGTATCATCAGGAACGCCATCGTTCAGGCAGCTATCAACGAGCTTAATAATCAGCTCCAGAGTGAAGAGTATGCAGGCCTCGAGGCCCGTGCAGCAGAACTGCAGCAGGATCTCAACGACAAGAACAATTACTACTACGCTCTTTCCCAGATGAGAGAGCTCGTTGACAAGTCAGGTGAGGTTCCCCTCGATATTCCTGATGTTCTTAAGGATTCCATCCCTTCAGATACATATATCGAGAACTACACTCTGAGCAAGTCCAGCCTCAACTTCAACGGTTATTCATTCAGCTATTACAGTGTATTGAACCTGGTCAACATGCTGAACGATTCAGATGTATTCTCTGCACCTGTTTCCTGTACTATCAACCGTGTTGACGGCAGCACAGTAGGCAAGGTTGAGGATTTCATCAACAACGGTATCAACAACTACTATAGTTTCGAGATCGGCGGAGCCATGACTCAGGATGTATATGTATCCGTTTCAAGATACCTGTCAACAGGTGATCAGCTCGTAAGCCTCGGAGCTACAGAGACACAGACATTCCACGTAGGCGATACATACTCTATCACTGACATCGCAACTTATACTCAGACCGGTGTTACATACAACCTTGCAAATGTTGATACAGGTTCAGGCAACCTTACAGAAGAACAGGTTGCTTCCATCATCGCAGCAAACGAACTTACCGGTGTGGCTAATAATAGTATCGATATCAAGCTTTACTATGCAGCACCTCAGGCGCCTGCAGATCAGCCTGCACAGTAAAGGAGGGAACAATAAATGTCAAATTTATCATTACGTGAAAAAGCAATCATTTATCTGCTGGCCCTTTTCGTTATAGCTTTCCTTGCATACTTCTTTGGTATCAGGACTCTTAACGAAGCATATGATGATCTCCAGGGACAGCTCGTTACACTTCAGCAGCAGAAGGAATATCTGGATCAGCTGAAGCAGAACAACATTGATACTGAAAATGCTATCAATGAAGTAAAGGGACACATCATCGAACTCGAGGCGAAGTTCATCAGCGACATCAAGACTGAGAACCTCGAACAGTTCGTATTGAAGACAATGGAAGAAAACGGGATTGGATTCATGTCATCTGTAACATCTGCAGATGTGCCCATGGATGTCGTTCAGCTCGCTGACGGTTCCAGATCCCCTGATTCTGTTATCTGCAGACGTGTTGACATAACATATGCATCAACTGACGGTTATGAGATCACTCAGTTTAACACGACACCTTCTCTCACAACAGAGACAGGAGCAGTTGATACTGCAGTCATTCAGGACATTATTGCAAGAACAGGTATCTACGATCCCGATAATCACTACGGATATGATGAATTCCTCGAGGGTCTCCGTGCTATTGCAAAGAAGGATCCCGATTGTATCAAGGTTGCAAATCTTGATGTACAGTCAACGAATGGTTATCTGACACTTACAGCTTCGATAGAATTCTACGGTGCTGATCTTACTAACAGGATCTCCAGCGAGACAAAGACTGCAGGATACGCTGTTTGGAAGGGCGACAAGAATGTTGATACTGCCGGTGGTTTTATCGGCATGCCTTACTTTGTTGTTAACCCTGACAGTTCTTGGAATGGTGTTCTCATCAGTTCTGACAAGGTACAGGGATTCCAGAGCAGACCTTTCGCTTCATATCTGTCTAACGCATTGTTCACTCAGATGCTCAGCCAGAATGGTCTCGATGCAGTTGTAGGCCACGGACGCAGAGTTGTATCACAGCCTGCGCCCACAGAGGCCCCTGCAGAAGATCCTGCCGCATAACAGATTTGCAGATTTTGAAAAATTGTGAAAAAAATGTGAAAAAGTGTTGCAAATTTGAAAAGGCATGCTATAATGAAGTTACAAACTCAATAAACCTTTAAGGAGGAAACAATCATGAAGAAGATTCAGAAGAGCAAGAAGGGCTTTACACTCGTTGAGATGGTACTCGTTATCGCTATCATCGTTATCCTCGCTGCAGTTCTCGCACTCAGCATCGGAACATACCTCGCAAGAGCAAAGAAGGCTTCTTCTTCTGTAAGCTTGCACAACTGGTCTGTATCTCTCGCTACATCTGCTATCGATGCTCAGCTCTAATTGAGAACAGAAACTTAATTGTGAATGAACGGCGCGGTGGGCAACCACCGCGCTTTCATTTTCCCTCCGGGATCGTAATTGTGAACGAAAAGTTCAAATTTGAACAAATTTGAACAAATTGTAAATTAATTGTTGAAAAAAGGACTCCTCCCATATATAATAAGAATGTATATAAAGGAGGTAAGTATATGCGTAGACTAGATAAGCATAAAACAGGTTTTACATTGGTAGAGATGCTGCTTGTTATAGCCATACTTGTCATACTTGCCAGCGTGTTGGCTCTGAGTGTCGGTGATTATATCCGCAGGGCAAATGCTGCTAAGACTTCAACATCTTCTGAGGTCAGCGTTGCCAAGAGCAATATCAGGGAAAAGGAAGAAAGTCTTAAGAACATGGGATTTGGCGGATCATTTGCCGCATCTTCCACTTAAGCAGGAGGTAATATAGATGAAGAGGATTATCAAGGATACAGCTGCATTCAGATCCCGATATGGATTTACCCTGCTTGAGGTAGTTCTGGCGATCGCCATTATGCTTGTATTGACGAGCATGATGATGAATGGATTTGCTGCAACGATGTCATATTCGTATCACACATCGATCTATTCACAGACAGCAGCTTCCAACTATCGCTCTGCAATGTCAAATATAGCTACAAAGTCAGGAGATCCGGATACGGCATATACGACTATCGATGCTTCTGGTGCTGCTGGCCAGACGATCCAGCTTACTATGTCTTCCGGCACATTTCCTTCTGCCAGGACAATGAATGTCCGCAGATATATGTATAACAAGGGAACAGAATCGATCGCCCAGTATGGATTCAGATCAGAGGTTGAGAATTATACAGGAGCTACAGGTGCTTCTACCGATACTGATGATGGTACTTATTCAAATAACAGGATCACATTCTTCTACATCCCCAAGGTAAATATCCACGGCACACAGGAGAATACCAGAGGTAAGATCGTAGTCAGGAGAATTAAGACCGGTACAACATTTAAATATTATTGGTATGATACCGTTAATGGCCAGACGATGGGCGAAGTAACCTGATAGGAGATGCGAATATGAGAAAGATATCAAGAACTAAAAAAGGTTTTACCCTTTTGGAGATGATGTTATCCATAGCCATCATCACGATCATTAGCGGCTGTCTCTATACACTCGTCGTTGCGATCAAGGATTCATATATTTCCACATATAACTCTGATGATTCCATAGACTACGCAATGCTCTATGCAAAGGCCTTTGAGAATGATTTCCTTGCCAGGACACAGCAGAGCGGAGTTTACCACAAAGATGATGAGATCATATGGTATTCCGGCGTAGAGGGCGGCGTTGCTTCCCTGTACCGTGAGGTAAAGATCTCAGGCGGAGCATCGACCACTTCCAGGGTATTTACGATGTCAATGAACAAGGTATATAATCCCGCTGGCTCTGGCACCGTAGACAAGTGGAAGATCTTAATGACATACTCAGTATCCGGAAATTGTGTAAACTATAAGATCACATGTATCGATAATTATTATGACCCCGGAGTTGTAAGATGTATCTATGAGGGCGGATTCTGGCTTCCTCATAATGGCGACGCCAAATTTGAAGCAAATGGTACAGCTACAGCTTTTGCCAGATCGGGAGGAACGGAACTGGACGGATTAAAGTTTAAGTTTTCATGATCTATCAAAGGGACTTCAATACGAAGTCCCTTTTTATTAGAAATAAGATATTTAATATATTGACAAATCATTTCTGCGAACTTATAATACATAGGCTTGCTAACGCGGGATTAACTCAGTGGTAGAGTGTCACCTTGCCAAGGTGAAAGTCGCGAGTTCGAATCTCGTATCCCGCTCCACCAAAAAGCTTCGGTTTTGCCGAAGCTTTTTATTTTATCTCAAATACGCATCAGATATAATAATTATATAAACTCAGGAGGTATCAGTTATGCCCTCATATTCGTTTACACCCAGGGGAGTATGCTCTGTTAACATCACATTCGACATAGAAGACGGCAAGGTCCATAACGTTAAATACATCGGCGGCTGCGACGGCAATCTTAAGGCCATCGGCAAGCTTGTAGAAGGAAAAGATGCAAAGGAGGTTGCAGATATCCTCAGAGGAAATGACTGCCGGGGCAGGGGAACATCCTGTGCTGACCAGCTGGCAAAGGCGATCGACAGTGCTCTGGAGGGCTGATCATGGCTTCAAAGGTTTATTTTACAAAGACGATCACACCTGAAAAGGTTCTCGATATGTATAAGTTCCTGGGAAAGGAGCTGAATGGCAGGATTGCCGTCAAAGTACATTCCGGCGAAGATGGAAATCAGAATTATCTCCACCCGGAATTCTGGCAGCCCGTTATCGAACATGTAGGAGGAACGGTGGTTGAATGCAACACTGCCTACGACGGAGCCAGGAACACATCTGAAAAGCACAAGGTCCTCCTTAAGAAGCACAAGTGGACGGATCTCTTTGACGTGGATCTCATGGATGAGACGGGACCGGATATTGAGATCCCTGTACCGGCAGGATCTGTTCATCTGAAGTCAGACATTGTCGGAAAGCACCTTAACGATTATGACTCCATGCTGGTACTGGCACATTTCAAGGGCCATCCCATGGGAGGCTTCGGAGGTGCGCTAAAGCAACTGTCAATAGGAGTGGCATCTTCGGCAGGCAAGTGCAGCATCCATTCATCCGGCAGATTTACCAATAAGGACGATCAATATACCATGTGGGACAAGCTTCCTCCTCAGGATCACTTCCTGGAATCCATGGCTGAGGCTGCAGGTGCAGTAGTGGACCATTTCAAAGGCAATATGGTCTTTATCAACGTAATGAAGAACCTGTCTGTTGACTGCGACTGCTGCGCCGTAGCTGAGGACCCCTGCATGGCAGATGTGGGTATCCTGGTATCACTCGATCCCGTAGCCATCGATCAGGCATGCATGGATCTGGTATATGCATCAGATGACCCCGGCAGGGATCACTTCCTCCAGAGAGTGGAGTCCAGGAACGGCATCCATACCATAGAGGCAGCGGCTTTATTGGGAGTGGGGAGCAGGGAATACGAGCTTATCGAAGTTTAAGTCGATACTCTTCGGACTATCTCTTCAGGAATGCCTGAATAGATCTCAGTGAGACGCGTGAAGTTTTCCCTGATATGGGGATCCATTCCCGAACTCATCCAGTCTACGGTCAGACCGAACATTAGGCTCTTATAATATGTGATCAGGATCTCTCTGTCAGAGGGATCGATGGTCTTGTCAGAACACAGTACATCCATGTATTTGCGTATCACGTGATCGGTTATCTGCATCAGATACTGGTCGAATATGTCCCTGTTATTGGAATTGAACAGGTGCAATGCCAGTCTCCTGTTGGACAGGGCAAATTCTATTACTGCCCCCAGACACTCATCCAGGGAATTGAGCGTATTGTATTTTGCGAACAAGACTTCCATCTCGTCAAAGACGATGCTCTCGATCAGCCCCGGAAGATCCTGGAAATGGTAATAGAATGAATTCCTGTTTATGCCGCTCTCATTCACGATGTCAGTTACCGTTATCTGAGACAGCGGTTTCTCGGAGAGCAGTTTGATAAAGGAATCCTTGATAAGTTGTTTAGCTTGATTCGGCATATTTTCATTGTAATACAACGAAGCGGCCAAATCAAAACCGTCTGCCGGCATAACCGGCAGACGGTCCGAAACAAACTCAATTTCTCAGAATATCAGGCGAAACCGTGTTCTTCCATCCAGTGGTAAATGTTCGATCTGCCCATCTGTTCCTTTTTGCCTCTGATGAGGAAGAGGACTACAGTCAGTATGGAGGATACGAGGAAGATGCCCCAGAGGACCCTGATGCAGACAGGGAAGGGCTCGCCTCCGCCTATGGCACTCCTGAAAGCCTGTACGGTATATGTGAAAGGCATGTAGCGGTTCAGTCCCTGAGCGAGCTTTCCTGAGATCTCCACAGGGTATGTTCCTGCCGAGCCTGCCAGCTGCAGTACCATGAATATCAGCATGAGGAAGCTGCCTACCTTGCCCAGGAGTACGTTAAAGTAGTACATGATGGACATGAATGCAACGGATGTCAGACATGCAACGAATATGGTCTGCCCGATCCTGGCGGGATCGAATCCCAGGGTAAAGTGGAGTATGGCAACAAGGATCAGTGCCTGGATGATGGCCATGGGATAGAGCACGCTTGCCTTGGACAGCCACCACTTGAAACCTGAAGTTACGCCCTCATGCTTTGTCAGGGGATACATGAGGCAGAATGCCAGTGAAGCTACCCAGAGTCCGACGGACATCATGTATGCTGCCATGGCGTGGCCATTGTCGGCAACTGTCGTGATCTGTGTTTCTTCCAGATCGACGGGGGATGCGAACATGCTGGCATTATCAGCCGAGGTGTTTGTGGAACTGATCTGCGTTGCACCGTCTGCCAGAGCATCGTGGAGCTGTCTGGTCCCGTCGGTCAGTTCGGGCAGGGAATCCTCCAGTTCAGCAGTACCGTCTGCCAGATCGGAAGATCCGTTGCTGAGAGTCTTTGCTCCTGATGCCAGGTCACTGCTGCCTTCAGATACTGCGGCTGCACCGTCTCTTAATGCCTGATTGTTGGATGTCAGGGTGCTGATGCCGTTATAGAGTTCGTTTGCTCCTGACAGGGCGCTTGCTGCACCGGTATTGAGTTCAGTCGCTCCCTGAGCGAGTCTGGCGGCACCGGCGTCTGCTTCACTGATACCGTTATACAGAGCCTGTGCTCCTGCTGAAACTGAACCGGCGGCATTCATGACCTGTCCGGCACCGGAATTGACTGCAGATGCACCTGATGCCAGTTCGCCGGCTCCCTGTGACAGAGACTTTGCTCCTGCAGAAAGACGGGTTACGCCTGCAGAAAGATCGGGAAGTGATGAATATACCTGACCGATGCCGGATGACAGTGTTGAAGCGCCTGATGTGAGCTGACTGTTTTGCGAGCTCAACTGATCCAGTCCGGCTCTGACGGCTGATGAACCGCTGCTTAATGCCGATACTGAATCGTTAACGTTGCTTACTCCTTCGTTAAATGCGGAATAACTCGTTCTGAGAGAAGACAGAGCACCTGCCAGCTGCTCTACTGTGTAGGGGGAGTCCTCCGAACCGGCGATGGACTGAGCCATCTGATATATGCTGTCTATGCTTCCGTTTATAGCATCGGAGCTGTCCTTGAGTGAGGATGTTCCCTGCGACAGCTGAGTGAGCCCGCCGTCTATTCCGGCCATACCACGGTCTGCCGCTTCAACTGCTGAAGTGTAAGCCGTGATACCGGTGCTGAGATCATCTGCTCCGGTCTTGAGGGAGGAGATGCCTTCTGACAGTGCGGGGAGCTGAGAGGCAAGTGAGTCAATACCTCCTGACAGATCCCTGGCACCCGATGAGAGTGCGGCAGCTCCGCCGTTTAGTGCTGCAGCACCGTTGCTGAGGTCCTTTGTTCCTGATGCAAGCTGGGATGTTCCTCCTGCCAGTGTACCTGCTCCTGCTCTCAGGGAACTTGTGCCTGCGGCCAGGTCAGATGCTCCCTGTGAGAGGGAGGATGTTCCGTTTTCCAGTGCTGTAAGGCCGTCCCTGAGGCTGCCTGCACCTGTGTGGATCTTGTCGGTACCGTCCAGGTAATCCAGTATGCCTTTGTTCAGGGCGGCCATACCAGTATTGAGACGGACTGCACCATCAGACAGGTCGCGTGATCCTCCTGCGATCCTGGCCGCACCGCTATTGAGTTCTGCCGCACCTGACCTGAGCGCTTCCTCACCGTCCAGCAGACGGCCGCTGCCGTCTGCAGCCTCGTTCATTCCGTTCCCGATATCCGATATCTTATCGAAAAGGGAACTTGTATATGTCTCTGTTACCTTCTCCTGCAGGCTTGCCTTGATCTTTGTCATTGCAGATTCAGACAGCTTCATGGCAACATAGTTCGTTGCAGGATTCGTCTCGTATTTGAGGAGCATCTTTGACGGATCCTTGTCCATTACGGAAGATGCGTTCCTGGAGAAATCCTCGGGGATGGTGATGACCATGTAGTATGATCCGTTCCTAAGGCCGTCTTCCGCTTCTTTCTGATCCACGAAAGAAAAGTCCAGGGAACCGTCCTCTTTCAGTTTGTCCACCAGATCGTCACCTATGGAAAGCTCCCTGTCGTCGTATTCAACAGGTCTGTCCAGATTGACGACTGCTACAGGCAGTTTGTCTATCTCACCATAGGGATCCCACATCGATGCCAAAAAGAATCCCGCATATATTGACGGGATCAGGATAATGGCAAGGAGTACGATCACCAGCATGGGATTATGGATAAGTCTTTTCCATTCCTGTTTGACCATATGATTGTCACACCTCTTTTCATTTATTTCATACTGATTCTAGGTCTGACGGATGCCTGTCTCAATAGACAAAAAAATGCAGATGTCTAGATATAGATGGTATAATCGAGGATAAGTGACATTGCAGGAGGATATGACTTGGGTTCCGGAAGTTTTTTCAATAAGCACAGGACCGTGATTTATTATCTCGCTGCTGTCCTTTTTTTCATCTTCTCATTAAAGATGCTGCTGCTCCTGAACGGCAAGGTATACGTATGGCTCTATGACGGAGCATCCCAGCATCTTTCCGCACTTACCTATTATTCGGGATACCTGAGGGAGATAATTACCGGGATCTTTCACGGTGACTTTTCATTTCCCAGGTGGGATCTGTCCATAGGCGAGGGATCCGACATCCTTACGACGCTTCACTACTACTGCATAGGCGATCCCTTTGCACTCCTGAGCGTATTCTTTCCGCAGGATGCGATGTACATCTGTTATGAACTGATAATATACATCAGATGGATCTTGTCAGGTCTGGTATTTATCCGTTTCATCAGGAAATGGGACGGCGGCACACTGTCCTCACGTATATCTGATCTTGCCCTGGCATCAGGTGCGATCCTCTATTCCTGCTCGGCATGGGGCATGATGATCATGAGCAGGCACCCGTTCTTTATCAATCCTTTGATCTACATGCCTCTTTTGCTCCTCGGTGTTGAATACATCATTCAGGGGAAAAAGCGGGGCATGTTTGCCATAGCTGTAATGTTCAGCTCACTTTCCAATCTGTATTTCTTCTACATCATGGCGATCCTTACCGTTGTCTATGTGGCAGTGAGGCTCCCGCTTAGATACAGGCGTGACATCGGACAGATCATGAAGCATCTGGGGATCATCGCCCTGGAGGCCGTTATAGGAACGCTCATGTCCTGTGCTGTGTTCTATCCCGTTGCCAGGGTCTTTCTGGCGGATTCCAGAGTATCCTCTGATCAGAATTCCGGATTGTTCTATCCCCTGGATTACTATCTGTCCCTGCCCCAGGCACTGATGTCAGGCTACTGGTCCTATTATCTTTTTATTGGTATCGGGGCAGTCGGTATCGCAGCCTTCTATTTTGTATTGTCACGCAAGGGCAAGATCTATCCCAAGATCTTCTTTGCCGTCATGATGGTATTTCTCCTTTTCCCGTTCTTCGGAAACATCCTGAACGGATTTGCATATGCATCCAACAGATGGGCTTTTGCCATCCCTCTCATATGTGCTGTCTCCCTCATCTCATGCTGGGATGACATGAAAGAGATCAGGATCAGGGACATTGTGGCCCTCTCCGTTACGTATGCCGTCTTCCTCGCAGGATGCATCTATATGGAAGATACAAAGGGCATCGTGATGACAGCTATTGGTTATGTGTTCATTATCGCGCTCGCAGTGTTCAAGTCCAAAGAGATCAGGGAAAGGATAATAACAGCAGGCATAGTCACATCGTGTCTGGCACTCATCATGATCTATCATGTGGAATTCCTGGATCAGCTGACCTTTGACACATGGCTGGACGTCTACTATTTCGGAAATGAGGCTCAGTACATCGCTTCCCTGGAGGATGGCGACGGTGTCAGGTATTCAGGCGATATATTGACGGAAAACGTTTCACCCATCGCAGGAGTATCCTCCACACAGTTCTACTGGAGCAATGCCAATCCCTATACAGGAGAGTTCAGGACTGATATCGCCTCCCCCGAGTACAGGCTCTATTACTATACAGGATATAACTCATCCAACATCCTGCTGAATCTTTCGGGAAGCAAGTATTATGCTCTGTCCGATATAAAGCGCAATCCCATACCTTACGGATATACTGCCGGCGAGCACATAGATGTGGGATACACCATAATGAGGAACGGCATAGGCAACGGACCGGTCTATACCTACGGTGAGATATCTTCTGAGGAGACATGGAAGGAGATGACTCCCACAGACCGCATGATGCACATGACGAAGTATCTCACAGTATCGGATATTACCGCTCCTTCTGACGTACCGGCAGTTGATACATCGATCAGTTCAGAGATAACGGATGTCACTGACGGAGTAACGACTATTGGATTCGAGGGCAGGCCAAACAGCGAGACATATATCACTTTCAAAGACCTTCATTCTGATGAGATAGACAAGTTCATATATTTCCATGCCTATCTGCCCGAGACTGAAGAACACTACACTTTTGATTACTATACTCTGTCCAACTGGTATAACGGCAGGGACGAGTTCACCTTGAACCTGGGCTGGCATGAGGATGCCATAACCAGGGTTCAGGTATATACCCAGGATAACTATCCGTACAGTTGTGAATTTGAGATATCTGCAATAGACATGGCGGAAGCATCTCATAACCTGGCAGAAAGGTTCATGGCAAAGCCGGCCAACTTTACAGCGGAAGACAGGGGAACAAAGATAAGCTTCGGAATCGACATGGACACGCCCGGGTACGTTGTCCTGGCAACTCCTTATTCAGAAGGATGGACGGCATATATCGACGGCAAGGAGTCAGATATCATCAGGGCGAACATAGGATACATGGCCGTAAAGGCAGATCAGGGACACCACGATATCAGGTTCTGCTATACCGGAGACTATGATACTGGAGTTTATTTGAGCATCGCAGGCATAATCTGTTTTGCAGCATATATGCTGTGTGGTAAAATCCTTAATAGCAAAAAGAAGGAAGAGATCAAATGAACACTCTCTACGTAGTAATGCCGGCTTACAATGAGGAAGCCAATATCGAAGCGGTAATAAGACAGTGGTATCCTGTCCTGTCCATGGGATCAGAGGATTCCAGGCTCGTCATTGCAGACAGCGGAAGTTCTGACAGGACTCATGAGATAATCGAAGGTCTGAAGGAGAACGGATATCCCCAGCTGACCGCATATTCCGATACCTTGAAGCAGCACGGTCCCAAGGTAATAGCACTCTATAAATACGCCATCGATAACGGCGCTGATTTCGTATTCCAGACAGACTCAGACGGACAGACCAATCCTGATGAATTCTGTCAGTTCTGGGAAATGAGAAATGCATACGATGCCATATTCGGCGTCCGCACGGTCAGGGGAGACGGCAAGTCCAGAAAGTTCGTTGAGAACGTGGTCTGCTTCCTTCTGAGATGCTACTTCGGTGTTAAGGTCAAGGATGCCAACGCTCCTTTCAGGCTCTTTAACACTGCCGTTCTGAACAAGTACGTAGGCAGGTTCGATGAGGACTATAATCTCCCCAACATCATGCTTACCACATTCTATACCTACTATCATGAGAACTGCAGTTTCCGTGAGATCACCTTCAAGCCCAGGCAGGGAGGCGTCAACTCCATCAACATACGCAAGATCGTCAAGATCGGCTGGAAAGCACTGGGCGATTTCAGAAGATTTAAGAAGAGCATGTAATGAAAAAACTGAGCCGCGGCGCAAGACATTCCATAATCCTGCTCGTCGTTACGCTTATCGCGGGTATAGGCTATTACCTGCTGATAAAGAATACCGGCTTTTCCTTTGGCTGTGCCATCAGGCAGCTGTCGGGTTTCAAGTGTCCGTCCTGCGGCATTACCCATATGTTCACATCGCTGTTTCAGCTGGACTTTGCATCAGCTTTCAGGTATAACCCGCTGATGTTCATAATGTGGCCCTTTGTCGGTATCGAGGTTCTGTACGTAACATACATGGGAGGCAATAGCAGGGAACTGCCCAAATGGAATTATGCGGTCATCTATGTGATGGTTGGAATTTCAATATTATTTGGTATAATCAGAAATGTAGTTAATATCTAACTATCATTATTCTTTTACAAAAGGTGGAGTTTGTCATGGAAAATCAGGATTTTAACGCTACAGTTTTAACAGAAGAGATGCCCGAGAGCGGTAAGGCTACCGGCGCTTTGGTTTGCGGTATCATCAGCCTTGCTTGCTGCGGATGTATGCCTGCCGGCGTAATAGGACTTATCCTTGCGATCCTCGCAAAGAAGGGCGGCAACACCAGCACAAAGTGTACAGTTGGTATGGTTCTTTCCATCATCGGTCTGGCACTGTGGGCAATCTCTCTTATCTACACACTTGCAACAGGAGGAATCAACTCCTACATGCAGATGGTAAACAGCATCACCAATTCAATGGGCTGATCTGTAAACTGAGAGCTTAATCGGGAACCGCTCCATCAGGAGCGGTTCTCTTTTTTTTCGAAAAAAGTGTTGACAGCAAATTGAAAACAATATAGAATGTGACAAAACCTATCGAAACAGTAGGAAATAATAAGGAGATTACAAATGATCAATTTCTTTGAGGAGTTAGTCAGATCAAATTACAGATGCGGACGAGTGTGATGCTTCACTTTCGCAGGCTTTATTTTATTTCTGATTAATAACACTCAAAGGAGAATTTGATTATGAGTAACTATAGATTTGAAACACTTCAGCTTCACGTAGGACAGGAGCAGCCGGATCCCGCAACAGATTCCAGAGCGGTACCTATTTACCAGACAACATCATACGTATTCAGGAATTCTGCTCACGCAGCAGCCAGATTCGGTCTTGCAGATGCAGGCAACATCTACGGCAGGCTTACCAATTCCACACAGGACGTTCTCGAGAAGAGAGTAGCAGCACTCGAGGGAGGCGTTGCAGCCCTGGCAGTATCATCCGGTGCAGCAGCCATCACATATGCCATCGAGGCAGTAGCTCAGGCAGGCGATCACATCGTGGCACAGAGCACGATTTACGGAGGTTCATATAATCTCCTGGCACACACACTTAAGCTCTATGGCATTGAGACAACATTCGTTGACATCCATAACCTCGCTGAGGTAGAGAGCGCCATCAAGCCCAACACAAAGGCTATATTCCTCGAGACACTGGGCAACCCCAACAGTGACATCCCCGATATCGATGCAGTATCTGCCATCGCACACAAGAACGGCATTCCCACGATCATCGATAACACATTCGGCACACCTTACCTCATCAGACCCATCGAGCACGGTGCAGACGTAGTTGTTCATTCTGCTACCAAGTTCCTCGGCGGCCACGGCACCACATTGGGCGGCATCATCGTAGATTCAGGTAAGTTCGACTGGAAGGCATCCGGTAAGTTCGCACCCATCGCTGAGGCTAACCCCAGCTATCACGGCATCTCATTCGTAGACGCAGTAGGACCTGCAGCATATGTTACATACATCAGAGCCATCCTGCTCCGTGATACAGGCGCTGCCATCTCACCTTTCAACGCATTCCTGCTCCTGCAGGGTATCGAGACTCTCTCCCTGAGACTCGAGCGTCACGCAGAGAACACCAAGAAGGTAATAGATTTCCTTAAGAGCCATCCGCTCGTTGCAAAGGTAAATCATCCTTCGCTCGAGGATCATCCCCAGAATGCTCTCTACAGAAAGTATTTTCCCAACGGCGGCGGATCCATCTTCACATTCGACATCAAGGGTGGTCAGGCTGAAGCACACAAGTTTATAGATGCACTCGAGATCTTCTCTCTCCTGGCTAACGTTGCAGATGTAAAGTCACTTGTCATCCATCCCGCAACAACGACACACTCACAGCTTTCCGAGGAAGAACTGGAGAGCATCGGAATCCATCAGAGCACCATCAGACTGTCTATCGGTACTGAGCATATCGATGACATCATCGCCGATCTGAACAAGGGTTTTGCAGCATTGAACTGAACATTTTTGAGCCATACAAAGAGGGCCGTCTCATATGAGGCGGCCTTATCTTTTTATACCCAGAAGGAAGAAAGATCTCCGAGATAGTCGATACCGAATGAGACAAGAAAAACGTTCCTTAAGACAAAGAACAGGAATATGACAGCAGGGATCGCCCATATCTCGGGAACGGTAAAAGCGGAAAACTTCGTTTTGTTCTTTCTGAAGAAATTGTTGATGATAAGTGTGATCCATATCCTCATAACTATGCCCGCTGCATAGAGCGGGATCGGATTAGAGAGAAGGGAGGATATGATCCTGCCTGAGGCCAGGAGCTTCAGAGCTCTCGTTCCGCCGCAGCTGGGACAGTACAGGTGATAGTGCGAGAACATGTAGCAGGGTTCCTCCCTGAAGGCCAGGCCATCACCTGCAATGTTACAAAAGACCAGAAATAAACACATCACCGCAACCGTGGCAGTTGCGGCGATGAGTGCGATCTGTTGATTGGTGATCCTGTTCCTCTTTATCAGCAAAAGATACCCAGTCCGAATGTGCAGAAGATATCAATGAGGAAAGAAACGACTGCAGAGCAGATGGCAACGATCCATCCTGCCATGGCCAGGTTCTTGCTGGGACCGCCGTTAATGTGTCCGATGATGCCGAGGACGAGGCCTGCGATGCTTACGAGATAGAAAGGATTAAAGATAAATCCAACGATACTGAGTACGAGTGCAAGTATGCAGATCGTATTGTAAGGATCTCTCTTAAGCTCTGCCTGACAGTTCTGGCAATAAGTCGTGTCGTCCGGATTGAGTACTCCGCACTTGCTGCATTTGATCATAATAGATACCCCCTATCCACCATAGTTAAAGATAATTATATAATAACAGAGAACAATAGAAAAGGCTGCTTCGTAATGAAGCAGCCTTTGTAATATTCACGGTCAGTTATTATTTGATGAGAGTGAACTTGTCTCCAACGAGGGGGAGCTTGTATGTCTGGTTCTGAGCAGCCTTTACGATACCGATGATAGCGAAGACTGTGAGAGCGATTCCGACGATGGGAGCCAGGATGGCGCCGATAACGATGAATGAGAGAAGTCCGCAGATAACGCTGGAAGCAACTCCTGCGATGCAGAGGATGATACCGTTGTTAACGTGGTTCTTTACATAAGGGGAATCCTTCTCAGGATCCTTGATAAGACCGATGAGCCAGAGGATACCGAAGTAAGCGAGGATGGCAAATGCCTTCTCATTGCTGGTAGGCTCAAATGTCTCTGCTGATGTTGTCATCGTAGGATCGTTGAACTGTTCATTATTTTCCATAATTGTCCCTCCAATTACTATAAAAATTAAGTTTATGATATCATAATATAAATAAAAATAAAGGCTAAAAATCAAGGAATACTAATAACCGTGAAGGTCTCGCCATACAAAAAAGATGCTGATATTACGTACTCTCTCGGAGCTACAGTTACGATGGAGTTCCTGCTCCACAGACCAGAACTGGTCCGCCATGTGATCATACATCCGGATTTCACCAGCGGTGCGCTGGAGGAGATCACTGAGATATGTTCTGCGCACGGCATCGGAATGTCAACTGACATCAAGGCATTTAACATCCTGTCCAAAAAGGAGAACTGCTTTGTCATAGGCGTACTGGACAAACCGGCAGGCAGGATAGATTCCGGCAGCCACGTGGTCCTGGTCAATCCCTCCAACTGCGGAAACCTGGGGACCATCATGAGGAGCTGTGCGGGGTTCGGCGTTACAGACATAGCCATAATACCTCCCGCTGCTGATTATTGTGATCCCAAGACGGTAAGGGCATCCATGGGAGCTCTGGCCAGGGTCAGTGTTGAAGTGTTCCCCTCCTTTGAGGAATACAGGAAGCGCTTCCCTGATAATCACCTATATCCTTTCATGCTGGACGGCAGCACCATATTGCAGGATACGGAGATCAGATCCCCCTTCAGTCTCATAATGGGCAACGAAGCAACGGGTCTGCCGCCTGAATTCTCAGGGGTTGGAAACCCCGTGAGGATCGAGCATCTCTCTGCCATAGACAGCCTCAATCTGCCGATCGCAACCAGCATCGGACTCTATGAAGCGACAAAGAATAGATTCTCTGGAAAATAACTATTGATAATCAAAAACAATCGTGATAGACTTATCGGGTTAAATTAAGTCTATTAATTATACGGAGGAGATACAAATGCCTAACATTAAGTCAGCTATCAAGCGTGTAAGCGTAACTGAGAAGAAGACAGCTGCTAACAAGATGAAGAAGAGCGAGATCCGCACTACTGTTAAGAAGGCTAAGGCTGCCGTAGCTGCTAACGAGGCTACTCCCGAGACAATGAAGAATGTTCAGAAGACATTGGATCAGGCTGCAGCTAAGGGTCACATCAGCAAGCAGGCTGCTTCCAGAACAAAGTCTCGTATCGCAAAGGCTGCAAACGCTGCCAAGTAATTCATTTTTGTAAGTGAGATCTGACGGTCGCCTATGGCGGCCGTTTTTTATTTTACCTTTACCGGGGGATCGTTCCAGGAACTGCCGGGCCTGATGCCCATGAAGTGTCCGGACAGATCCAATGCAGCTGAGTTCAGTTCATAGGAACGCTTCAGATCCCCGTCGGAGGATATCAGTTCCAGGAGATCAGACCTGTTGCTGATGATGGGGAGTTTTGCGCACCTTCCCATGATCTTGAGGCAGTATCTGCCCTCGTGTCCGAATCCCAGTACGCGGATATATTTGGGACCGTAGCTGATCTGATCTTTTTCAACTCCCAGCATGGCCATGGAAAGTGCCCTGTAGATCCTGGGCATGGTGAAGTGCTTTGTAACCAGGAGGGAGGATATCCTATCAAATGAGATGTCCCCTTCCTTAAGCCCTGAGAAGACATTTTCTATATACCCGGACAGACCGTCTGCCATGAACCTGATGTTTTCCGTTTCCGAGGAGATTACCCTGAGATATGCCTCCTCCATGTACATGTTAAGGTCGGCGGGAGAGGCCTCTCCTGATGATACTGCCGACAGGATAACGGAAAGGGACCTGTCCGGCATCGATCCCGTGCATGCGGATGCAATTGAAGGAGCGGTGAGATCCGTGCCGTATATAGCCTTGCGGATGGCGCCTGCTGAAGGGATCTCCGATCCGCGTGATTCGTCTGAATAATCCTGTCCGATACGGCGGATCATGTGCACCTTAAATCCTGCTCCCAGCCTCTTCATTGCCTTCATGTATTCGATGGCCAGTATGGAATTGGGTGACCTGAGGCATTCGGAAACGGCATTATTGTCAGGGGAGAGACCAGCGGCAATAGTCACTGCTGCGGCAGATGCTGCAGGGAAACTCATGCCCTCTGAAAGCTTTTCACGGAGGATAGTCTTGTAGTCAACGCTGTCATATACCGCCGGGTCAGACAGGGTATTTATGAGGCCGGGATCATCAGTGTCGATGCCCCAGCAGATGTCTGTTACGACTCCCGTTGCCATGAGGGTCCTGATGGCGCCTTCGGCAAATTCACCGGCGGGTGCGCAGGACCATTCCACGGGCAGTTCTATGACGATGTCAGCGCCGCACTTTAATGCCTGCCGCGCTCTCAGGTGTCTGGGAAATATGGCAGGCAGACCCCTCTGGGTAAAGCTGCCGCTCATTATGCACATTACAACCGCACGGTCGCCCCCTGTGGCCTTCCTCGTCTCTCTGATGAGATATTCGTGGCCGCTATGAAAGGGATTGAACTCAGCGATTATTCCGATGACTCTCATAAAACATTACCTCAGATTTATCCGCCAAGTAGGTTATAATCTTAAGCGGTAAATTGATTATATTTCATCGGGACGGTTTTGTGCAATGAATAAAAGGATGGGCATGATAATAGGTATAGCCGCGGCAGCCATTGTGCTGGTGGGCCTTTATCTCATCTACCTGAACGTATTCGTAAACAAGCACCGTCTGGATCTGGTCCATAACACCTACACCACATCCGAGTACAGGAACATAGCGGCAGAATCCAGCATCATGCCCTCTTATATGTGGAGCAGGGTCGAAAAGATCTTAAAGGACGGTGACTACATCATGTCAGCTTATATGCTGGAGGGCCGTCTGGCTACACAGGATGCCGAGCCATCCGGCAGATACCTCCTGACTGACCAGTCACTACTGCTCCTCAAATACATAGCAGAAGGGGACAGGATCTCCGCCAGGAACCTGGTGGGTAAGATCAATGAAGATTTCCGGATGGAGGACGGTTCATACAGGGCAGTCTTTACCGGTGAGGGAGAGGAGAGCAGCCTCTACACGAACAGGGATGAACTGGCATTCCTGGAGGCATATATCGAATACTACAGCGCTTATGGAAACAGTGATGACATGGATAACATCAGGGCACTTGTGGACATCATCTTTGACGGTGACGGCATGATCAGGAGCGAGTCTCTTTCAGGCGCCACCTATTCCACCTCTGAGAACGTCAGCTCGGTAATGACCGATGAGGATATAAAGCCCACTTTCGATACCATATATGGCGCAGAAGGCGTCATGGTGGAGGGCGGTACCGCCGAGGAGGATACCTTTGATTATGAGGGCGTCAGGACCGGCGACATCAATCTGGAACTCCTGGGCAATCTGGAGAGGAACAAACTGATCCCCGAGGGTACAACTGCCCGGTACGAGGAGATCGTAACGGGAGCCCTGGCATCCCCCGACATCCCTTACTACGCTTATGCTTATACAAAGGATCAGGCGGGAAATGTTGTCTATGTCTATTCCACCGGCAAGGCAGCGACCATTTCCGTATCGGAATCCTTAAGGACCATGCTGAACCTGGCCAGGGTGGGACTTCTGCCCCAGAACGTATACAGTCAATTCAAGACCAACCTCATAAACGACAGCGTGCTGCTGGACAGTTACTACATCGCCACGGGACTTACCGGCGGATCTGAGATACAGTCCTCATATGTCGACCTTCTGGCGCTTGCCAAATATCAGAAGGATACGGACCTGTTCAGAACGGTATCCAGGATAATCTCCATCAGGGTCGCAACAAAACAGCAGAGCAGAGCGCTCTATCTCATCTTCAGGAACACCGACGACAGATATGTGTTCTTTGGAGAGGAAAATCTCAAGGCGTATCTTGTGATAAATGGCACTTTTGCGGTTTGAAATGCGCGCGTATAAAGAGTATACTCTTTGCGTGTGTAATTAATTTACAGCAAATAAATTTATTTCAGAGGCAAAGTTTATGGCATTTATCGACGACATCAAGGCCCGTGCAAAGGCCGACAAGAAGACTATCATCCTCCCTGAATCAATGGACAGAAGAACTTTCGAAGCTGCCGCAGAGATCCTGGCTGAGGACATCGCGAACCTGGTAATCATCGGAACAGATGCTGAGGTCAAGGCAAACAGCGAAGGCCTTGATATCTCCAAGGCAACTATCGTTGATCCTTTCACAAATGAGAAGACTGAGGAATACATCAACGGATTCTATGAACTGCGTAAGGCAAAGGGCATGACACCCGAGCAGGCCAGGGAGACACTCCTCGGCGACTATATGTACTATGCCTGCATGATGGTCAAGATGGGCGACGGTGACGGTATCGTTTCCGGTGCATGCCACTCAACAGCAAATACACTTAGACCTTCACTGCAGATCATCAAGACAAAGCCCGGAACAAAGCTCGTTTCCGCATTCTTCGTAATGGTAGTTCCCAACTGCGAGTTCGGTGAGGAAGGCACATTCGTATTCGGCGACTGCGGACTTAACCAGAACCCCACATCAGAGGAACTGGCTGCCATCGCAGGATCATCCGCAGAATCATTCGAGCTCCTCGTAGGCAAGAAGCCTCAGGTTGCGATGCTGTCTCATTCCTCAATGGGATCTGCAAAGCACGATGACGTTACAAAGGTAGTAGAGGCAACAAAGATGGCCAAGGAGGAATATCCCCAGTTCGCCATCGACGGCGAGCTCCAGCTGGACGCTGCCATCGTTCCCTCCATCGGCGAGTCCAAGGCTCCCGGATCATCAGTTGCAGGCCATGCCAACGTATTGATCTTCCCTGACCTCGACGCAGGCAACATCGGCTACAAGCTCGTTCAGAGACTGGCAAAGGCAGAGGCATACGGACCTATGTGTCAGGGTATCGCAAAGCCCGTCAACGATCTGTCCAGAG
The DNA here is from genome assembly GCA_017515465.1 of Clostridiales bacterium. Lineage (GTDB taxonomy): Bacteria > Bacillota > Clostridia > Saccharofermentanales > Saccharofermentanaceae > Saccharofermentans. The sequence goes on from JAFWFV010000056.1 coordinate 51,081, forward strand.
GCTGCTCATACAAGGATATCGTAGGTGTTATCGCCATCACAGCAGTACAGGCTCAGGCACAGGGCTGATATAACGGAGGTAGAAACGATATGAATATTTTGGTAATCAACTGCGGAAGCTCTTCCTGCAAGTTCCAGCTCTTCGACATCGATAACGGCACAGTACTCGCCAAGGGTAACGCTGACCGTATCGGCATCGACGGCAAGCTCTCATACAAGACGAGCAGCGCAGACCTGAACAAGGACGTATCACTGCCTGATCACAAGACAGCAGTCAAGCTCGTTCTCGCCCAGCTCACAGACCCTGAGACAGGCGTTATCTCTGATGTATCAGAGATCGCAGCAGTAGGACACCGCGTACTCCACGCAGGTAAGTACTACAGCGAGTCCGTTATCGTTAACGACGACGTTAAGCGCGTTATCCGCGAGTGCTTCCCTCTGGGCCCTCTGCACAATCCTGCAAACCTCATCGGTATCGAGGCATGCGAGGCAGCTCTGCCTGCAGGCACTCCCCAGGTTGCAGTATTCGACACAGCTTTCCATCAGACAATGCCCCCCAAGGCATTCATGTATGCACTTCCTTACGAGTACTATGAGAAGTACTCCATCAGGAGATACGGCTTCCACGGCACATCCCACAGATATGTATCCAAGAGGGCTGCTGAGTTCCTCGGCATCGATACAAAGGGTCTCAAGATGATCACATGCCACCTGGGCAACGGCTCATCCTTTGCAGCAGTAAAGGACGGCAAGTGCGTTGATACATCTATGGGTCTGACACCTCTTGCAGGTATCTGCATGGGCACCAGGACAGGTGATATCGATCCTGCCATCGTTCCTTTCATCATGCAGAAAGAGGGTTTGACTCCCGAAGAGATGGATACTCTCATGAACAAGAAGAGCGGCGTTCTCGGCATCTCCGGCGTAGGTTCCGATTTCCGCGATCTCGAGAAGGCATCCAATGAGGGCAACGAGAGAGCAAAGCTCGCTCTGGAGATGTTCGTATATCAGGGCCAGAAGATCATCGGTTCTTATGCAGCTGCAATGGGCGGTGTTGATGTTATCGTCTTTACAGCAGGCATCGGTGAGAACACATGGAAGATCCGTGAGCAGATGATCGCTCCTCTGGAATTCATCGGCGCCAGGATCGATCCCGCAAAGAACGACGGCACCAGGACAGAGGCAGTCATCAGCGCAGACGATTCCAAGGTCAAGATCGTAGTCATCCCTACGAACGAAGAACTTGCGATCGCTCAGGAGACGCAGGCTCTCATCTGATAACGGGACATGAGCATTTCAGGTGGACACATCTTTATGGTGTGTCCACTTTTATTGTATGACGGGCATGTCCCGAACCTCGGGTGGAAGTCCCGAGGGGCGTAGTTGCCGACGAACCTTAAAGCAATTTGCAAGGTTTGTATCGTGAGGTACAGGCGAGAAGAAGCAATAGCGAAACCGTGGCTCGACGGAC
>JAFWFV010000057.1 GCA_017515465.1 Clostridiales bacterium
AAAAAGCAATGGAAGAGTACATTGATTACTACAACAATGAGAGAATCCAGGTTAAATTGAAAGGACTGACCCCTTGCCAGGCAAGAAATCAGTCCTTATACTCAATTTAATTCCGTCCAACAAAGTGGGTTCACTTCAGATACTCCGGGGATCCTTGTTTCATATTGGTTTATCAGGCTCTTACATGAGCTTTCTGTACAGTTCGATCATGTCCTCTGCAGAAGCATCTCTGGGGTTGCCGGGACGGCATGCGTCAGCATATGCCTCATCTGCCAGCTGCTTGAGGTCCTCCTCACGGATCTTCTCATTCTTTGTGGGAATGCCTACATCTATGGAAAGCTGCCTGACGGCATCGATCGCTGCCTTTCTGTATTCAGCCTGTGACATGGAATCAACGCCTTCAACACCCATTGCCCTGGCGATCTCACGGAATCTCTCACCGGTGTATTCCTGGTTGTATTCCATTACTATCGGCAGGAACATGGCACATGCAACGCCGTGAGGAGTATCGTAGTGAGCACCCAGCGTATGTGCCATGGAATGTGCAATGCCCAGACCAACGTTGGAGAATCCCTGGCCTGCGATATACTGCGCCAGAGCCATCTGCTTGCGTCCCTCTGGATCTCCTGCAACTGACTTGCGGAGATTGGCAGCAATGAGCTTGATCGCTTCGAGATGGAACATATCCGTCATCTCCCATGCAGCCTTTGTCGTATATCCTTCGATAGCATGCGTCAGAGCATCCATACCCGTTGAAGCACAAAGAGGCGCCGGCATGGACAGCATCATGACAGGATCGACTATTGCCACCTCGGGGATGTCATGCTCGTCAACACAGACGAACTTTCTCTGATTCTGAACGTCAGTAATGACATAGTTGATGGTAACCTCTGCAGCAGTACCTGATGTGGTGGGAACAGCGATCGTGGGAACTGCGTGATTCTTTGTGGGGGCAACACCTTCCAGGGATCTTACATCTTCGAACTCAGGGTTGGTGATTATAATACCGATCGCCTTGGATGTATCCATGGCAGATCCGCCGCCGACTGCGATTATGGAGTCAGCCTCTGCTGCCTTGAACGCAGCTACGCCGGCCTGAACATTCTCGATGGTGGGATTGGGCTTTACTTCGTCAAATAATGTATAGGAAATGCCTGCACCTTCGAGGATATCTGTGATCTTCGCCGTTGTTCCGCACTTTACAAGTCCCGGATCTGATACGACAAATACCTTTTTAAATCCTCTGGCTGCTGCCAGGTTCGGGATCTCGTTTATCGCTCCCTCGCCATGGTATGACACCTGATTAAGAACGATTCTGTTAGCCATAGACTGTACCTCCGTAAATAGAAATAAGTGGAACCCCACTCCTCTATTTTACTTCCTGCAGAGGGGCATTTGTTTGAACAAAGTGAAAACTATAATGCTGTGTTTACTTTATGTGTTCGACCAGGTTAATAACGACCCCCGCGGGTGAGATCAATATGGCAGATTTCGAGGACGGTGTATCTGCAGTACTGTCACCGTAGAAGTTCTTAAAACCCTGTTCAGTCAGGATCCTGTAGGCTTCATCAAAATCATCCACGTTCATGCGGATGCCCGTTAATGATTCAACAGGGAGGGATTCGAACTGTGAGATGTCCAAATTAAACCCGCCTGGTTCCTTCAAACGGATGCCGGTAACATTATGCTCTCCGATGTTTTCCTTGGTATGGGTCCTCTCGAAACCCAATGCCTCGAACACTGCTGCTGTTGATTCAGCATCCTTTGTGATTATCTGCGGATTAAACGTGGTTATCTTCATGTGAATACCTCCATTCTTTTTTTACTTCATATTGTTCATCGTACATCCTGCCGGCAGGTTCCGTCAAGGATAGATCAAGCCTCATAAACACATCAGCATACGGATTATCGTTATATCTTTCCGTATCAACAAATCCCATTCGCTCATAAAGGCGCCTGGCATCCTCATACTGTGACATGGAATCAAGTAATATCTTTTTATACCCGTGCTCACGGGCAAAGGATACCGCTGATGATATCAGCCTGCGGCCATAGCCCCGGCCTCTCAGCTCCCTATCGAGGTACAGGGCCTTGAGTTCTGCTGTCTCATGATCAAGTTCCTTCAGTGCCACCGTGCCGCAGACACAGGGGCCATCAATAAGGCAGTCGAACATCACGAAATTGCCGGGAATGTCATTATAATTACTGTGCCTCCCGGACGGTTCGAACCTCTTTCCCAGTTCTTCAAAACATCTGCCGGTAAAATCGAACAGACTGCCCTTTAATCCATCCGAATAATTAACGATATCAATGCTCATAACCACTGAATGAATGCCTTCTTGTCGCTGCTGTTATAGCCGGCCTTCTCGTAAAAATGAAGAGTATGCGGATCCTTTGATCCGGTGAGCAGCATCATCTTGTAGCAGTTCTGTCCGGAAGCGATCGACCTGGCATAGTCAAGACACTGTCCTGCAAGTCCTCTGCCGCGGTAATCCCTGTGGGTCACCACATTCTCGATAAAGGCATAGGGACGGACACCCCGGGTAAGGTTGGGGATTATCACGCATACACATGAAGATACTATCCTGCCGTCTTCCTCCGCAACGATGATATGGTGATTCGGATCGTTCTTTATCTGTTCCCAGGAAGACATCAGATTCCGGTCCACCTGCGGAATACTGCTCTCATGAAGATGGGTGTAAAGCTCCAGGAGCTGGCACAACTCATCTTCCCTGATCTCTCTTATCACGTTCTCTTCTCCATTTCAACTCATCCCTCTAGCAATTAAGACCAAGAGCCTTGATAAACCTCTCAGTTATGATGTTATTTCTGAACTTTCCGAGTTTGGATACATCATGTGCAGGGATCTTGCCGCCTGCCATATAGGCGTGTCCGCCGCCGTCTCCAATGCCTTCCAGAGCCTGTGCTGCGAGCGCGCCTGCATCCACATCACGTCTTTCGGATCTTACGGAAAACTTTAGTCCGTCAGGACGTTCGCAATAGACCACAGATACCTCGACCTCGATAAGCGAGAGTATGAAATCCGCAACGATCGCCACCATGGCATCGGGACATGAGAAGGGAATGTACGTTATCCCCAGATAGTCAAAGACCTGGATGTTGTTTATGGCGGCACCGTATGCCTTGAGATCGTCGAACTCTATGCTGTTCACCTCGAGGCATTTGAGCTTGTCTATGTCCATCAGACGGTTCAGATATGCAAATATGGAGATGTCATCCTCGGTTATGCCGCGGCGGAACTGCAGCGTATCCATCTTGACTCCATACAGGAGCGCAGTGGCTACGTCACTCGAAGGCGTCAGATCCAGATCCCTGTAGTACTGGGCGATCATGGTGCAGCATGAGCCGAGCATCCTCACATCCTTGTACATATATGTTACGTGTGCATTTTCCTCAGTGGTGGGGTGGTGATCTATGGCAGCTATCTCCTGCCCGGGCAGATCAGTGATGTTGCCGGCATGCTTCTGGGAATCGACACAGATGATATAATCACCCTTCCCCATAACACCTGAGAGATCCTCATCGGAGAACATCTCTATCCCAAACATGTCCAGGATCTTGGCGGCGCTCATCTTGTCGATCTCACCATCGTAACAGATGGTGGATGAGATCCCGAAGTTTAGCAGCAGCTGCTGCAGCCCGTATGCCGATCCGATGGCATCCGGATCAGGAATGTTATGTGTCTGAATGTAGATCTTGCGGCCCTTGCAGATCTCTATGAGATCCCTGACGTCAGGCCTGTTCAACGACTTATTTTCCATATAGCCCATCCCCTAATCATCAAAGGTCTGAAAATGTGCCCCCGTTCATTTTACCACATGATCATCAGACAATCTCCATAAACTCATCTATTGCCCTGAGAACGGGAGCAGCGTACTTCCTGCCTCCGAACAGCCACTGTTCGTGCTGCATGTCGAATTCCCTGATGTCAGGATCCCTGAAATACTTCATATAGCGCTTTTTGTACTTCTCCCCCATCTTATTGGCATATATGAAGTGTGCCGTTGTACCCTCCACATGGATGCCCTCATCCAGATATGTGATCAGATCGGTATAGTACTCGTTCTTTACTGATTCCGTGCTGAACTTCGCGAAGGACTCCACAAACTTATATGATGTCTCCTCATCCATCTCAAACAGCTCCTGCAGTTTCTTCCGCGAACGCTGTTTCCTCTTCTCGCTCTTTGTAAAACCCGTCAAGAGAGGGGTCACCAGCATGGACTGCAGTCTTGCGGCAAGCTTTCCGCTCTGATCCAGATCACTGCTGCCGAATATGCCGTGATCTATATGCACATTTTCTCTCTGGATGAGCTGCCCTACAAAGCTGCCTCCCAGAGACGAGCCCAAAGCCCCGTCCAGTCTTCCGTTAAAGATCTCTTTTATGTATCTTTCGATCTTCTCCGTTTCGGTGATCATGTCCGGAAAGACCGAATCCGTTCCGTCAAACCCGTCGTAATTGACGCAGATCAGGTGATAGCGCTCTTCCAGGTCGTTTATAACACTGTTAAAATTCACCTGCCAGTCACAGCATGTGCCGGGAAGGAGCATCAATGTCTTGCCGTTCATGTTTCCACGCTCTTCGAATGTCATGTTCATTACCCCTTATATTAGTTAGCCTCTGCTAACTAGATGATAATACTTTCTGCGGAGGAAATCAAATCAGGCCCATCCGCAAATGGTATAATCAGATAATAAGCAGAAAGAGGACCCCGTAAGTGATCTCCATCAAGGATCTGCCACACTGGAGCGACATACTGTTCGCAGTCATAGGAACCATCCTGTGTGGTTTCGGGTGCGGGCTGGCCAACTATGCGGCCCTGGGGATGGATGCCATAGGATCCTTTTACGACGGCCTGAGGAATATACTGGGCTTTGAGAGCTCACAGATAGGCACAGTATCCTACATCGTCAGTTTTATCCTCTTTGTATTTCTGTTCATCGCCGGAAGGAAATACATACATATAGGCAGCATAATATATGTTCTCTTCTATGGCATATTTGCAAATCTGGGAACAATGCTGATGGAAAACATGATCACATCTGATATCATATGGCTGCGTGCCATGATAGGAGTTCTGGGACTCCTTACGCTCTTCTTCGGACTGGGCATATTCATAACTATCGACATCGGCGTTGATGCATTCACCGGTGTTGTGCTGTGGATATGTGACGTCACTCATAAGAAGATGGAGACGGTCAAGATCTTATTCGATCTGACCCTCGCCGTATCCGGAATACTTATGGGTGCGCACATTGGGATCCTTACTGTGATCTCGATCGCAGCAGGAGGTCCCGTGATCTCCTTCTTTACAAAGAGATTCCAGAAATTCTATTTCAGGCACAAGCTGGGATCGATGAGATCAGACAGTAAATAAATCGTTTGATGACAATCGGAGGTATAGATATGAAAGACAAGAGAAATGCGGTGATCACGGTTTCATTCCTGGTGGTGATCATCATACTGGGAGCCGTTGCCGATTGCATGCATCCTGCAGGCGATGCCGGCAATAAGGTCATCAAGTACTGGGCCGAAGACTCAGATGCCATCCATGAGATCATGGATTACGTGGATCTGGTAACTGATCCTGCTGATGGAGTTAACTTCATTCCGGAGCAGGACCGTATAGCCGTATTCGACATGGACGGAACCCTTACCTGTGAGACATTCTACACATACTACGATACAATGATGTTTATCGAGTATTGCCTCACCGATCATCCTGAGAAAGTATCGGATGACCTCAAGGAAGTTGCTGCCGCCATCGAACCCGGATACAAGGCTGATGAAGCGCTTGCCAGGAACTTTGCCAGGGCATATGCCGGAATGACGATGAATGAGTTCTACGATTATGCCGTGGAATTCGGGCAAAAATACACGTCGAGCTTTGACAACATGAGATACATTGACGGATTCTATCTTCCCATGGTGGAACTCGTCAGATACCTGTACGAAAACGGCTTCACGATTTACGTCATAAGCGGAACCGAGAGAACCACCACCCGCGCGATCATCGCCAATTCCCCCATCAGCAGATACGTTACTCCCGATCACGTTATCGGCACTGACTTTGAGGTCAAGGTCAGGGGCTATGAGGATGTAAGTTCAAATATGGATTTCAAATATGAGAACGGGGATGATCTCATATTGACGGGAGGATTCATACAGAAGAATCTCAATGCGAATAAATCCATCTATGTCGAGCGTGAGATCGGTATCCGTCCCGTACTGGCGTTCGGCAACAGCGGAAGCGACACGAGCATGATGAACTACGCCATTGACAGCAGGAACCCGTATCCCGCCAGGGCATACATGATAATCGCCGATGACGATGTCCGTGAGTGGGGCACGCAGGACTGGAACGAGAAGTCGGCTGAGTACTCAGCGATGGGCTATACCCCCATCTCAATGAGAAACGATTTCGCGCAGATCTACCCTGAAAACATAACCAGGGCAGCAGTACAGGATTGATCATATCCATCATCCGGAATGATTTATTCCACGTTCTTGAGCGCCACGTCCATAGGGATCTTCTTGATCCTCACGTAGTCGATCACCGATACGAATATGTATCCCAGAAGCAGATAGACAACAGAAAGTATCATGGATCCGGGAGCCATGTAGAAGGCAAAATAGCCGTCCATCTGGAGCATGAATATATGGAATATCCAGATCATCAGGAAGTATCCTGCGACGAAGCTCACCAGTGCAAACAGTGTCACGACTATTGCTGTCGGTATGATATAGAGTGATCCTATCTCACTGTTCTTAAATCCGAGTATCTTTACCATGGAGATGGAATGCTCATTACGATCGATTATGATCTTGGCCAGGAGATAGATCAATGCTGCCGCCAGTACGACGAGTGCATATTTGAATATGTCCATGAATCCGCCCATTGAATGCATGAGCTGATTCGTAACTTTCGTGATGTCATCAACAGTGATCACCATTGCTATATCCTGTTCGTCTATGTCTGTTATCTCATTCATCGAGAAGTATCCGGAGAACTCGCCCTGCTTCTTGCCGAATACGGAATTGAAGCTGTCATTATCCATGAATGCGGCGATGCCTCCCTCATAGTCAACAGTTCCTGCAACGGTAAAATCATATGACTTGTTCTCGTATTCCTCGTGCAGAGTGATCCTGTCACCTGATGAAATACCGAACTTTTCTGCAAATGCAGATGAGACATATACCTGTCCTTCCTCCATATCTGCAGGGATGGAGATGTATCTGCTGTCCTTTATTATTCCGTAGACGGTTACACTCTCGTCTCCGCCGCTGCCCATTCCTGCTCTGAATGAACCTGAATCCTTGGGATAGAGAAGACCTGTGGAACTGAAGCGCTCGGCACTGTCTTCTGATGTCTCTATCACGTTGCCGTCAGAATCCTTACTGCTCATCAGCATGTACTGGTAATCGGCAAAGACCATATCCGGGGCTTTTTTTCCGTAATTATTAAGAGAATCCGGAAGGCCGAAGGCAAAGCACATCATCAGCTCGATAAAGATGACTCCGAAGATCAGGACCGCATAGTTCGGCATGTTCTGCAGCAGTATCCTGATCCTGAACCTCTTCATGAACGACCATGCAGGTATCCTCCTCGCCTTGGAACGCTTAGACTTTGTAAGGTCATGGCGAAGGAACCTGAGGGGGCTGAGCTGCAGTTTCTTCACGATGACGATGAGATTGATGAGGAACATCAGGACGAGAGGTATCACCGTCGTCTTGACCATTGCCGTGGGACTGAATACCAGGTGACATGAAGGCAGGCTGTAACTGTTGTAATACAGGAATACGGCCATATTGCGGAAAACGGTATAACCCAGCACATTCCCTATGACAGCGCCTGCCACGGATACTATGAACGGCATGGACATATAATGAACGACCAGTTCCCCCCTGCTGTAACCCGATGCACGGAGAGTTCCTATGACGGACGCTTCCTTATCTATCGTATTGCTGATCGTGATGGCAAATATGAATGCGATTACTGCAATGAGTATATAACACAGTATTCCCGTACCCGTTGAATCGCCCTCGATATCCGAAGGGGCAAAATTGCTGGCCTGCCTCAGGTACTCCGGCAGGTAATCGTCTATCTCGTTATCTTTTACCAGAGTCTGAGTGATCAATGCCTTCAGGAATCTCTCCGACCAGTCAGCCTGTTCTATCTTGCCGTCAGGCTTGACATCGTATGTGAAAGCATAACTGTAGTGGACTCTCGCCTTCATCTCACCGAAAGCCTCAGGCGTTACCATAGCCACGTCAAAACCGAAAGCATCGAACATGAGATCCGTATTGGATTCGTGCAGGGTCAGGTAGTTGACATAGGACAGCAATCCGACGATCTCAAATTTCTTTCCGCCTACCGTGATACTGTCTCCTACCGAGACTCCGACATTGTCCGCATGCATCCTGTCGATGGCGATCTCTGTATCTTTTTCCGGAGCTCTGCCTTCGTTGAATGATGCCTTGTCTATCACATCATCACTTTTGAAGATCCTTACTGTGGCATCTTCCGTTCCGTCGTTATCATTGTCTTCAGATACGTTCCTGTAAAAGTGATCGTAGATGGTAACGGCAACAGGGGTAAAGTCCTCATCTGCCAGATCGTACTGTTCGGATATCTCATCCCACTTTTCATCCACTGCCTCAATGACTTCGCTGTGAGCTTCCTCATACGCCTCATTGGAGGCCTCAATGAACTCTTCGGAACTCCTTGCCTGTTCCAGTGCACTTTCAAAGTTTTCTTCGATCGCGGAATCGATCTGGGATCTGATCATGTCTTCATCAGTTATGCCATAGGCGTTCATCTGCATTCTGACCTGATCTTCGATCGTCATCCTGACCTGTGATCTGAGTTCTTCTTCTATGGCATCTGCAACCTTTTCGTCGGCTTTCCTGATGCCTTCGTCAATAAAGTACTGACGGACATCCGCCTTTTCTCCGGTGCTTATAGCCTCTAATAATTCAGGTGAAGCTTTCCTGGACAGTTCAAAGCTTCCGTCTTCCAGTTTCAGTTCTTCCCTGCCGGAATCTATTGCAGCGAGCATGCTGTCGTGCCCGACATACATGCCGGATATTACTCCGATCATCACGACCATAAAGATCACGATGACCAGATATTTGTGCCAGTCTGACACAAGCTCCTTGGGGATACGTTTAATAAGAGGATTTCTCATCAGGCGCCTCCTTACCAATCGAGCTCAGATGCAGGGATCTTTTTGTCATTGATATCGTTATGACGTACGATGCCGTCTCTCAGTTTGATCACGTGATCTGCCATGTACTTGATGGCTTCATTGTGCGTGACCATTATGACGGTACTGCCGTATTTGCTGTTACAGTCCTCGATCAAGGCGAGGATCTCCTTGGATGTCTTATAGTCCAGAGCACCTGTGGGCTCATCACACATCAGTATGTCAGGGTTCTTTACTACGGCTCTTCCGATGGATACCCTCTGCTGCTGTCCGCCTGATAACTGGTTGGGATATTTATACTTGTGATCCTGAAGTCCTAATGTTGATATGACTTCCTCAACGTCGAGCGGATCATCGGACAGGTATGCGCCTACTTCGATATTCTCCTTGACGTTCAGGTTAGGTATCAGGTTATACATCTGGAAGACATACCCGAGATGCTTCCTGCGGTATATGGTAAGCTGCTTCTCGTCCATGTCTTCCAGCTTGTCTCCGTTGATGCTCACGAATCCCGAATCAGGCGTATCTATGCCTCCGATTATGTTGAGCAGTGTTGATTTGCCTGACCCTGACGGGCCGAGAAGTACACAGAACTCACCCTTCTTTACGGTGAAATCAATGCCTCTCAAGACTTCTTGTCTGGCCTCCCCCGATCCGAAACTCTTCTTAAGGTCACGGATCTCCAAAAATCTTTCATCCATTGTTACTATCCTCCCGGTAGTGTTTTTATTTACTCCCCGGATCTTTTGCAAACAAAAGACCCAAGTACAGCGGAACTATACTCGGGTCATATTAAGCTATATAACGTCATGCATAGTCCTGATGCTATACATGAGTCTCGCAATTTAAAACAAGCCAGACGGTTACGTCAGGATGTTGACTTGCTACGCCAAAGGCGCTTGCTACTCCCCCATGGGATTTACATTGTGTAATCTATCACACGTTTTCTGTGCATGTCAATGTGACGCAGGATATTTCGTCAGATTATCCATTAAATGGATGACGGCGGTTTGAGATTATGTTAGTTATTACTAACGCCGCCCCGTTAACTTATAGGATTGCCCTGGGGATCGAAAAGAGGGATCCAGTCCAGGAACTTGATATCCTCTCTGTTATGGGCATCTCCCTCAGCCAGTGCGGCCACCTTGCCGGCAACTATGCCTCCTGCCAGTTCCACCAGAGCCTCCATCGCCCTGAGGGATCCTCCGGTCGATATTACATCATCTACGATGAGGATCCTCTTTCCCTTGATCAGGGCCGCATCATCGCTGCCGATAAACAGCTTCTGCAGTCCCCTGGTCGTTATCGATTCATCGTCTACCGACAGGGGGTCAGGCATGTAGTTCTTCACCGATTTGCGCGCAACAAAATGCTTGCGCATTCCTGCCTGCCTCGCCATCTCATGTCCCAGCGGGATCCCCTTTGCCTCTGCGGTCAGGATATAGTCGTATTCAGACGGAGGCACCAGCTTCAGCATTTCCCTGGCACATGCCTCGGTGAGCTCGGCATCGCCAAAACAGATGAAAGCGGCAATATAGAGATCATCATTAACCCTGCATATGGGAAGATCTCTGACAAGTCCTGCTATGTTAATGGTATATGTCTTCATGGTCAGAAACTGAAATATCCTGCTACGATACCGGTCACGGCGATCACGGAAACAAGGACAAATGCCTTCTTGTTGCCGGTGAGCTTGGTCTCAGCTGCATAACCTTCGTAGAGCACGATAACATAGTAGAGATATGCTGCAGTCGTGATCAGGGAACCAAGTCTGAGGAACGGGATCGCGCCCAGAATTGTTCCGAGCAGGTCTCTCACGACCCATGCAGGTCCGACTGCCATGGCAGCGATCGCCAGAAGTCTGGAGAAAGACCACTTTTCCTTTACGATCAAGCCGGCCAGGAGCATGATCCCCGCACAACCAAATACACGGATGCCGTAGAAGATAACGGGGAAGAAACAATCTGCCAGGATGGAACCGATATAATCACCAAATGAATATCTGCCATACTTCGCAAAACTGATCAGGTCAGATACGAGCGCAGTGGTTCCGCCTACCAGAGAGCATATAACGACTACGATCACTGCCAGCAGGATCGCATTACCCATCTTATCGTACTGCGGGGCGATCGCTGCAGGGCCCGTAACAGGATGGACCGTTGCATCTATCAGGTTCTTGAAATGCTGTCCGAAGGAAACAGAATCAGGATCCTTCTGAGCCTTTGCCTGTGGCTGTGGCTGGGGAGCAGCCGGCGGCTGCATGATCACAGGTTCAGGATCAGCAGGCGCTGCAAATGCCTTTCCGCACTCAGCGCAGAATGCAACTCCTTCAGGATTTTCCTTACCGCAATTTGAACAGAACATGACAGATACCCCCTCCTCAGATCTTCTGATCTGACTGATATATTATTGATTCTAACACAGATTACCATGGCAACGGCACCTTTACATGAAAATCTGCTGGGAAGCAGATCCAATTAAGGTAGAAGAGCCTTTACCGGGTACCTAACTTTGTTCTCAATTTCTGTCTTGCCCTTGACAACCTCTTTCTAACTGAAGATTCAGAAATATCCAGCTTGTACGATATTTCTCGTGTCGAGAATCCTTCGTAATAATACAATCGCAAAATCTGTCTCTCCTTTGGATGTAAGAGAGCTAAATCGACTGATTCATCCTCGTTTTCATACAGTATTGCTTCATCATGAATATTGTCCAATGGAATAAGCGGGTGCCTGATGGAAATACGCCAATAATCATTGCAACGGTTGATCGTTACCCGTATAAGCCAATGTTTCAGATGTTCAACCGATTTAAAATGCATCTTTTCATTTGCCTGAAGCAACTTAACTATTACGTCTTGAACAATGTCTTCAGAATCAGAATGATTATGAGTTCTGCAGAATGCAATACCGTACAATTCTCCGGTATAAGATAACAATAAGGATCCTAATCCTTTGGAATCATAATTATCTATTATCATAACAGTCTCTTCAGGCATAATGCCATATCATGCTTTCCCTAGGAATAGTTCTCGGATGCATAGAGCTGAAGTCTGGAATGAAGGGTGTGAGCGATTTCCCGTGTGGATCTGCCCTCGTAGTATGATCCCAGTTCATCTTCGATCATATCAACAACAGCCCAGTCAAAAGCTAGCAGTGTATCCGCACTATGGATGTTTTCCAAATACAATTCCTTAAGAGTATCGCTGCAATTGGTCGAACTGACGTGCCTCTGAAGCGCCCTTTCATCTACCGGGATCCATTCTGACGATACCATTCTCTCCTGAGCACGATATTCAAACATGCATGCAATGAAATCACAACAAGCTTCGATATTGTCAGATCCGGCAGATACTGCAACTAACCCTTTGGGTTCAACCAGATGTGCAGAACCATTTATCATCGGAATACCAATACATCTTGGCTCTAAATCCATATCTCTGGCAAGCGTCAGATAACTGGTCATAGTAGCAATGTATGCATGAAACAATGAAACTTCTCCATCCCGAACTTCTTCGGGCGATGTTAATGAGTAATTGGAATTGGGTTCATAGCCGTTTTCAACAGCATAATCCAGTATATTTTTGATCTCTGCCTCTGACAACATCTCATTATTTGAGTATCTCCAAATAAGGTCGTATCTGATCATAGAATCGACTATCTCCAGTTGAGAGCGGTCTCCCATTCTCCTGACTCCTGCAGGTAACGACGGCATGTTGTTGTAAGCATATTCATTTTGAGTGTATATATTACTATCACCCCAGTAACCACCGACACTATAGCCGGCAAACACCTGATAGACCGAACCATCAGGATTCTTCATCAATGGCAGGATATTGGGACTGATCTTATCTTCATCAAGAATTCCACGTTCATCAAGATATGAGGAAATATCAGCAACTACTCCGGATCTTCCCCAGTACTGATAATCGAACTCCCTGCTAAAGTACATATCAGGGGCTGTATCACTCATAAACTCCTGCATCAATCTCAGCTGAATATCTAGAAGATCGTGCTCGGAGCTGAATTGGTACTCATCTTCGTATTCCAGTATCCTGACATAGTATTGATCCTGCATGCTGTTATACTTCTCAGCTGCATATGCAAGAGCCGGATCACGTTCTGCCCCATATCCTTTGATCACGATTTCTTCTCTGGCAGATATATTCAGGTCATCATCTTTTGAAACTATAATGATATCGGGATCTATCTGTTCTGAATAAGAATAAATATACACTATTATTCCGTTATTTAATATCCTGGCTTCCGGATCAAAAAAAGTTGTCATAGTACTTGGAATTACCGTCATATTGCTCTTTTTTAATACCGGTTTTAGTGAAACAGTCGCAGGATCTACGATATAGAAATAATCACTGGCATCTGTTCTGATAAATGGCCCGTCATAAAAAGCTGTTGCTCCCGGGTTTATAAAGTCTTTCATGTTAGCAAAGACAGAACATTCCCATGTCTCAGGATCGATCTGACAGATCACTTCGCCCTCAAAACAATATGCCAGAAAATAGATCATCCCATTCTGTTCATAGGCTGCAGTATCATTGATCGGAGAATACTCACTGTGGAAAGAACACCTGCCTGTCTCATTACAATCCTTGTCAAATAATAACGCTCCCCCGTACCCGATCAGGATAAACCCCTTTGAATAAGGAACCATTGTTGTCAGACCGCATAAGAAATCATCATCAAAATCCGAAGTTTTGATCAGGGTCCCGTCGAAATCGAATTTCCTTATACCATCATCATGCCCGGCGGATATCAACCATTGATCATCAATACTGCAAAAGTGACTTGAATCATTACAATCTATATCAAATGTCTTGTTCACTCTTCCTGCGCAGTCAATTATATGAACAGTATCTCCACTATCATCTTCTGTTCTCCATGGGATCACTAAGCATATCTTATCCTGATATGGGACCGGGTAAGCAGCTAATCTATTGTCTTCATCTCTATAATCTATATCAGCCTTCACTGAAGAATAAAAAGTATCTTCTACATTGTTTATGTATGGAAACAGACCAGCCTCATCAAATGATCGAACAGGAATATGCTCCTTATCCCCTGCGCAAGCACAGAGGATAAGGATGCATACTATTAATGGTACTGCTATCTTGACGATATTGCGCATACAGATAAGGATATGATTCTGTTAATCATCTTTCTTGACTTCAATAGCGGGAACACTGACAGTGTATTCTGCTTGAGGATTTGCCCAATTTATGAAGAACATGAACATAAACAGTATTAAAGTCAACACGATAATTGTAATAATGAAGCAACGGACAGCATTTCTGAACCTTCGGTCATAATTATCCTGACTTTGCTTTAACTCTCTTCTGTATTTTTCCTTTAACCTCTGTTCACCCTGAAGCTGTTCGCTAAACTGTTTCAGGCTTTCTTTTTGCATTTCTATCTGTTCACCCTGTTGTCTAATAGATTTCTCCTGATTTGCTATAGCAGAATTAAGCTCATTCGAGACAGTTAAATGAAGTTCATCTATCTTTTCTGCGATTACTGATTCTGATTCTCTCAGCGGAACATCAGTGCTCTTTTCATTTATGATCACCTTAACAGTGTCAACAGTAGTAGAAAACAAACGGGCAATTTCTTCGATTTCTTCCTCATCAGGAATAACAATGTCATTCTCCCACCGGGATACTTTTGTTCTGTCTATGTGTAATTCACTGGCTACTTGAGCCTGAGAATACCCATAGGCAATTCTCAACTTCTTCAGGTGACGTCCGGACATGTAAATTTCACCTCCTGACAGAAGTGTATCAAGTCAAATATTTTTTTCAATAATATCTGAGAAATTTGCACATGTTCATGAAGGGAGGAATCGCAAAGCCTCGGTAAATACAGCGTTTCAGCTTAAATAGTCAACACAAAATAGCACATTGTGAAGAATGGATCTCAGTCAATTTTCAAGAATAATCATTCCCTGCGTCTTGAAACGGCTTTGCTGATGATCAGGACCAGCACTCTTACTGCAAGGAATACCAGGATGCTGATCAGGATGACCGACACTATCATGTTGATCTCTTTATTATTGTCATTGCTAACAAATTCCGATCTGCAGTTGTGGATCTTACGGACGGCTCCTATCTGATTCTCGTCGTATTGCAGATACGATAATGGGACATCTCTCGCGATTGCTGAATGCTGGGCATCGTAGCCTTCATATACCAGTGAGCAGGTGGTTTCATCTGCCCAGATGATATACAGCCTTGAACCGGGGATCGCTGCAGGTTCAAAGTCACCGTTTTTATAAAAATCAACAGTAAAACCTGCTTTAATAGTTGCAGGTATCTTACTGTCGCATGAATAATAGACTCCCGGCTTTGGCCCGCTATATAGGATGACAGCGCAGATTATGGCAACGACGATGAGAAGCATATAAAAGCCGGCGATCACACCGGTCCTGGTCATGTTTAAATTGTTACGACGTGACATAACTCGATCCCCCATATCCCAAACCTGGGGACATTATAGCATATCAGCCTTTGATGTCTGCTTTTTTGATCTCCACGGTGATGACGTCATTGGTGGAGATATCAGGCTTATCCTTTATCTTTTTGAGATAGGAATCGAAGAATTCCAGATGGCATGAGCACATATTCTCATGGAGCAGATCTGCATCGAGTGAACCGACGATCTTACGGGAATCCACCTTGTATTTGAGATCGGAGAATCCCAGGTGCTTCATATCCCTGAAAACGACTTTGTAAACAGTTTTGGTATGGTCGAGATAGACCCGCGTTACGAGCTTGGAGTTAGTCTCACAGCATATCTGCAGGAAGGGCTTATCCAGTACCATGCCGTCGTAATGGCCTATGGCAATGCCGTCTATGTTTATGCCGCATGTAAACTCGGGATCAGTCTGGCACAGAGCATATGCAACGATGCCTCCGAAGGAGTGGCCTGTAACGCCTATTCCCTTATCCAGATCGATCATATCGCTGAGGTTCTCCCTGGCATATTCGACAGATCTCTTTGTATCTTCGACCCAGACATCGATAAGGCTGTTCAGGTATTCACAGTACTTGTTCTGGAACTCATCGAACTTTTCTGCCAGTTCCCTGTCGGACTTGTTCATCTTTGTGATCTTGAGGACAGCCCTGGCTCCTCCGAAATAAGGCTTATACGTCTTGAGCAGCAAGTCCTTGTCTCCATATACACAGGTGCCGTCGTCGAACTCCGTACATCCTGCCTGGTTCGAATGGGAGACACAGATAACGACATATCCCTGAGATGCAAGTTCTATGCACAGAAAGGAATTGCTTTCTCTATACTCTCCATATCCGTGATTAAAGACTATGAGAGGAAACTTCTCGCCGTATACGGCAGGGGCATCAACATAGCACTCGGAAACATTCTCTCCATTGCGTTCGCTCTTTTCGTAATTGAACGACATCAGCATGGAATTATTCAGCCCCCTGACCATCTCCTGGGACATATACTGCTGTTTGGGATAGCCCTTGACTACACCTTTAGGAGCAGGATAATACACACGGGAAGCTACTTTTCTATCCCCGTATACTGTGTAGGTCATGGTTCCGACCGCATATCTGCCCGTAGGCAAAGGCCCTTTTAGAGACATTCTCCTCTTTCCTTATTATTAAATATAACTGTTACATTTTAATTTCCCGAGGATATATGTCAATAGATACTTATTTTTTGCTGATATATTGCCGCTTAGAATCTCACCTCTGAAATGAACTTTCCGTTATCCATCTTTATGTTCAGTCTGTAACCGAGCATCTTGAGGTTGTTGTCTGCGATCGCCAGTCCGAGGCCGGTCCCGTCCTTCTCTCCGCGTGATTTCTTTCCTTTGACAAAAGGCTCCTTGAGCTTTTCAACATCGTCGTATACCATGCCGGTCTCATTTGTTACCGTCAGGGATGCCCCGCTCAATACTGCCTCTGTCTCCGTACCGGGTGTTGAGTACCTGGAGGCATTGGTCAGCAGGTTCAGGAGCGATTGCTTGAGAAGTGCCCTGTCAGTCTTCAGAACAGTCTTGCTGCTTATCGTAAGTCTTAATGATACCCCGGCATCCGTAAACAGAGGTTCCACTTCTCCAGCCAGTTCTTTCAGAAGGGTCTCCACATCAACGTCTGACCTGTCTATCCTGACATTGGAAACATCTTCTGACTTGGAGAATCTCAGGATATCCCCGATCATCTTATTCATGGTCTCAACATTTTCTATGATCTTGGAGGAATAATAGCTGCGCTTGTCTCCGTCCGGATCCTGGACAAGGTTTTCAGAATACGCGGATATGGCGGCCAGGGGAGTCTTGAGATCGTGGGCCATGGCATTGGTCGTCTTGCGTCGGTATTCGATCATGTCGTACATGGACTTTTCCCTTGAATACCTGACGTATGCTGCAAATGACGTGATCATGCATGTGATGACCATTGCAGATACTGCGGTCAGTATGACCATAGATCCGTATTCCGAGAAGAATGAAGGTACTTTATATTCTGACATCATGATCGTCTGATGCAGCAGCCCGTTGGTTCCAAACTGATACAGGTTTACCTTCACGTCTTCCCGGGTAATGTTGTTGATATCGTATCCTGATGAGATGCCCTTATCCCCCATCCTGACGAAATACGGCAGTGCGTCAGGCACTCTCTTCTCATTGAAATATGTATAGCCGTAGGGCTGTTCTATTTCCTCAGAATACCGGTCTATGACCTCGGCGGAATACCCGTAGTTATCCGGTATTTTTACGACCTCTATACTGACCGGGACAAACCGGTGATTGCCTCCCTGTATATAGTATTCCTGCAGGCAGAACCTGACATCCGGATATTCCGCTTCACTATAATACTTTCCGCCTGTATACTGATCAAAACCATCGAGCATCGCCGGATCATCGATCTGATATATGGTATCCGGCTTCGGGAACATGAGGGCCATGAAAGCACTGTCAGAGGAGTCCGCAAATTCCTCACCGTTGATATACATCTTGACCGCAACTCCGAACCTGTCATAGAACTCACATAACAGCTTCTTAACATCCGTCCTGGTACGGCTGATATGACGTGTTTCGACCGGAGATGTTTGAAATGTCACTCCTCCGCTGCTGTTATCGTCGATGTTGACGATAACATCGTAAGAAGATGATTCAACTTCACTTTTAATGATATTGTTTGCTCTTTCCAGCATCATTTCGTATGCATGATCAAACTCCGTTTGCTTACCGTTACTGTATCTCTCATCAAATAAGATGTATAACAGCGTCAGTGAAAGGCAGAGAACAAGGACTGAAACAGAGAGATAACTGATCAGTTTTTTTCTCAGACTTGGTCTGGCCACGCGCTTAGAAGGTGTTTTCATGCTGCTCATCCTGTTTCAGTTATCTACGATCTTATACCCTGTTCCAAATACCGTTTTTATCTGCGACCCGCTCCTGCCCAAGAGTTTCCTGAGGTTCTTGATATGGTTATCAACTACCCTGTCGATCCCGTCATAATCACTCTCCCAGACACGGTCGAGCAGCACTCCCCTGGACAATACATCCCCCTTATGATCAAGCAGGCATTTGAGGAGGAAATATTCCTTGGGTGGCAATTCCACATATTCACCGTCAGACATGACCTGCATCTTGCGGACATCCATGGTGATCCTGCCGCACCTGATCACTTTCTCTTCGGTCTTTTCCTGTGTCCTGTTCAGTACCGCCAGACATTTGGCATACAGGACCTTGAGCGAGAAGGGTTTTGTAACGTACTCATCGCCGCCCAGTTCGTAACCGCGGAGTATGTTGTCCTCAGTGCCAAGAGCAGTGAGGAAGATAACGGGTGTGTCTCCCCTGCCCCTTATCGATCTGCAGACGTCAAAACCGGAAAGTCCAGGGAGCATAATATCCAGGATGATGATATCGTATCTGTTCTTGCTGACCTTATCGACACCCTCGATACCGTCAGATGCCGTATCGATGACAAAATGACCGTGACTCTCCCTCTCGAAGAAATCGCACACGGCCTCTCTGATCTGATCAGAATCCTCAACAATGAGCATATGACATTCCATAGTACCCCTCCCGGATACTATTGTATCAGTTAATTGTATCGAAATTGTATTGCATATGATCAATCATGCACTTCAGACCTCTTTCATATGGTATAATCCCAACTAACCAAGACTCTCGGGAGAAATGCACGTCTGATGCTCTTCAACTCACTGGATTATCTGATCTTCTTGCCGGTCGTATTCACACTGTATTGGTTAGTCAAGAAGGAATACAGATGGTTGGTCATACTTATTGCCAGCTACTATTTCTATATGTGCAGTGGTCCCGTTTACGGATTGCTGATCCTCGGAATCACATCAGTAACCTACGTCTCGGCCAGGCTTATCAATAGATCTTCCGGCGTTAAAAAACGCAGACTCATCCTGTCACTGACTGTAGCAGTCTGCATATGCATTCTTGTCTATTTCAAATACATGGGTTTCTTTGGCGACATCGTCAATTCCGTTTTCTCCCTGACCGGTATCGGCCATGACCTGATCACGCTCAAGATCGTATTGCCGGTAGGCATCTCTTTTTACACATTTCAGACCATGAGCTATGTAATAGATGTATACAGAGGATCTGTAGATGCAGAGAAGCACTTTGGGAAATACGCGGCATTTGTATCTTTTTTCCCTCAGCTTGTTGCAGGCCCCATCGAAAGGTCATCTAATCTGCTTCCGCAGATCAAGTCATCAGCTAATTTTTCATACGATCAGGCGATAAGCGGCGTAAAGCTGATATTGTGGGGCTATTTCAAGAAACTCCTTATTGCAGATTTCCTGTCTCCATTTGTTCAAAAAGTATACGATGGTCCTTACATCTACGAGGGCTTCGCTCTTGTATTGGCTACTCTGTTCTTTTCTTTTCAGATCTACTGTGACTTTTCAGGCTATTCGGACATTGCGATAGGAACCGCCCGTCTCTTCGGAATAGAACTGATGACAAATTTCAGAAGCCCTTATCTTTCCAAAAGCGTCAAGGAATTCTGGAACAGATGGCATATATCCCTTTCCACATGGTTTAAGGATTATATCTACATACCTCTTGGGGGTAACAGAGTATCCCGCCCGCGTCACTGTCTGAACCTGATGATCACATTCATAGTAAGCGGGTTATGGCATGGAGCGAACTGGACATTTGTGATATGGGGTTTTATTCACGGATTGGCACAGATCATCGAATCGCTGATACACAAAGATGATAATAAAGGCCGGTCAGTACCCTCCGTACTCAGGATAGCAGGGGTATTTGTCTTTACAACATTTGCCTGGGTCTTCTTTGTGGCACATTCGCTGGAAGACGCCATATATGTTATTACGCACTTTCTCAATGGAATAACATCTCCCGTTAACTATATCGTCAATGGTTTTACATCGATCGGATTAGATAATGTTTACTCCGTTGCCGTAATAATTACCGGTCTTGTTTTACTTACCGTCTACGACCGTCTGTCGGTCAGAGAAGACATTATCAAGAGAACAGGACACAAGAATCCTGTGATCCAATGGATCGTATGTATCATCATAGGGTTGCTTATAGTCTTCATTTCTCAGAAAGGAGTACCTGCTGAATTCATCTATTTTCAGTTCTGATAAAAATGAAAAAGTTTCTTATAAAAGTCCTTTCCTTTACCATCATCATCGCGGTCATTACAGCTGTTCTAAACTGCCTGTTCATCAGGCTGGATAAGTCTGATCTCGATTATACTAATAAATACAAAGACATGCCGGAGACCATCATGATCTGCAACTTCGGTTCAAGCCACGGACAATACGATTTCAATTACGAAGAGCTCGGGGACAATTGTTTTAATTTTGCCCTGCCCTCGCAGATGCCGTCATATGACCTGAGATTGTTTGAGTATTACAAAGACCGTTTTGCAGATGGTGCTGTCGCTTTTATCCCCATATCGTATTTCTCCCTGTTCGGTATTGATGAGACGCAGGATGACGGATTCATCAAGAAGAACAAGCGTTACTACAGGATCCTTCCTGCCAAGTCTATCAAAGAGTACGATATCAAGACTGATATATATGTCCGTTACCTTCCGGCTATAGCAGCAGGGGAAGACTTTTTCAGAACGCTTATTGGCGGATCTGAAGAAGAAAAGGATCTCAGATGGTATACAAATGTCGTCGGAAAGGATATTTCAGAAGACACCAACACCATGATCAGCAGGCAGATCCTGAATTATGCTCTCAACGAGGAAGGTGAGATCATATTCAACACTGAAGAGATCGATGCAGTAAAGCAACTGATCGAGGAGTGCCGCAAAAACAATGTAACTCCGATCCTGGTGACCACACCTTTCCTGCATGATTATACCGACAGGATCCGTGAGATCGATCCGGAATTCTTTGATGTCTTTCATGATACGGTAAACAGTATCGTTTCCGAAACAGGAGTTGAATACTACGACTACTCATTTGATGAGAGATTTACAGACAATCGTGAATGGTTCTTTAACTGTGATCATCTGAATAATGTGGGTGCAAGGGAATTTGTCAGGATCCTCATGGATGATTGTTCAAAATAAGAAGGCCGGGCCTTCTTATACAGTGGTAATAGAAGATGACGGGATCAGTCTGAAAACAGCTTCTCCATACACTCATGGTATATGGCCAGATCATGTAGTACTGGAATATAACGCGGCATTGATCATAGCCATGTCCCTAACATCATTCTTTGGGAACTGTCAGCTCATCAGCCTGATCTTCGGTCTCGAACTGTTGATCTCAAAGCTGTAAAAGCATATGAGGGCTGCTGCCGTTCCCTGGAGATCGAAGTGGGAATTGAATATGCCGATACTGTTGGAATAGCGCTCTCCGAGCTTGATGCCGGACAGTCCCATGCCCGATTCAAAGAGCAGATAAGGAACCGATACATGAGAGATCTCCTTGATCTTTTTGCGCTCAATGATCAGAGTGCGTCTGTCCGTTATGACCACACCTGTCTTGCCGTGAACGAACAGCCCGTCATCGTTGTAGAGAACGACGCGTTCGCCGGGCTCCAGCATGGGCGATATCCTGCTCATTATCCCCTTCATCTTTTCCTCGCGGAGACCGGGAGCGGATATCTCGTCGTAATGCATGAGATAATCGCGTATGTACTTCTCTACCTCGGACGAAGAATCGTAATCGTTCAGTGTCCTGACAAAAGCGGACACCGCAGTCTTAGTTACCGGATCCTCCGAGAGCTTGCCATAATCCCACTCGTATATGAACCAGTCTTTGTTAACGGGTTCCTTGCCTATCGCTTCCTTTGTTGCATCGTCCATTGCGAATTCAGATCCGCAGTATGGACATATCATTTTCGTTCTGTTGGCTGAGGGCTCCATCTTGCCGGAGCAGTTAGGGCATTTGTTCAGTTCCATATCTTTATTCTCCGTAATTAAATGTTGATTCCTGATCGAATTCGTCGTAGTAATGTATGATCTTGTTGTCTTCATCGAGAGAGATGAATACAGACGGATTTCCGAGATACATATTTCTGTCAGCGGCCGGGAATGAACCGTTCGACCTGGAGGCCCAGAACAGAGGAAGGAGCTGCACCGTAAGTCCTTCTACGGGACAACCGGTCTCCGTTCTAATCTCATCATCCATCATGAAGTATTCCAGATGCAGATCATCGGTCTGGAGTTCATCCTTCAGCGCCCATGTGGGATCGATATGGTAACCCCTGCCGTTTACGAGGGCATATACCCATTCATGGTCCAGATTATCGAATGAACCAACCGACAGAGCTTCAACACCGGCCTGGTTTAACAGGAATGCATAAACTCCCGCCAGATCGATGCACTGTCCCTCGTGGTGATAGAACACATGATAGACATAACCATCTTCGATATCGCCTATTCCGTCATCAGCATAAGTGTAATTGGTCTCCATATAGTCGTAGAGCTTGATGCATTTCTCATAATCGTTGTCATCCATCTCGATATAGGAGTTCAGGACATTCTCAACATCGGTCTCGAACTGTTCCTGTCTGGCGACATATTCATCGACAGGGATCTTGTAGTATATATGTCCCACGCCGTCTTCATAGGAGACCGATCCGTCACCACTGTCTCCTGTGATCATCATGCATGCAGCAGGAATCAGATGAGCCTGCGTTCCTATGTCCATGCACCACTTGTATGCCTCCTGACTGGAGCACTCAAATGTATCCTCCCCGGCTCTGAGCGCATCGCTGAGATTACAGATCGAATCCCAATAGTCCTGCGGTATATCGCTCAGCAGGAGCGTGGATGACGGATGAGGATCGTATTCATATAATTGAACTTGTGTCTCCTGCGATACATCAGTCACGGCAGTTTCGTCAGTCTGTGACTCGTATGACTGATCAGATATAATACCTGTATCTCCTATAGGATCAGAGCTGTTACACCCTGACATCAAAAGGGCAACTATGAGTATTGCTGCTATCTGTTTTTTGTGCATGATCATACCCCCGATATACAATTTATTCGGATCTGTTTCTTTTAGAGTACACCATTACTGCTGTATTTTCTTCCTTTTGCACCCAATCCTGGAATGAGAGTATAATTACACTTGTACAGCAGTATAGATGATCATTTTACTAAAACTACAGGAGGTAGCAGGAGTGAACAGGAGATCTGCCGCAGTTGTGTTGTGTTTTTCTATCTTATCGTCTTCCATCATGTCCTGCTCAGATACATACGAACCCGTATATAAAGAGATATCCTACGTTGAGAACGGAGCCTGGTGGGACGACGAGATCATCACTCCTGACATAAGTGGGATCGAAGACCTCAGATTATTCAATATAATTGAAGCCTGCCCTGATTCTTTTGTAGCAGAAGTCCACTGTAACAATTTTACTAAACCCTATCTCCTGGCCAGTTACGGTATGGACGGTACTTTTAACGGGATCATAGATCCGTCACCGTACGGGAACGTACAGGACGTGTTCAGATCTGATACAGATAAAGAGTATTATGTCCTGGTATCAGGAAGTATTGAAGGATCAGACAGTATAACCAATCTGATATACCGTGCAGACTTTGAAACAGGTGTACTTACCGATCCTGAAGAGATCAGACTGCCATCACAGACTAAGACTTTCTCCGGTATCAGTAATGTGATCCGGAACGGAGATACAACTATCTATTCATACAGTCAGTACGACTTGGGTGCTGACGGCAGGCAGTCCATCGTCATTGATGACGGCAGCGGAGATATAGCTGAATATGAGCCTGATTTTATTCCCGGAGCTGATCAGTATTATGTCATGAACCTGATGACATATGGCGGGGACATCGTCGCTGAGATAAATGTATCTATTGGCGACGAGAACCTGGGATACATAATGAGACTGGATCCGTCAACAATGAAGGTTACAACGCTGGAACTGTCTGACGGCTTCATGAACGGCGTGGTCATAGACGGTCAGGGGGTATTCTATTCAACATACGATCCGGATCAAATGTGTGGCGGCAACGTGATCTACAGATATGACCCAGCTTCGGATGAGATAAGCGAATACCTGGATCTGAACGATACATACATCAATAACGAGTTCGGTATGTCTGCCAATTACCGTGTCATATCCGCTGCAGATGACCAGCTGATACTCTCAACAGAACTAAGCGGCATCAGCTGGGGAAACGGAGATCCGGTCCTCATGATACTCACCAGATCTGATCACGATCCTAATGAAGGCAAAAAAGTGATCGAATTGGGTTATCTCTCCTCTCAGCCGTACAATATCTGTTCTGCCGTCAATCAGTTCAACAGACAAAGTGATGAGTTCTATATCGTACCGACCGACAGATACCTGAACAAGCCGGATGATCTGGTAGAAGATATCAAAGGCGGAACTGGGCCTGACATGCTGATAATGGATTCCGGCTATGCCATGCTCAACAACGGGAAATATCTCACGGACGTCAGCAGCATGACAGGATCACAGGACATGATATATAGAGTCCCGGTGGGGGTGATCTACGACGGACTGATCGTCAGGACTTCCCTGCTTGCAGATCCCGGCAGACCCGGTGTCACGTTCGACGAATATAGGGATCTCACAATTGACGCCAACAACGGTATAAACGCACTTGGCAGCGATAACATTGATGTCTTTAACAAGCTGTTCAGGTTCTCTTCACCTGAGTTCTTCAATGAAGATGGACGATTATCACTGGATAACGAAGAGTTCAGGGCATTGTGCGAATATATACGTGACATGAGCATACCCACAGGCAATCCCCTGGGCATGGAACCTGTAAGCGATCTGTCCTGGAAAGGCTATTCAGGCTTCTTTATGTATGCGGGCAAGTATGCTGAAGAATATTCGATCGTGGGGTACCCTTCCATGGATGGCAATACTCCTGAACAGATGGATGTGGTTGGCATAGCTATAACGGCTTGCAGCCCGTCACAGGACGCATGCCGCAGTTTTATAGAGATGGTATCCGCCCCTGAGGTACAGAACCGGATCAGCAGTAATGATCCCTATTCCGTTGATGCCATGAGGATCAGAGCAGAGATCGTGACAGAGGAACAGAACAGGTTCAACAGACAAAGCACTGTGTCAGACAACGGCAACTGGGAAAACAAGATCGATCATTTCATGGATGAGATATCAGATGCACAATATGCACGGGACGTTGACAGCTCAGTACTGACCATACTCGACGAGGAGATCCAGCCCTATCTGGCCGGTCAGTGTGACATAGACGAAGTTATCCGTGTCTCTGAGAACAGGATCAATCTGATGCTGGCCGAGCGCGGATGAGTCACACAAAGAGGTGCAGTCTCAGCCCCTTGATGACCAGGGGGTGATGATCGCGCATCTTCCATTCGATCAGGCTGTTCCAAATAGTTCTCGTGAGCATGTTCTGCCTCCTTCAGCAAACATTATACATGCCAAAATTGTCATTTTTCAAAAGTTAATACATGGCATTTTTGTCATTTTTCAAAGGTTCAGAACGTAATAATTGTCATTTTTACAAGGTTACGGCGGATGATTCAATAACAGAAAATCTGCCGCCTGCCCAGTCTTTTCCTGCAAAAACCTATTGTAACAATGTTACTAATCCATTTATTCCGGCATGTTACGGCATGCAGCTCGGTTCAGTGCCCATGCCACAGCTTCATAGAGATGAAGTCATCCAGCTTGCAGAGAACAGGACCAATCTGATTCCGGCTGAGAGGAAGTGAAAGACTCTTTTAATCCTTACTGCTTATTTTTCTTATTTTCTGAACCTTTTTCAAAAGACACATATTCACGATCAGATTATCTGGTTTATCATGATTGATGTTGTTGTTAGCTTTTTCCAACCTTTTTTTATCAACACTTTTCTTAAGCAGTCCATATCCGCCTTCGACTGTCTTGTCATATATTTGACTGATTATCTCATCAGCGGGATAGTTTTGAAGGGCCTTCAAGGTCAATCCCAGATCTTTCAGATTATCATTAAGGAATCTTCTGCCTTTCACTTCATTCCTCTCATAGTTGTAAATACCAACTAGTATACGTTTCATTTTACCCCTCAAAAAGGACTTATCACGAGGAATGTTTGTAGAACCGAAGGAATCCTTAAGAGCATATAATACCCCACTAGTTTCATAGGGAATCTTATATGTTGTAATCTTCAAGCGCGAGTTAGCCGATTTCCCTTCCTGCTTACGTTCAACTGTATTGGGAATAAAGCGTGCCCTTTCCAAACCAAACAATGTGTAGTGAGTTGATAATATGTTCCCATATGAATGATTGACTCTATCCTTTGAAATCAACTTATACGCCAGACTGATATATGACAGATCCATATAGAAAACCCTTTCCCTCATCCATTCAAATTCGTCAAACAGCGGAAAAGAAGTATCAATATGGCTTTCCATATCATGATCATACAACCTTATTTGTCTGATATTCCCATATTCATCAGTTTCATAATCGTTATATATATATGCGGCTGATATCTTCTTTATAGATTCTTTGATCCAATTATCGAGCTTTTCATTTTTACTTGGTAGATTACTGTTCAATCCTAAAAGCAATCTTGTTACAGTACTTATTATTGCTTGGTCATCCGATATATGGTTTACCGTACAAGTATAAAGAGCATTGAAAACAACAAAATCAAAAAAGTTTAGTCTCCCGTCCGGCATTTCTATTCTATAGCTGATCCCATTAATGACAACGTTGTCGTAATACTTCTTCCCTGTAGTGTTAAAGATACTTGTATCACTACAGTAACTATATAGTTCTTGAGAATTATTAACAACAATCCATGGCATAGTCATGCCTTTTATGAATATAGATCTCATATTGATCTTTATCTGATCATTAAAAAGAACCCTGATCATTGATTTTGTTTTATTGATGGATAGATCTTCCGCATCACTTTTTGAACTATCAGAAATCAGGATCTTGTCTAATTTGTCTTCTATTGTCTTGGCGTCCAGATCTAATAATTCTTTCAAACTAATAGTATTATCAGGCTCAGACTGAGTATTTCTTTCTTCATCACTCTTAATGATCCACTCCCAAAGCGAAAGGTAATCCCACAGCTTGATACGATTGACAACGGTTACATAATTTTCGTTTATTTTTTCTTGATCAGCTGCCTGTTTTAAGAATTGATTAAGCATTTTTAATGAACCATCACGTGAGTATAAACAACGGCAATTGATCCCAAATGCGTTATTGCTACGGATACGTCCCGCTTCCTGTAAATAGTAGTTCCAGGATTCAGGCATCCCTACCATAACTACTTCCTGGATACTACTAATGTCTACGCCCATTGCAAGCGCTTTTGTTGCCAGAACCTTAGTTTCTCTAAGATTCGTAGATACTCTTGCTTTACTCTCAGGATTTTTTAGTATTTCCAGTATCTTTTCCTTGTCTCTGGATTCAAGATCACCTCTGAATGTTAGCATATAGATGGTTTTATTCTCTTCTTCTATACTTCCCGTCCTTTCCTCGTATACGGTTGCATCGACATTGATGCGGGCATAACTACCGTTCATTAGAATAGATTTGTCTATTTTCGCATTTCTGCTTCCATAATATTCTCCATGTTGATCATCAATTACAATTTGTTTCAACTTTAGTCGGTTGTCTTCACTTTTCTCGGGATCACTATTTGCATTTATTCTCTCGCCGGCATTTACTATCATTGATTTAAATCTATTAATATCCTTGTATTCATTGAAGAAAAAAATACTGATCCTTTGTCTTGTAAAGTCAAACAGAAGTTTATTTAGGAGATCCTGAGATTTACTATTATATCTTTCAACAATAGATCCTCTTTTGGTTTTATTGTCGATTCTGATGACATCTTTATCCTCAATCCCAAGGAGTAGTTTATAGAGATCAAGCTGGACATTTGTTAAAGTAGCCGTAAGAGACAGTATTCTTAGTTTTTCGTTAGTATTTCGGACCATATCAATAAAGGTAGGAATGAACATATACTCTCTTCTGAAGGTTGATCCCCAGTCAAACATGGTGTGAGCCTCATCTATTACGATCATCTGAATCTTTACTTCTTTTTCTTGTGCAATTTTCAATATCTTAAGGGAGTTCTCAAACAGTTCTTCCGGAGACACGTATACAATAGAATACTTTATACTAAATCTATTAATGAAGTCATTGACACTACATGCCTTAGATTTTTCATAACACAAATTGAAAGACTGGATCTGATCTTTGATAATAGCCATCAACGGTTCAATAACAATTACTATTCCATCTTTTTTATTATGTGCAGCAAAGTATCTGTACAAAGATGATTTGCCCATTCCCGTTGGTAGTAATCCCAATGTATTACTACCTTCCTCCAGGATCTTAACCATGACAGGACGCTGGTAATTGTCCCATCTTTCCTGATCCCATTTTACCTTTTTGTCATCTCGCCAAGAATCATTTTCCGTTATTGCCTTGTGTTCAAGGTCATCCTTAAGCAAACGGCAGATCTCTGACAATTGTTCTTCTATAGTATTGTGATCCATAATTTAATTACCGTTCATAATTCGTAAATCCATTAAAATAATTCGGATTATCATTATCACTAAATAAACTTCGCACACTAATATTATCTACGAATTTCTTTTTTTTATTGTTATTTCCAATACCTCCATATGCACACTCATCTATTAAATACCCTCTTATTTTTGTACTAAGTGGGGAGTGGGGCAAACCATTCACTCTAGATTCATTAAAAATACTATCAAAGTAAGAATTCTTAATGCCACCGAGATCCAGGATATTTTCATATGTTTCCTTTATATGATTACTGTCTGTTTCTTCTCTCCAGCATTTCATCAGATCATCTCTTAGACACTTAAATACTTTCTTCGCCTTAGAAGGATTATGCTTGATCTGCAATAATGCCTGAGTGTTTGGATAAGTTAATTCCAGAACAGCCTTAGGGCATTTTCCTCTAAAACCTCTCATTAGTTGCTGGGAATAC
Source organism: Clostridiales bacterium (assembly GCA_017515465.1). Classification (GTDB taxonomy): domain Bacteria; phylum Bacillota; class Clostridia; order Saccharofermentanales; family Saccharofermentanaceae; genus Saccharofermentans. The sequence continues at coordinate 29,702 of JAFWFV010000057.1, forward strand.
CGTCCCGCTATACCAACTGCTGCTTTTATTGCAGTTGCGATCTGAACATTAACTCTATCATCATCACTTGCCTTTCCTTCAAAGTACGTCTGGTAAGATTTTATATCACCTTTCTTTGCACCACTATTGATGATTTTTTCGAATGATCTTATTACAGCTTCGTCATCCTTGAGATCAATCATTGCATTTTCCAGGAAATAGTCATCGGCAAATGATTGCGATAAATATACATCAATGTCCTGACTCTTCAAATCACCAGGTTTAAGAAAAGGATTGCTGTCCTTTTGATGATAGTATGATGCTATATCCATTCCAGTATTAATGATCAACACTTTGGCTTCTTTCCCATCATCAAAGATATTGTTGTCACCAGTAATAGCAAATAATTCTATGGCCTCTTTATGCGCTTTGATTGCATCTAATTCTTCCCTGTTGCGTAACAACAGTTTCAGATCATCTGTTGATGGAACAGAGCTGTCGTTTACGGTTTTTAGAGCATCATCAACTGCTTTTTGACGTTTATTCAACAGTTCTTCAATATTGCTTCCCCCTGCCTCAGAACAATTGCTGTAAATCTTCACAACCGCTACAGTATCACCATCAAAATCACCGTCAAAGCTTTTTGCAACAACGGGATTGATGGCCACTCCGGTAAGATCGCTATCGATTCTTGACACTTTCATATATCTGACATTTGAATCTCGAAGCACAGGATCACGCCACAAAAGGACATAATCATCTTCCATGATTTTTAGTTTGTCGGCGATTTGCTCACTAACAGCTACAGACCCGATGCCAAGTCTGGGATCAGGCGTCCAAATTGCCGTTGCCGAATTCTTTACTGCATGTGTCATTAACATGCTCTTAAATAAATTTTCTTTTTTGTACGTCAAATGTGGCACCTTAATATCATCAGTGTTATCATCCTGATCATTACCGGATTTCTGATTGTCTATCTTGACTTCGCTGGTATATGAAACGTCATATAAATATCTCTTTTTGAGAGTGTTCCTGATCATTTCGTATTCGTCGTTGATCTTTTTTTCATCATCTGACTTAAGTATTCGCCGATAATGCTCGGTTATATCATCCTCCACAGTTCTGCCGGTATCATCAACAAACCCGGGACGAAGATGAAGTGGAATAAAAGTAATATTAACGGGTTTATTCACTGTGGGATAATACGAATAACAAATTGGTGCATCAAAGTGAAGGACTGCATCTGATAGAACATCTATTATCTCTTCATTTATATCTATTTTCAACTTATCTTCCTCAGAATCATCAAATTCGTATCCTCTTTCGATGATAGTTTTTTTTATGACGGATAATATCTCCTTTGCCGTGAAAGCATCTACCTTTCTTCTTCTAATCTTACTTGTCTCGATTGATACTTGTAATTGCTTTTCTTTCCTATTAATCAAAACATAACTAATACTAATATCTAATAAATAATTAAATGCAGTCTCATAACTCGTATTACAATAAACAGAATTAAGGATATAGATGGCATCGGCAGTATCGATCATAGCTCTTTCGCCACTCCCATAAAAATACTTCAACATATTCTCAGCATCCTTTGAGCATAGAGCCCAAGACAACTGAGGAGAGGCTTTACGGGATCTATTATTAACATAATCCTCCTCTGTGTAGATCTTCGTCTTCTTGTCAGCAAATTGACGTGTAATAATGTACTGGGCTTCACCTATTATCTGCCCTATTTCTACATCATCATCTTTGAGAACATGGGGGGTAGACATCAACTCCCTTGCTGTAGCACCGTTAAATCTTGAGAGACCGGAATACGGTGAAGCAATTACATCTAATCCGGGATTATATTTGAAGACTTTATGAAGTTTGAATAGAGGATCTTCCTCATTTATCTCCTTGTCCGGATCAACTATTATAGAAATGACTCCTTTATTCCCTCCACGATCCAGCATCTTATCACCGATCTTAAGAGGACGTAATTGTCCTGGATTCATTGCATCAGGAACTTTATGATCATTAGCGAATCTTTTAGAAACAACAAATCCATCTTCCATGTTCCATCCGCCACAAGTCATAAGTGCAGTTTGAACAGGTTCCGTAATGCTATAGGCACGCATCAGATTGGAAAACACCATCTGGTTCCTGTCGAATGGATTATATTTTGAATAAGCTTTCAAAAATTCGTGCCCGAAAATAGGGGTTCTGGCTTTTTGCTTGTCATTTGTCGGAATTATATATCCATCTGTGTCAACCTTGGCCCCTTCTGCAAGGTATCTTACTATTCCCTGTTTATTTCCTGATGTCTACGACACCATATGTGATCTGATGAAGACAAATTTCGCTGCAAAAGCCTGCCAGGCAGCGCCGGATGAGATCACTATGCATCAGTTCCAGGAAATGTTTCTGGAAGGCAAAAGACACGAGAACGTTCAAGGATCGGTTGCCAGGGTCGTAGACTCTTCGAGGCTCTGGACATACTACCTGAATCCTGATGAAGAGAAGACCCTTCCGTTTACAATGGAAGAACTGATCGCATCTGAAGATGTTCCCGTTCTCGATATCTACGACAAGAGCTTCTCTGATGAACTTGTCAACATAACGGAACACCGCCTCAGTGCCTGTGATAATGTAAACCTTATTCATTACATTATATCAGGCAACAGCCGTCAGGCAGAGTTCCAGCTGGCTAATGCTCTCGTTGGCACGCTGGTCAACTCCAACCGTCTGAGCAGCAGACGTATCGTTTATCTCAGCGATCTGTCTCCCAAGATATACTCGAAGAATCACTACTTTGAGACTATCATTGAGAATAACTATGGCGGAACCGTAGTTATCGATCTGACCGAAAAATTCGGTGATTCAGCTTCAGAATACCTTACCGCATGCAGATACCTCAATAATCTGTTCAAGAAGCACTGCAACAAGTGTCTGTTCATCTTTACCTATGATATAAATGCTACAGGCTATTCCTACTATCTCCTTCCTGAGATCAGGAAGTTTGTACTCACATTGCCTCTCAAGGAAGGAGAGGGCAACAGACGTGCAGCTTCAGCATATTTGAAGACACTTATCAGGAATTCTGAATATGCAAAGTTCGTAAAACATACAAATGAGTATATGAAGCTGTTCGAAGGCTCTCATTTTTCCCAGACAGATGTTCTGGATGCTTTCGAGAAGTTCGGCCCCTGGTGCATGAACAAGATGTTGAATGATATCTATGATTTTGACATCTCTGACGAGTTCTCCCTTGACAGGGAAAACGACGCGGAATCAGCATCCAAGCTCCTGGACGGTCTCATAGGTCTGGATATCGTCAAGAAACAGATAGCAAGTATCATTGCATCTGACATTGTCGAGAAAGAGCGCCGCAAACATGGTGACGATTATCAGTCGATATCGTCACACATGATCTTTGCAGGCAATCCCGGATCAGCCAAGACCACAGTTGCAAAGCTCTTTGCCGGCATCGCAAAGCAGAAGAATATCCTCAAGAGCGGCGTGTTCGTTGAGCGCAGCGGAACAGACCTGAATGGTCCTTTCTGCGTTCCTGCCATCAGGGAAGCCTTCATAGCTGCACGTGGCGGCGTTCTGTTCATAGACGAAGCCTATGCCATTGAGCTCCGTGATGCGGTAACTACACTTCTCCAGGAAATAGAAAACCAGAGAGATAATGTTATCGTTATCCTTGCCGGCTACAGTGACAGGATGCATGCATTCCTGGAACGTAATGAAGGCCTCAAGAGCAGGATACCTCACTGGGTTGATTTTCCTGACTATTCAACAGCCGAGCTGACAGAGATCTTCAAATACATGATGGACAGACGCGGCATGAAGGCTGACGATGATGCCATCAAGTCAGCAAGTCAGATATTCGACAGGGTCAGGATCCTCGAGAACTTCGGTAACGGCAGGTATGTCCGTAACCTGATCGACCGTGCGGTCCTCAACCAGTCTTCAAGATTGATGTCATCCTATGAATGTGCTGACAGCATTCCTACAAGTGAACTCTACAGGATCACGGCAGATGACATCAGCAGTCTCCACGAAGGCTTGAAGGAAGCCAGAGAGCCCGGTGCTGCCAAGAAAGAGCTCGATTCCATGATCGGCCTTGCATCAGCTAAGGAAGTCATCAACAAGGCTATTGCCAAGTTTAAGCTCGACAAGATGTGCATGGACAAGGGCATACCCAGGACCAGAGGCGCAATGCATATGGTCTTTACCGGCAATCCCGGAACTGCAAAGACAACTGTTGCCAGGCTGTGTGCAGAGATACTGAGTGATGAGAAGATCCTCTCTACAGGCAGCTTTGTCGAGGTCGGCAGAGCAGATCTGGTCGGTGACCATGTTGGTGCCACAGCCAGGATCGTCAAGAAGAAGTTCCGCGAAGCACAGGGCGGTGTACTGTTCATTGATGAAGCATACTCACTTTGTGACCATTATGAAGGCAGCTTTGGTGATGAAGCCATCAACACCATCGTTCAGGAAATGGAAAACCACCGTGAAGATGTTGTTGTCATCTTTGCAGGATATCCTCAGCCCATGAAGGACTTCCTGGAACGCAACCCCGGAATGAGATCAAGGATCGCATTCTATGTTGACTTTGAAGACTATACTACTGATGAACTCTGTCAGATCACTCAGCTGATGCTCTCCAGAAAGCAGATGTCCATAACTGATCAGGCTATGGACAAGCTCCGCAGCAACTATGATTCCGCACGTGTCAGCAATGACTACGGCAACGGCAGATATGTCAGAAAGCTTCTGGAAGAAGCAGAGATGAATCAGGCCAGAAGGATCATCGGGCTGCCTCTCGATGAACAGACAACAGAAGTCATTACGACTATTGATGCCTCTGACATTCCTGAATTCACTACAACAAAGAAGACAACTTACAAAATGGGCTTTGCAAGTTGATTATAATTCAATGAAATCATGTGGGGGTGCCCGAACAGCGGCACCCCCGCATTTTTCATATACCCGCCCAAACAAATAACTATAATCTATAGGAGGTTTAACCATGATTACACTTAACGATCTTTTCAACCTTAATGACCTTGATGAATACACTATCTGTCTGAACAACGACATCGAAGAAGATGTCTGTTCCCTGCTAGATCCAAATGAGACTCCCGAGAGAAAGGCCAGTCTGACCAAATATATCTCATGGAAGAAGTCCAATGGCATAAACAGGCACTTCAGGAAAATAGATACTCCCAAGTGTCTGCAATTTCTGAGGATCAGAGGAACTGCCGATAAATGGCTGTTCCTGGGAGCATTTAAGTGCATGGGGTTCCATACTGACGGACAGGGAAATGAGATCTACGATCTGGAACGCATCTCAGATCATGAAAACTTCTCTGAACGTCTTATCGTCACTTATTGTAAGTCCAGCGGCGACAAGCAGGCCAAGCTCAACTGGGACAGATATCTGAGCATGGAGGTATGTGAGATCATGCCGGACATCTTTACCAGATCTTACAGACCCTTTCCGGGATACGACAGTATCAGATTGTCATTCCCAGAGATGAAGCGTATCTTCAATACTCCTTACAGGAATTGGCAGGATGCGCTTTCTGTGATCAACGGCATCTATGTCATTGCTGATTCGAATACCGGTAAGTTATATGTCGGAAGTACATATGGCACCGACGGCTTATGGAACAGGTGGAAGTGTTACGTCAACACAAATGGCCACGGTGGTGATAAGGACCTCAAGGCTCTTACCGATGCAGATCCTGATTATGCTGATAAGTATTTCCGGTTTACACTGATCGAATACTTCTTCAACATCAAAAATGGTCAGGATAACAAAGAAGTTATCAAACGCGAGAGCTTCTGGAAGGAAGCCTTGCTTGCCAGATCTGCCGGTTATAACAATAACTGACAGTTACACTAAACCCAACGGGCATCATGATATGTACCCAGAATCCTGGACACATAAATAATTGATTAAGTTTTAACAGATGGTTGCTTCCCTGTAAAGAGCAGGAGGCAACCATTCTGTTTTTGCCTGAATTCGTTTGTTGTTGTAATAATCTATGTACTTTGTTAC
>JAFWFV010000058.1 GCA_017515465.1 Clostridiales bacterium
AGGTGCTTGGCAGGGCAGGTCTTATCAGTTGCCTTGATTACTACAATGAGCGTCACGCTTTGAAGTTAAATTGAACCGCCGTATGCCGAACGGCACGTACGGTGGTGTGAGAGGGGGATTAAATTCCCCCTACTCGATTGTTAAGACGCTCAAAACGCAAATAATCAAAAAAATAGACACATTTTTGTCAAAATTCGTTGACTCTGTCCCGGATATTTATTAAAATAATTTAATCAAATGTGTTTAACATTGCGTTTTTGCAATGTTTTGTTTGATTAATATTATTAGGGGGTGCAGTTCTTATGCGCAAGTCCGGAAACAAAAAGAAGGAGATCAGTAAGTCCAAGAGACTTATGGCAGTATGTCTGTCTATGACATTCATTCTCGGGTCCATGTCTTATCTTGCTTTCGCAGATGAGAATGAAGAAGAGATCCCGTCAGATGATCCCGTGATCGAAGAGGTTGCTCCTGCCGTAGAAGAGATAGTAGAAGAGGAATCATCAGATGAGGAAGAGGCAGTAGCTGAGACAACTGACACAGAAGAGGTTGTTGAAGAGACTGACGAGGAAGCTGTTGAAGAAGAGGCAGTTGAAGAAGAGGCAGTTGCTGAGGTTGAGACAGTAACAGAGACAGAAGAGGTTTCTGTTCCCGTAACTAATGCTTCTGTTGGTACGACATATTATGTCGGAGGCCAAACAGAATCCAGTACTTCTGTATACTATACATATTCCGGCAGATTAGTTCCCTTCAGATTCGGTAACAAGACCGTGCCTGAGCCTACTTTTAGCAGGTATACCAACAGATGGTCTTTTGCTGATCTTATGCGTGATGGTGAGGATGTTTCGATGAGCGGAACTGCCGCAAACAAGCCGGCAGGAATTACTGTTGTCAGCGGCAGCGGCACATTTTTGAATCCTTATGTATTAAATCTGGTGTATCACACACATTCATTCGTTCTCTCTGCAGAGGATAATGTTGCTACAGTAAAGTGTACAGCTCCTGTTTGCTATGATTACACAACTGACAAGGAGTACAACGTTACTCTCACAGCAAGTGATACCACCTATTCAGGTTCAGCTGTAGAGGCAACTTTAACAACTGACACCGGTTTCCCTACAGAGATTACAGTAGGAGACGTTAAGTACGTTGGTATCGGAGATACAGCTTACGAGGGTACAACAACAGCTCCTACAGATGCAGGAACATATCAGGCATCCGTAACTATATCTCTTGGAGAGAGCTCTGCAACAGCTACGGTCGACTTCGAGATCGAGAAGGCTGATCCTTCGATCGATGAATATCCTGGATACGTAGGAGATACCGAGCAGTTCCTTCCTCAGGGTTCATCAATTGATCTTCTTACATCTGCAGGTTCATGCGAAGGCGGAACACTCATGTACAGCCTTGATGATGAAACCTATTCAGAAACTATACCTTCTGTATCAGAACCCGGTGTATACAATGTTTATCTTATGATCAAGGGTGATAAGAACCATAATGATCTTAATTTTGGCTCTTCGTCATCCATCTATATTGTCAACTATGCATTCACAGAGGGCACTGATGCAACATGGGACAAGGAAGCAGACAAGGACAAGACTCTGACTTTCACAGTTAAGCGCAGCAGACTTGACGAGAAGACATATGGAAACGTTGTTGATGTATATGTTGATGGTGAGAAATTGAATGACTCATCTTACAACCTCGAAGCGGGCAGTGCCATCGTAACTCTGAGTGCTGATTACCTGAAGACACTTGCAGACGGCAAGCACTCATTCAAGGTTGAATTCTCTGATCCTTATACAGTAGAGACAAACTTCAGCATCACATCACCTTCATCTGCTCCTCAGACAGGTGAATATGCAGGTACATTCGTACTTGTTATCGGCGCTGTTATGGCAGCAGCAGGTGCGGCATTTGTTATCAAGGCTAAGAAAGCTTAAGATACGATAATAATTCTTTACGGTCCCCGCCAAACGGCGGGGACTTTTTCATGTTATGGCTCCGGGCATGTGATAAACTATATTTGAAATTTTCCCGGAAGAGGTAACAAGTATGAGCCTGATAGAGACGATCAAGACAAAAGCTAAAAAAGACGTTAAGAGGATAGTCCTGCCTGAGGGTGAGGAGCCCAGGACCATTGCGGCTGCAAAGATCATCAGAGATGAGGGACTTGCAGTTCCCGTACTGCTGGGAGATCCTGCCAGGATTGATGCAGAAGGCATAGAGATCATCAATCCTGAGACGAGCGATAAGGCGGCAGGATATGCAAATGAATTATATGAACTCCGCAAGGCCAAGGGAGTTACACCCGAGGATGCCGCTAAGCTGGTAAAGGATCCCATGTACTACGGCATAATGATGGTAAAGCTAGGGGATGCAGACGGATTGGTATCAGGCGCTGTCCACACCACCGGGGATATGCTCAGACCTGCTCTGCAGATCATAAAGACAAAACCCGGCATGAAGGTCGTGTCATCCAGCTTCCTGATGGATTGCCCCAACAAGTCTCTGGGCGAGAACGGCCTGCTGGTATATGCTGACTGTGTCGTAATGCCCAATCCTACTGCTGAGGAACTGGCACATATCGCAGTATCCGCTGCAGAAACTGCCAGAGCTCTCTGTGATATAGAGGAACCCAGGGTTGCTCTCCTGTCTTTCTCCACAAAGGGATCGGCAAAGCATGAACTGGTATCCAAGGTTCAGCAGGCAACAGAGATCGCACATCAGATCGCTCCCAGCCTCCTACTGGATGGCGAGCTCCAGCTGGATGCTGCACTGGTTCCCGAGATCGCCGCTTCCAAGGCAAAGGGCAGCCCTGTCGAGGGCAGGGCCAACGTATTGATCTTCCCTGATCTCCAGGCAGGCAACATCGGTTACAAGATCACTCAGAGGATCGCAGGAGCAGACTGTTTTGCCGTGCTCCAGGGATTGGCAAAACCCTGTAATGACCTCTCCAGAGGATGCTCTGTGGATGACATCGTAAATACCGTTGCAATGACCGCTGTTCAGGCACAATGATCAGCCTCTGTATGCTATAATCAGAATATAGTTCAGTATTGAACGGGAAGGGGTAGGATTATAATGACCAGATATCAGAATGAGGACAGAGGCCTGGCCGAATCACTGGCTAATTCTCGTAACGCCGAGAGACTGTCAACGACCAACAGGAACATGGATGATCTTAAGTCCCAGATAGCAAAGCTGGAGACAGTTGTCAATGCCATGTGGGAGATAATGCAGGAACAGGGAGTCGATGCCTCTGTGCTCAATGCCAAGATCGATGAGATCATGCAGAGGAAGAAGATCAGGAAAGAATATGGCAATCCCAAGAAGCCCTGTCCCAAGTGTGGCAGGACTATCCAGGAATCCGGCAAGACACCCATGCGCGGCAGATGTGTTTTCTGCGGCGAGGAAGTAATATTCTATCCTTTCGCAAATGACGATGGAGAGATGGTTCTGGATGAACCCAGAGATGAAGATCCCCTATCAAATGGAGAAGGAAGTGACAACCTGAATTTTTAATACAGTTGGGAGGTGTTCCTTATGTTAAAAGAATGGGTCAGGGACAGACGTCCGGATGATGAGACATTATCCAGCCGCCTTGAGACTGCGAGAGCTGAACTCGGCAGGAGACAGATCCTTGTAAAGGAGCATAAACTTCCCGTACTTGTGATAATGGACGGCTGGGGTGCAGCCGGCAAGGGCAGCGTTCTGGGACGCGTGATCAAGAACATGGATCCCAGATTCTTTAAATGTGAGACATTATCTGAACCTTCCCGTGACGAGCTCAGGAGGCCTTTCCTGTACAGGTATTTCATCAGGATCCCCAAGGAGGGTCAGTTCTCCTTCTTTGACGGTTCATGGATGGATGAGGTGACTTCCGATCTGCTCCATGGCGATATCACCAAGAAGGAATACAAAGAACATCTTACCAGCATCAAGCGTTTCGAGAGACAGCTGAACGATAACGGATATCTGGTAGTAAAGCTCTTTTTCCAGATCGATGAGAAGACGCAGAAGAAGCGTCTCGATGATCTGGCATCCGATCCCGTTACCAGCTGGAGAGTATCTGATTCAGACAGATGGCAGAACAAGCATTACGGTAAATGCCTGGACGTCTTTGACGAATACATAGAGGCTACCAACCAGTTCGTTGCCCCCTGGTATTTTATCGACTCATCCAGCAAGAAATGGGCTGAGCTGCAGATGACTGAAATATTGATCTCCAGCATCGATACAGCTCTGAAGAACAAGGAGGCATCAAGACGTGCGCCTATCCTGCAGAACACTTTCCCTCTCAAGAAGATGCCCAAGCTTTCCGAGATCCCTCTGGATAAGGTAATGACCGATGAGGAATATTCCAGTGAATTAGACAGGCTCCAGGACAGGCTCAAAGAACTCCACAATGAGATATACCATAAAAAGATCCCCGTGATCGTTGCATACGAAGGCTGGGATGCAGCAGGCAAGGGCGGCAATATCAAGAGGATCGCTGCCGCTCTGGACCCCAGAGGCTACGAGGTCCATCCCATAGCCAGCCCCGAACCCGCAGAAAAGGCGAGACACTATCTCTGGAGATTCTGGACGAGGCTCCCCAAGGACGGGCATATCGCCATCTTTGACAGGACCTGGTACGGCAGGGTAATGGTGGAACGTCTCGAGGGCTTCTGCTCTGAGAACGACTGGCAGAGAGCATATAACGAGATCAACGAATTCGAGAAGGAACTGGTCGACTGGGGTGCCGTTGTGATCAAGTTCTGGGTCCAGATAGACAAGGATACCCAGCTGGAGAGGTTCACCGACCGTCAGAATACTCCCGAGAAACAGTGGAAGATCACTGACGAGGACTGGAGGAACCGCGAGAAGTGGGATCTCTACGAGGAAGCGGTTGATGAGATGATCCAGAAGACCAGCACCACTTATGCCCCCTGGTATGTATTGGAATCCAATGACAAGAAGTACGCTAGGATCAAGGCACTCAAGACAATGATAAAAGCCATAGAAAAGAAGATCGATAAGTTAGGAGAATGACCATGAAGGCATTGATCATCGGAGGAACAGGTACCATCAGCAGCGCGATCGTCAGATTGCTGGTGGAAAAGAAATGGGAAGTCTATGTTGTAAACAGAGGCAATCACAACAGTGAGCTTCCTCCGGAGGTCAAGACTATCGTTGTGGATATCAACGATGAGGAGGCGGCATCAGCTGCCCTCAGCGGTATGACATTTGACGTGGTCTGCGAATTTATCGGATTCCATGTAAGCCAGGTGGAGAGGGATTACAGGCTGTTTAACGGTAAGACAAAACAGTACATTTATATCAGCTCTGCCTCGGCATATAACAAGCCATCTGCAAATTATGTGATAACTGAGGGAACTACTCTGGCCAATCCCCACTGGCAGTATTCCAGGGACAAGATCGCCAGCGAGGAGTTCCTGATGAAGATGTACCGTGAAAACGGTTTTCCGGTAACGATAGTCAGGCCCAGTCACACGTATAACGAGAAGAATGTTCCTCTGGGCGTTCACGGCAGGAACGGTTTCTGGCAGGTAATAAAGCGTATGATCGACGGCAAGCCCGTCATCATACAGGGTGACGGAACATCCCTGTGGACATGTACCTTTAACACTGATTTTGCAGTCGGATTCACAGGCCTCATGGGCAACAGACATGCCATAGGAGAGGCGTTCCATATCACCAGCAGCGAGTCCATCACATGGAATCAGATATATCAGACCATCGCTGACGCATTAGGCGTCGAACTGAAGGCATACCACGTTGCTACTGAATACCTGACGGCAGTAGGCCCTGATTACGATTTCGAAGGATCCCTGACAGGTGATAAGTCCGTTTCCGTCGTATTTGATAACAGCAAGCTCAAGAGGGTGGTTCCGGAATTCAATCCCGTCATCAGTTTTGATGAGGGTGTCAGGATCGCTCTGTCTTATGTTCTCTCACATCCCGAATGTCAGGTCGAGGATCCTGAATTCGATCAGTGGTGTGACAGGGTAATTGCAGCTTTAGAAGAGTCGAAGAAACTTGTATGAAGAAAAGATCTCTGTCCGTAATACTCTGCCTGTCAATCCTGATGACCGGATGTCAGAGTGTTACTGAATCTTCTGAAACGGCAGATACATCTGCAACGTCTGTTCCTGTGGAAACAAGCGCTGAGGTGAGTGATACCGATACGACTACCGATACAAAGGTTCAGCCCGATCTGCATCACGACTACATTCCTCAGGGCGAAGGATATTTCTCCCTGTTTGACATAGGATACGGGACACAGATCAAAGCCCAGCTCGCAGGTACATGCTGGGCTCATTCAGCGTCGACCGGCATCGAATCCGTATATAAGAGACTTCATGACCGTGATATTACTATCGATCCGATATCCATCGTCTCTCAGGTCTATACCAGGGGCAGGGAAGAAGGATTTCTCCTCAAGGACGGAATACCGAGACTCGACGCCGGAGGAGATGCTATGCAGGTCGTATTCACAGGCGCATATGGCATGGATGGGGGATTTACGGTAGTTGAGGCTGAGATCTACGATCCTGAAGACGTGGACCTGATCAAGTCTGTCATAAGGGATAAAGGCGCGGTCATTATAGGTGTCCCCGATCAGGATTCACAGATCAATTATGTTGATAATTACATCACCTTGCATGCACCGGATGCTGAGATCGATCACGCAGTCGTTCTGGTCGGATGGGACGATGATTTTCCGAAGGAATATTTTGTGGACGGTCCGGAAGAGAACGGCGCATGGTTGGCCCAGAATTCATCAGGAGGATCCGGACTGTACTGGATATCGTATGGGACAATGATCGAAGAACCGTGCACCATTACGGTCAGTGATGAGTACAGTGAGGTTGCCGGCTATGATTGCGGCACGTTTGATGAGGTGTCCACCGGAGATCAGACAACAGTTGCTAATGTGTTCCATCAGGCCGGGAATCTGTCTGCCGTAGGACTGGTCGCGTCAAAAGGTCAGCATGTCAGTGTCGAGGTTATGGACGGACAGTTCGGCGATGTTCTGGCAACTGTTGAGGGAACGTTTGATGAACCCGGTTATTATGTGCTGGAACTCCCTGAAGAATTGGAAGTCAGCGATTATACGATCGCTGCAACATATGACGGAACGGCTCCGATCGAAGGTTCGCCTGATTACGAGGATTTTCTGATGAGGATAGTATGCACATCCCATCCCGGAGAGTCTTTTATAAATGTTAATGGTCAGTGGATGGACATGTCAGAGAGTGATGCTGCAACGGCAGCAGGATTCGATGGACTCCTCAACAACTGCTGTCTGAAGGGACTTTATGTTTCCACTCAATGATCTGGGACAATATGATCGCAATAAACATTACAGCACAGCCGATCCCCTCTCTTAATGAGGGGATCTCTTTTATCAGTATCGCTGCAGCTATGACCGCAAAAACGGATTCCAGGCACATCAGCAGAGAGGCCACAACCGGGCTGGTATACTTCTGGCCTATTATCTGGAACGTGTATGCCACGCCGCAGCTCATGATGCCGGAATAGAGAAGGGGGACCATGGCATTTTCTATTCCTGATAGAGCCGGCTTCTCAAAGATGAACATGAGAATTACCGTGACGGATCCCGCGAAGAGAAACTGCAATGCAGAGAGCTTGACCCCGTCGGAATCTGATGCGAACCTGTCGATGAATATGATGTGAAATGCAAAGCAGAATCCGCAGATCAATGCCAGTATATCCCCCGTATTTATCCGGCTGAAATCACCGTCTTTGACAGACAGCAGATAAAGCCCTATGCCTGCCATGAATATGCATACCCATATGAGGGGGTGGATCTTCTTTTTCATGAACAATCCTATTATGGGTACAAAGAATATGTACAGTGCAGTGATAAAAGCTATCTTGCCTGCTGTGGAGTCGCTGAATGCAAACTGCTGGACATTGCTGGCTACGGTAAATATGGATCCGAGTATGATGCCGCGGATGATGAGCTTTTTATTGAAGATCTTTTTGACCGAAACGCCGGCTGATATGTCGCGGATCAGAACAAAAACGGTTAACAGCATGCCTCCCATCAGAGTCCTGACGCCGTTATAGGTAAAAGGTCCGATCACGTCTGAACCGACACTCTGTGCAACAAAAGACACACCCCAGATGAGAGCGGTCATGAGAAGAAGAATGATACCTTTGAAACTTGATCTCTGCATGTGTATGATCCCTTTTTGACCGTATGATTCTAATCCATCTGCATGTTTTATTCAATAAATTAAATTGATATAATCTAGTCATTGATTCCCGCAACGAAAGGAGCTGATACTATGATCGATGTTGAAAAGATGCCCAAGCTCGGTTTCGGACTGATGAGACTTCCCATAAAGGACGATGAGATCGACATAAAGCAGGTGTGCGACATGGTAGACATGTACATCATTGCAGGCCTGACATATTTCGATACGGCGTATGTATATCACGGCGGACAATCAGAGGTGGCTGCCCGTGAGGCCATCGTAAAGAGATATCCCAGAGACAGCTTTACACTTGCGACCAAGCTCCCTGCATGGTGCATTAAGAGTGCGGAAGACAGAGACAAGATATTTAACGAACAGCTCGCCAGGGCTGGTGTCGATTTCTTTGATTTCTACCTGCTCCATTCCCTGGAGGACGGCAATAACTACGACACTTACGAAAAGTACGACTGCTTCAAGTGGGGAATGGACAAGAAGGCCGAAGGCAAGATAAAGCATTTCGGCTTTTCGTATCACGGCAGTCCGGAACTTCTGGAAGAGGTCCTGGACAAGCATCCTGAGATCGAATTCGTTCAGATTCAGCTCAACTACGCTGACTGGAATAATCCTCTGGTCAGATCAGGAGCTCTCTATGAGATACTTCATGCGAGAAATATTCCGATGATCATCATGGAACCTGTCAAGGGTGGATCCCTCGCTTCTCTGACTCCTGAACTGGAGGGTATGTTCAAGGCGGCCAGACCTGACGATTCCATCGCGTCATGGGCATTCAGATTTGTTGCTTCACTGCCCGGAGTCATGACTATCCTCTCGGGAATGTCTTCTAGAGACCAGATGGAAGACAACATCAGGACCTTTACCAACTTCGAACCTTTATCTGAATCAGAGAACAAGCTCATATCTGACGTGACCAGGATCATGCTCGATATCCCCACCATACAGTGTACTGCCTGCAGATACTGCACACCCGGCTGCCCCATGCAGATATCGATACCTGATGTCTTCAGGACAGTCAATACGATGAGGCTATATGAGAAGGACGAATTCAGACCGAGGAATTTCTACAGCGGTCTGGTAAGCCGCGGAGGCAGGGCGGGTGACTGCATAGCATGCGGTCAGTGCGAGAGCGTCTGCCCTCAGCATCTGCCCATAATCGAATTGCTGCAGGAGGCGTCCGCAATGCTGGATAAATGATCAGTATCCTTCTGATCTAAACATAGATATCATCGATATAATATTTTTTGGACATACGACCCTGTATCTCGGCTCATGAGATGCAGGATCGTTTATATATAGACGTATATAAATGTAAAATTTTTGCTGATTTACATATTGAATCTCTAGTTGTAAAATGTACGCGTGTAATTCTGTATTTTGAGTGCCTATTGGCAGGGAACAACTATGGATGTATTTGCATTTATAACTCTTTTTGGCGGACTTGCGTTCTTCCTTTATGGAATGCATGTCCTTTCCGAATCACTTAAGAAGACTGCCGGCGGCCGTCTCGAGAAACTCCTTAAGAAAGCAACAGATAATCCGTTCAAGGGCCTTACGATAGGTGCCATCATTACCATAGCCATCCAGTCATCGTCGGCCATGACCGTCATGCTCGTCGGATTTGTCAACTCCGGCATCATGGATCTGAGCCAGACGGTAGGCGTTATCTTCGGATCTGACATCGGTACGACGCTCACGGCGTGGATCCTGTCTTTGTCAGGCATCGATGCCAGTGACAGTTTCTTTCTGCAGATCCTGAAGCCGTCCAGCTTCTCTCTCATCTTTGCTCTCATCGGCGTTATACTGCTCATGGCAGGCAAGAGACAGAAGCAGAAGGATATCGGCATCATGCTCCTGGGATTTGCCATCCTCATGCAGGGCATGACCATGATGTCCGGTTCCATGGCTCCTCTCGGCGAGATGGAGGAATTCACTGATATACTGACTGCATTTAACAACCCTCTGCTGGGTGTTCTGGCAGGTACGGTAGTAACGGGCATCATCCAGAGCTCTGCTGCCGCTATCGGTATATTGCAGTCCCTGTCCATGACCGGACAGCTCACCTATGCAGTTGCCATCCCTCTCGTTCTCGGTGCCAATATCGGAACGTGCGCTACTGCAATACTGTCATCCATCGGTGTTAACCGTGATGCAAAGAGAGTTACTGTCATCCATGTGGCTATTAAGGTGATCGGTGCTTTGATCTGGCTCATCGTCTTCTATGGTATGTACGCTATCTTCGATTTCTCGTTCATGGATAACAAAGTATCGATCGTCGGCATCGCTGCGATCCACAGTATCTTTAACATCGTCAATACGATCCTGCTGTTCCCCTTCAGCAAGCTCCTGGTCAAGCTGGCACACATAATCGTCAAGGAGAGCGACGACGAGCAGGAGACACTCCTGGACGAGCGTCTCATGCTTACACCTCCAATTGCCGTTGCTGAGTGCCGCAACGCCATGGACAAGATGATCAGCAAGGCAAAGAATGGTCTGGATGTCTCCACGGATATGCTCCTGAAGGGATTCAACCAGGATGATTTCGATTTCATCAAGAAGAATGAGGAGAAGGTGGACAGCTATGAGGACCATCTTGGTTCTTATCTCATGAAACTGACCACAACGCAGCATCTGTCAGTTGAGGACAAGAACAAGTCCTCCAGGATGCTCCAGACAGTAGGTGAGATCGAACGTATCGCAGACCACGCCAATTATCTGGCTAACTCATCTGAGGAGATATTCACCAAGAAGCTCTCGTTCTCTGATGAGGCAACGGCCGAACTGAACAAGGTCATTCCTGCCGTAAAGGAAGTTTATTCCCTGGCCACGGAGTGTTTCCTCTCAGGCAATGCAAAGGGTGCTGAGGATATCGGACCTCTGAGGATCGTAATAAGTGAGATGTGCGACGAGTATAAGTCCAATCACGTAGAGCGTCTGGCAACGGGCAAGTGTACGACCGAGCAGGGCTTTGTCTTCAACGACATTCTCTACAGCTGTGTCAGGATCGCCGAGCACAGTCTCAATATCGCGGCCATCGCGTACAGGTTCAGATTCCCTGATTCCACCGATTCCGCCACATATATGCACGACTTTAAGCAGAGACGTGACAAGATCAGCGAGCGTAAGTATCAGGAATTCTGTGACAAGTACATGAGGAGTGCCACTTAATTCACGAACATTAGTCTGTCCCTGTATGCTAAAATCATAGTATGACTAAAAAAAAGGGAGGTCTACTATGGAAATCAAATTATATCGTTGTACCCACTGCGGAAACATTGCGATCAAGGTGATCGATTCCGGTGTGCCCATGATGTGCTGCGGAGAGAAGATGGTGGAGATCGTTCCGGCATCAGTTGATGCGGCAGTCGAGAAGCATGTTCCCGTAGTTTCGAGAAACGGTGATATCGTTACTGTTGATATCGGATCCGTTGCCCACCCCATGACAGAGGAGCATCTCATCCAGCTCGTTATCATCGATACGACGGCAGGTGTTCAGATCGCCGAACTCCATGCAGGAGACATCCCTCAGGCCATCTTTGCAGTGCCTTCGGGAGCTGAGGTCAGGAAAGCATATGCTTACTGCAATCTCCACGGTCTCTGGGTAGGCTAAACCCTTGCAAAAACGCTATTCAATCTGTATACTTTGACGTTGTAAATCGAGGTGTAGCGCAGTTGGTAGCGTACGTGCTTTGGGAGCATGGGGTCGCAGGTTCGAATCCTGTCACCTCGACCAATCGGACATAAATCAAACACCGGACATCTGTCCGGTGTATTTATTATCGTACTGTTTATGGCAGGATCAAAAACCAAACCCGCTGTAATCCTGATAGACGAAATCGTCGGCAGTGATCTTATAATTCCTGCCTTCGGTACAGGAATACAGGACCAGTTCGCCTTTTTCTTCGTCGTAGTATTCATCGTGAGCCAGTTCTCCGCCTAAACCGGAATCGAAGCCGAGAGCAGAGGCCACTTGGTCCTCGTCGAGAGAGCCGATCTCAATTACGCCGTTGTTATTCCTGTAGATAAAGACTCTCCTGCAGCCATCACCGCCATATTCGCAGTTTATGACAACTTCATCGTTTCCGTCACTATCGAGGTCCTCGAGATAGTATTCAGGCTTATCTGCAATGCCGAATCCGAACTGACGGGCGATCTCAACATCATGGCTGTCGTAGAACGTCCATCCGAAATGACCGTTACCAAAGTGTTCCCTCGTGCAATAGCAGTCTTCGAGACCGAGGAACTGACCTACCTCGACTCTCTCTGAATCCGTTTCAGGGCTGAGGGCGGTCTCTTCTTCGCTGCTTACCGTCAGCTCCTGATGAGTTTCCTCAGTCTCATGGTTATCTTCGGGGATCTGTTCCTTGCTGCAGGATGCCAGGGGCAGGGAAACAGTAATGGCCAATATGGATATAAATAAACTGCGTGTTGCGATCTTTATCATAAAATACCTGCTCTCTTGAATTTTAACGAACCCAATTATATCACTGGCTTACATTTAAGGAATTCCCAAAGTGGGGCAAAACACAGGCGTCCGGAACTAGTAAAATGCTTTTGGTTTTATTATTTATTTATTTGTGTTAAAATAACTGTTCGAAAATAAGGAAATGGAGGCTGCATTATGGAATCGATCACTGAGATAGCTGCACGCGTCAGGGAATTGCGTGAGGTATGTGATTACACACAGGAACAGCTGGCTTCTGAACTGGGTCTGGACCTGGATGTCTATGCAGAATATGAGAAGAACGGTGATTTTCCCATCAGTGTCATCTATGAGATCGCCAACAAGTTCAAGGTGGATTTCAACGAGATCATCACGGGAGAGTCCAGCCGTATAGATACATATCAGGTGGTGCGCCGCGGCAAGGGCAAGAGCGTGAGCCGTTTCCCCGGTTACCGTTTTAAGGACCTGGCTTACCGATACAATGACAAGATCATGCAGCCTCTGCTCGTAACACTCGAGCCTTCGGATGAGCCTGCAAAGCTTGTAACCCATTCCGGACAGGAGTTCAATCTGGTGCTCAAGGGATCCGTAGCCGTTACTATCGAAGATCAGGAGATCATTCTCAACGAGGGTGATTCAATATATTTCAATCCTACCTATCCTCACGGACAGCGTTGTGCCGGTGATACAAAGGCAAGATTCCTGACTATGATCGCGGAATGATCCGCGTAATGCAAATATAAAGGAGAGCTGATCAATCATGTTGTTAGACAGATATCTGCCTAGGATCGAATTCGATTCCTATGAAGATTTCAAAGAAAACTACCGTGTTAACGTTCCCGAGAACTTTAACTTCGGCTGGGATATCGTAGATGAGTGGGCAAAGCAGGAGCCTGACAAGAAGGCTATGGTCTGGCTCAGCCACGATAAGCAGGAGAGGATATTCACATTTACCGACATCTCCAGGCTGTCAAATCAGACATGCCACTATTTCAGGCGTCTGGGACTCAAGAAGGGTGATGTCGTGCTCCTCATCCTGAGACGCCGCTGGGAATACTGGGTCATCGCCACAGCACTTCACAAGCTGGGTGTGATACTGATCCCCGGCAACCTGCTGTTTACCACACACGACATCGCATACCGCGGCAATATGGCCGAGATCTCAGCGATAATCGCATGTGATGATGAATACATAAGAGGCCAGATCGACGGGGCTGCTCCCCAGATCAAGTCCCTCAGAAAGCTGATCGCCGTTGCCGAGCCCAGGGAGGGATGGGACTTCTTTGAGGATGAGATCGCAAAGTATCCCGATACATTCGAGCGTCCCACAGGTGATGAGGCAACGAAGGCAACTGACACGATGCTGATCTACTTCACATCCGGTTCTACCGGAATGCCCAAGATGGTATGCCATAACTTTGCACATCCTTTGGGACACATCGTTACCGCAAAGTACTGGCATCAGGTTCAGGAGAACAAGCTCCACATGTCCATTTCCGATTCCGGTTGGGCCAAGTTCGGCTGGGGCAAGTTCTACGGTCAGTGGATCTGCGGTGCGATCCAGTTCGTATATGATTTTACCGGCAGGTTCAATGCAAAGGACATGCTGTCAGTAATAAGCAAATATAAGCTGACTACTTTCTGCGCTCCGCCTACAATGTACCGCTTCATGCTGCAGGAGGATATGTCACAGTACGACCTGTCATCCATTGAGAATTTCTGTAATGCAGGAGAGCCTCTCAACCCTGAGGTATTCAACCGTATATATGAACTCACCGGCAAGAAGATGCGTGAGGGATTCGGCCAGACAGAGGGTACGGTTCTCATTGCCAACTTCCCCTGGATCGATCCCAAGCCGGGTTCAACGGGCAAGCCCTCGCCTCTGTACAATATCCACCTTTTGAGACCTGACGGAACAGAGTGTGAAGACGGTGAAGAGGGCAGCATCATGGTATGCGGAATAGATAAAGCTCATCCTACGGGACTTTTTGCAGGATATTACAAGAACCCTGAACTGACCGAGGCCGTTCTGGGAGGAGAGAACTACGATACAGGTGACGTTGCATGGCGTGATTCACACGGATACTACTGGTTCGTCGGCAGGAACGATGACGTCATCAAGTGTTCAGGATACCGTATCGGTCCTTTCGAGGTAGAAAGCGCACTCCTGACACATCCTGCTGTCGTAGAGTCTGCCATTACCGGCGCTCCCGATCCCATCAGGGGCCAGGTGGTAAAGGCTACGGTAGTCCTGGCAAAGGGATATACGCCTTCTCCTGAACTTACCAAGGAACTCCAGGATCACGTAAAGCACGAGACAGCTCCTTACAAGTATCCCAGGGTCATCGAATACGTTGATGAACTCCCCAAGACTCTGGGAGGCAAGATCAAGCGTGCGCAGATCCGCCACCATGACGAGGAGAACGCCAAGTAATAGAGTTTATAACCTTGTATATGACGAAGCCTGCAGTATTGCAGGCTTTTTCATTGATAATGAACAGTTAAGGTAACGTTAAGGTTTATCGCTTAATCCGTTAAGATTCGTCCGATACAATAGCACCATAAACCACAGGAATGGAGGATAGGAAAATGTGGACGAGGAAAGAACTTAAAGAGAAAGGTAAGAAGAGCCTGAAGGGCAACTTCTGGAGATGTGTGGCAGCAGCCCTGATCATCGCACTCATCGGAGGAAACGCAACATTTAATCCCGGCGGCAGCATAGGAGCATTCCCGAAAAATCGCCCGGAGAATATAGAGACAACTACTGAAGAGACACAGATCATCAGTGAAGAGACAGATGAGGTATCAGAGTCGGATAACAAGCTCACCATCGATTTGAACGGAGAAGATACGGTTTACGAAGGCCCTGCACTGGCAACTTTGATGGTTGTGTTCATTGTTTCAGCTTTTGTTGCGTTCCTGGTAATCATGGCGATAGGATTTGCGGTCTCAGCGTTCATTACGAACCCGCTGGAAGTCGGATGCAGACGTTTCTTCAGAAGAAATCTGGATGAGCCGGCAGCACTGTCCAACATCGCATTTGCTTACGATAACCACTACATGAAGACGGTTAAGACGATGTTCCTGAGAAGTCTCTATACATTCTTCTGGTCACTGCTTTTCATCATCCCGGGAATCATAAAGAGATATGAGTACAAGATGATCCCTTACATTCTCTCAGAGGATCCTACGATCAGCACAGAAGAAGCTTTCGCAGAGAGCAAGAGGCTCATGAAGGGCAACAAGTGGAAGGCATTCGTTCTCGATCTGTCATTCATCGGCTGGGATCTCCTCTCAGTATTTACATGCGGGATCCTGACACTGTTCTATGTAGATCCCTACAAGGCAGCTACAGATGCAGCACTTTATGAGAAGCTGAAGTACGGTACAGCAGCGTGACATATCCGGTGGGAATAAGGGTATGGTATAGTAGAAGGGTAACTGGCAGACATGTCTGCCGGTTATTCCTGTTTTCAGAGGGAGACGAGAAATGAGTTACAAGATCCTGGTAGCAGACGATGAATTGGAGATCAGAAATCTCCTCAGATTATATCTGGAGAATGAATCCTTTAAGGTGATCGAAGCTTGCGACGGAATAGAGACACTGAAGGCTGTTGAGGAACAGAAGCCTGACCTGGTACTGCTCGATATCATGATGCCCGGAATAGACGGGCTTCACGCCATGCAGGAGATCAGGAAGAAGAGCAATATACCCGTCATGATCGTTTCTGCCAGAACATCTGATCCTGAGAGGATATTGGGGCTCAACCTCGGTGCAGACGATTACATCACCAAGCCGTTTAATCCGCTGGAGGTGGCTGCCCGCGTCAAGTCCAATATCAGGAGATTCTACGATCTGGGCAGCGGTGTCATCGAGGAAGAGATCCTGACATCCGGCGATCTGGCCCTCAATACGGCATCGTGCACGCTCAAAAAGAACGGACAGACAATAGAACTGACATCCGTGGAGTTCAAGATCATGGAGCTGTTCATGAGATATCCCGGCAAGGTCTTTACGAAACAGCAGATATATGAATATGCCTGGGGTGATGATTACATCGTTGCAGACAACAACATAATGGTTGCCATAAGTAAGCTCAGGACTAAACTGGATAATGATCCTGCCAGATACATAAAGACATTAAGAGGATTGGGGTACAGACTGGAGTCCTGATATGAGTCATGAATCACAACTGAGAAGGTTTATCATAACGAGATTCTTGTGGACGATGTTCGTGGTGAGCATCTCCGAGCTGGTCATGCTCGCATTCGTTAATAATCTGCTCATTCCGTTTATGGTATCCACTTTCTTCAGCAAGCTGGAGGGACTGCACATATTAAGTCTGAGCAACCTTCTGGTGATCGGGGTCCTCCTGATCCTGTACATGATCCTGTCGGCGATAGGACAGTTTGTTCCGTCTGCCGTCAGTGCGGCTTTGGTCTTTGTCAATTCCGCTTTCTCATATCTGGGAATGGGAGGTCTGCTGCAGGGGAATAACGTTGTCGGAAGCGGCGTGCTGGACAGCCTGGATGCAGGTGAGAAACTAACCCTGATAGGCGTCATATTTGCCATATTTGCCATGACGGCCTTTCCGTATATTGCAGGGGCCCTGTTCTATTCCGGTGTAGTTACTAAAAAGGCCGCCGAATACGAGAGGAACAGGATCGAGGAACAGAAGAAGGATGAACGCAAGCGCTACCTGATGATCTCTGACATAGCTCACGATCTCAAGACTCCCATGACTACCGTATCAGGCTATTCCAAGGCACTTTCCGATGGCATGGTAAGACCTGAGGATGAAAAGGAATATCTCGATGCGATCAATACCAAGACCAGGAGGATGAACGAGATCCTCCAGCTGCTGCTGGATTATGTAAAGCTGGACAGTGAAGGATTCTCTATAACACCGTCTTCAACCGATATCTGCGAACTGTTGAGGGAGTGCGCCGCATATAATTATCAGGATATCGAGGATGCAGGATGCGAACTGGAGATAGATGTGCCTGAAGAGCCCATCATGCTGGATCTGGACAGACTGCAGATGATGCGTGTGATCAATAATCTCATAACCAATGCCATCAAGCATAACGGCAGGGAAACTACGATCAATATCAGCATGATGAGTGACACTGACGAGATCAGGATCTTCGTATCTGACAGCGGAGAAAAGATAGATGACGATCTGGCGGAAAACATATTCGATCCCTTTGTAATGGGAGACAGTTCCAGAAAGTCCACTTCAGGAACGGGACTGGGATTGTCCATAGCGAAAAAAGTATTGGAACTTCACGGTTTTAAGATCAAGCTCGTTCAGAAACCTGAAATGGCCAGATACAAGCTGGACAGCAGGATGAACAAGGTGTTTGTGATCATCATTCCGGTAAACGGTTAGGGCTTGGATCTGAGCTCTGCGATGTAGGGAATGTTCCTGCCCTTTTCACGGACGTCCAATCCGTATCCTGCCAGCCAGCCGTCAGATATCTCGAATCCCGTGTATTTTACGGGGACGGGGAGCAGGAGCCTGTCAGGATTAAACAGCATTGTCGCAACTGCTATGTCCCTGGGCTTTTTGCTCTCGAGATTGGATATCAGATAGGCGGTGGTAAGGCCCGTCCTGATAACGTCCTCCACTATGATCACGCGGCGGCCTGTTATATCAACATCTATATCCTTTGTGATCTTTACGACACCGGTATTCCTCGTTGTATCAGGGATGTTTCCAAAACCTATGAGGTCTATGTCTATTGGCAGGTCTATCCTTCTGGTCAGGTCAGAAAAGAAATAGAGTGCGCCCTTGATAACGCCTATGACGACGGGGGCATCATCCTTGTAATCGGTAGTGATCTGTCTGCCCAGTTCCGTGATTCGTTCATTGATCTGCTCTTCGCTGAACAGGATACGCTTTATGTTGTCATTCTGAAAATCCATAGACACCTCATCATCCGAACTGGCGCAGTCTGTCGATCAGTTCGGCAAAGTCTTTTTTGTAGACAATGCGGATGTTGGTACCGGGATAGAGTTCCTGGACCTTTCGCATCTTTTTGTTCTTCTTGGTCACATACTTCTGATCCATAGTCGTCAGTTCCAGATACAGATCAAACTTCGGCAGATAGAAGTCGGGGGAGAAGGCCATGGTAACGTTGCCCTCGGCATCCCATTCGATGGGGAATGTCTTGGGCTCATACATCCATTCGATCTTGTACATGTCCAGTATCCTGGCAAATTCCGCCTCGCTGTCGTTCTTGAACATGGGAACGACTGTCTGGTGATCCTGGGACTGGTTGGTCAGTGTCTCTCTGGTGATCCTGTTCCTGAGCTCCCGCTTGGATGCCAGGGCCAGAACTGAATCCGCCATCTCCTCAACTGAGAGGTGATCGGAATTGAGGATCAGATCGTAGAGGGAATTGTCAGATAAGTCGATATCGAACAGGGTGCTGACAAACCTCTTATGCTTTCTGTCGGCTAGTGTGAGGACCGTATCAGCTTCTTCCAGTGTTATGTTATCCAGCTTGGCGGTGCGGGCTACCCTGACGCTGTCACTGGCGATAACACGCACTCTGATGGCATCGGTATCCTTCAGGACAACTGATGCCCCCATGCCGATGATCACGGTATTCCTGCCGTCTGATGCGATCTGGTGGAGCTTTTCTGCCAGGATGTCAGCATAAGAACGCATCTCTCCGGCGGGAGATGTCAGAAAAAACTTGGGACTCTCCGTGAGACGGGAGAGCGTTTCCTCACCCAGATCCGAAAAAAGAGCATTAACAAGGGACTGCCTCGTTACTACAGATGTTCCCATCTTGTCAGCCAGATACTGAGCTAGTTCGTCTCCCAGACTGGCATTCTGTCTCGAAATGGTAATGACCGGCATGACGTCCTCCAAACATTACTATATACATTATACCTTTTCGAAAAAGATTATTGACAATAAATTTGCTATTGGATATAATCTCACTTGCGTTATGTAACGCCGACTTAGCTCAGTTGGTAGAGCAGCTGATTTGTAATCAGCAGGTCGTGGGTTCGAGTCCCACAATCGGCTCCAGTTGAAACCCCGCAGATACAATGTCTGCGGGTTTTTTGTTAGTTTTGCCCCATTTAGTATTCTAATACT
>JAFWFV010000009.1 GCA_017515465.1 Clostridiales bacterium
AAATCTCTTAGTAGAAATGTTATCTGGCGTTTTGGGATATTTCCCCTGTTTATATAACTCCACACATTTCAGTTTGAATTGTTTACTGTACCGCATATAAATACCCTCCTTACTGTTGTCCAGTAAAGAGGGTACATATCACTTCTGCAGCCGTTTGCTTTTGTCTTTTTATAACATCCTGGAGCGGTTTCTTTCTTCGCGTCTCTTCTTGATTATCGAATGCCTGAGGATAACGAGAGCAATGACCAGGATCAGTATCATCAGGGAGATGGCGGCTACGACTATCAGGATATTCCTAAGCCCCGTCCAGCCTGTCTCCTTCGTGGGATTCACCTCGATGTGAGGTGCCTTTGTGGTTATCTGCATGGTCAATGTTCCCACAATGTATTTCTTGCCGTCTGAATAGACTTTACATAGGGGGACAGTGATCGTCTGATCAGGCTGTGCAGGGTCGATGACCACATCTGACAGTTCAACGACGTTGGTGCTGCCGAGAGCCGCTCTCGACGAAGTAGTGGTCAGATACTCTGAAAAGACAGCCTGTTCGCTCTCCAGATAGAGATTGGTATTGACGAGCAGATCGCTGATCTGCGTGTTTGTCTGATTGATTGCGGAATCGAATTCCGTCTGGCTGATGGGAATGGTGGTAAAGTGTGAGAATCCATATTCGAAAAGGTTCTTCAGATCCACATATCTGACGCCGGAATCCTGTGCGTTGAGGACGCAGGCAACCAGGGTATGGTCGTTCTTTCTGGCTGCGCCTACCAGTGTGTAGCCGGCAGTATCGGTAAATCCGGTCTTGCCTCCGATATAGTAATCGTAGCTGAACTCGGTAGATGATATGAATCTGTTGGCATTGTTAAGAGGTCTGGAGTCGCTGTATCTGTTTGTAGCGGGGATCGTATATGAATAAGTGGTGGAAACAGTGGAGAACTGGGTATTCTTGATCGCTTCGCCCAGTATCAGTGACAGATCGTAAGCGGTTGTGAGATTGTCAGGGTTGGCAAAGCCGAATGAGGAAGAAAAGTGAGTGCTGAGACATCCGATCTCGGCAGCCTTCTCATTCATTATGTTGCAGAAGTCGGCCTCGGTACCGCCCATGTGCATGGCG
Organism: Clostridiales bacterium; assembly: GCA_017515465.1. Classification (GTDB taxonomy): domain Bacteria; phylum Bacillota; class Clostridia; order Saccharofermentanales; family Saccharofermentanaceae; genus Saccharofermentans. The sequence continues at coordinate 1,112 of JAFWFV010000009.1, forward strand.
AGTGCCAGGCAGGCGTCATTGGCGGATTTCAGGGCACCGGCATAAACCAGGTCCTGTACAGTGATCTGTTCGCCTTCCTGGAGACCCAGTCTGACGTAGTCGGAAGGAATGCTGTTTATGGCGAGAGCCATCTGAGGAGATATGGTTACCACATCGTCCATATTGAGTCTCTCCATGGCAAGGAGGAGGGTCATGACCTTGGTAGTGGATGCAGGTTCCTTCTGAACGTCATAGTCCTTTCCCAGCAGGACGGTGCCGGAATCCAGATCGTAGAGAACATAGGCAGAGGCCGAAACATTCTGGATATCCTCCAGGTTCTCATTGAGCAGATCGTGTTTCTGTTCGTTCTGGGAGACCATGTCGTCGTTTTCATTATCCAGGTCTTCGTTAATTGCCCATACTCCTGCAGACAACATACATACGGTCATTACGACGGTAATGACCGATGCTGATAATCTGAGGATCAAATCTCTAGTATTCTTCAAAAGCTGAACTTCCTTTGTTATTATCTGATTTATTATATCAAAATAATACAATAATCCCATTAATTTAGTATAATTAAAAAGTTATAAAGAAAGTGGGTATCTTATGTCAATTATCAGGTTATCTGACGAAGACAGATCAGTTCAGCAGGATGCGGTCTCTGAACTGAGCGAATATTACGGGGCTCTGAAGGCTGCCAATAAGCGCGATTATACATATGAGGTCCTGACATACGGATGTCAGCTCAATGAGGCTGACAGCGAGAAGCTGAGCGGGACGCTCATGTCCATAGGCCTTGTCCCCAAGACGGATGACAGGCCTGCTGATGTTATCGTCATGAATACCTGCTCTGTCAGGGAAAATGCCGAGGACAGGCTCTTCGGCAACCTGGGTATTTTTAAATCTGATAAGCGTGTCAACAGGGACATGGTAATCGTCGTCTGCGGATGCATGATGAAGGTTCAGGAAAATGTTGACAGGATCAGGAATTCCTACCCCTATGTGGATCTGGCATTTGACCCCCAGCAGCTCTATAATTTCCCGTGCCTTTTGAGAGACACCATCAAGAGAAAGAAACAGCTGATCAACATCGGCAGCGTGGATTACATCGCTGAGGATGATTTCTACACAATAGAGAGACAGAGAAAGTTCAGGGCTCTGGTGCCCATCATGTACGGATGCAATAACTTCTGTTCATACTGTATCGTTCCCTATGCCAGGGGCAGGGAGAGATCCCGCAGGTTCGATTCCATCATGGACGAACTAAGGGAGATCGCTTCCCTCGGATATAAGGAAGTAATGCTCCTGGGACAGAACGTCAATTCATATGGCAAGGGCAATGAAGACGGCAAGACATTTGCCGATATATTCGAGGCAGCATGTCAGATAGACGGCTTTTCCAGGGTCAGGTTCATGTCGTCCCACCCCAAGGATCTGAACAACAGGGTGATCGACATAATGAGAGACTATCCCAATGCGGAAAAGCACCTGCATCTGGCGCTCCAATCCGGATCTGACAGGCTGCTCAAGCGTATGAACAGACCCTATACCAGCTCGGAGTTCTTTGCCATAGCAGACAGGTTCAGGAGCGAGGTTCCCGATGCTTCACTGACAACGGACATCATCGTGGGATTCCCCGGCGAGACCGAAGAGGATTTTCAGGCAACCCTCGATGCCGTTGATCACTGCAAGTTTGACTCTGCTTTTACGTTCCAGTATTCCAAGAGACCCGGAACCCCTGCTGCCACTTTTGAGGATCAGGTTCCCAAAGATATAGTAACGGAGAGATTCTCCAGGCTGCTGGAACTTCAGAATGGTTACGCTTTTAAGTCTAACCAGTCCAAGGTCGGAAATACATACGAGGTCCTGATAGAAGGCCTCAGCAAGATGCAGCCCGGTGTATATACCGGCAGGACCCTGTCCAATCATCTGGTGAACTTTACGATCCCTGATGATGTGTTCTCAGGAACTGCAGCAGGTGACCATGAGGGCAGGCTTGGCATGGTCAGGATTGATTCCGCCAGACCTTATTCTGTCGATGGCGTTCTGACGAGGTTTACAGATGGCTGATAATCAGAACACCCCGCTGCTCAAGCTGAGCGATATCAATTACGACGAACTGTCCCCCATGATGAGGCAGTATTACGACATTAAAAAGGACCTTCCCGAGGCCATCGTCTTTTACAGGCTCGGCGACTTCTACGAGATGTTCTTTGACGATGCCATCTATGTTTCCAGGCTGCTGGAACTGGCACTGACCAGGAGAGACTGCGGCAATAACATGCGGGCTCCTATGTGCGGCGTGCCCTTCCATTCATATCAGTCCTATGCCCAGAAGCTGATCTCTTCAGGTCTCAAGGTCGCGATATGCGAACAGCTGGAAGACCCGGCACTTACAAAGGGCCTGGTAAAGAGAGGGATCGTTAATATCCTGACTCCCGGAACTGCCACTGATTTCATGGGCGGTGAGGGCGACAAAGACAATAATTATCTCATGAGCATCTACTGCATAGGTTCGCAGTTCGGTATAGCAGCTGCGGACATCTCAACAGGCGACTTCGACGCTACGCAGCTGACATTCGAGGCTAACGGCGAGCATCTGATGAACCTCATCGGCAGATACAGACCCTCCGAGATCCTTTATAATCCAGCTTTTGAATCCACCCCCGAATATGAGGTAATCAGGCAGGGCTTTACCACATCTTTTACTAAGAGGTCTGACCGTTCCTTTGACGGCGACACAGTAAAGAAGCACAAGTACGTAATGCAGGATATAGATAAGTTCTACGATCCTTCCATGCTCCTTTCTGCCTGCGGCGCCATCGCCCAGTATGCGGAAGAGACAAAGACCGGCAGGGTCATGTACCTCAATACCGTAAAGTGCTTTGTAATGTCTGATACCATGGAACTGGATTATTCCACCAGGACCAATCTGGAACTTACTGCTACGATCAGGTCTAAGTCCAAGAGAGGGTCTCTGTTGTGGGCCATAGACAGGACGAAGACTGCCATGGGAGGCAGGCTCCTCAGAAAATGGATCGAGGAACCCCTCGTTGTTACATCACTGATCAACAGCAGGCTCGATGCGGTAGAGGAAGCATACGACAAGTACATGGCACGTCAGGAGATGATCGAAGCCCTTTCCGGTCTCTACGATATCGAGAGATTATCTGGCAAGGTGTCCCTCGGCAGCTGCAACGCCAGAGATCTGATATCCCTCAGGAATTCCCTGGCAAAGATCCCCTTCCTCATCGAGTGTTCATCACAGTTTAAAAAGGGCATATTCAAGCAGATCAACAAGGATCTGGATCCATTGCAGGACATCTATGAACTGATAGATTCCGGCATCTCCGAGGAGTGTCCCTTAACCCTCAAGGACGGCGACATAATCAAGCGCGGTTATTCAGAGGAATGCGACGAATTATATGAGATAGCAACGAATGCAAAGCAGTATATCCTGCAGCTGGAAAATTCCGAGAAGGAAAAGACAGGCATCAAGACTCTCAAGATCAGTTATAACAAGGTCTTCGGATACTATATCGAGGTTCCCAGATCTCAGGCCGACAACGTTCCCGATAACTACATCAGGAAACAGACTCTGGCTAATAACGAGAGATACATTACCCCTGAGATCAAGGTCCTGGAGGATAAGATCGTTAATGCTTCCAGCAAGCGTGTAGCACTGGAGTATGAACTCTTTAACGAGATCAGGATCAAGGTCGCAGCAGCTTCCGAGAGACTATTCAGGACAGCCAGAGCCGTTGCTCTCATCGACGTCATATCATCCCTGGCACAGCTCGCATCAGATGAGAATTACTGCAGGCCTGTCGTTGATAATTCCGAGATCATTGAGATCGAAGCAGGCAGACATCCTGTGGTTGAAAAGACGCTGAACGATGCTGCCGGATTCATCTCCAACGATACATCCCTGGATGAGAACAGGAGGCTCATGGTCCTGACTGGTCCTAATATGGCAGGTAAATCCACATACATGAGACAGGTCGCGATAATTACTCTCATGGCTCAGATAGGATCCTTCGTTCCCGCAAAGAGCGCCAGGATAGGCCTGGTCGATCATATATTCACCAGGATCGGCGCATCCGACGATATCTCCATGGGACAGTCAACGTTCATGGTGGAGATGAGGGAGGTCTCATATATCCTCAAGAACGCCACCAGAAGGTCGCTCCTGCTCCTGGATGAGGTAGGCAGGGGAACCAGTACATATGACGGTCTGTCCATCGCCTGGGCTGTTATCGAATACATCATGGATCCCAATATCCTCTACAGCAGGACAATATTTGCGACGCATTACCATGAACTGAACCAGCTTTCCCGTATATGCCGTGGCGTGTTCAATAACCATGTTGACGTCAAGGAGAACAAGGACGGAGTTGTATTCCTTCACAAGATAGTGGACGGAGGAACATCTGACAGCTACGGTATCGAGGTAGCCCGCCTCGCAGGCGTTCCCAATGACGTCCTCCTCAGGAGCAAGAGCATCCTGGGAGAGCTGGAGCGTATAGGAAATTTCAAGGTTGTAGGAAGCACCAAGGTGGAAGACGGCGTCCTGATGCCTTCATCAGATGCAATGCCGGGACAGGAATCCATCTTTAACCCCGGAAATGTGGTCTACAGGAAAGAGGACAAGCTCCGTTCCGCCATAAGGGATGTGGATATTACCAGGATCACTCCTCTCGAGGCCATGAACATTCTCTATGAACTCGTTAAGATAACGGGGGAGGAAGATAATGGGGAGAATTAAGATCCTTGATACATTGACCGCCAACGCCATCAAGGCAGGCGAGGTCATTGAGCGTCCAGTATCCGTCGTTAAGGAACTCTTCGATAACAGTGCCGACGCAGGTGCAACATCAGTTAAGATAGAGTTCAATGCAGGCGGTATAGGCATGATCCGCGTTACAGACAACGGCACCGGAATGGACAGGGAGGATGCTTCAAAAGCTTTTCTCATCCATGCCACCAGCAAGCTTACTTCCATAGAAGAGCTCTACGATCTTTCTACTCAGGGTTTTAGAGGCGAGGCTCTGGCATCCATCGCATCCTGTTCTGATGTTACGCTCGTGACCAGACAGCAGGATTCAGATGTCTCCACCAGGATCGAATACGAGGACGGCCACCTGGTATATGAGGGTGAGGGCGCAGGTGAGACGGGAACGGTCATCGAGGTCCGCAACCTGTTCAAGAACATCCCCGCCAGATATAAGTTCCTGAAAAAGGACTCCACCGAGGGCATGTATATCTGCCAGCTGGTTGAAAAGCTGGCCATAATCAATCCTCATATCTCCGTGAAGCTCTTTAAGGACGGCAAGATGATCCTTTCCACGCCGGGCACAGGCAACGTTCTCGATGCAATATATGCGATACACGGCAAAGAGATAGCAAGATCTCTTAAGGAGATCGATTATAAATACGAGAATTACCGTATTACCGGATATGCTGCCCTCCCGTCTCTTATGAGAGGCAACAGGTCCATGCAGTACCTGTTCGTTAATGACAGGCCCGTCAAGAATCAGACTGTTACTGCTGCCATCGATGAAGCCTATAAGAACACTCTGATGAAAGGCAAGTTCTCTGTCTGTTTCCTCATGATCTACTGTCCGCCCGGAACGGTCGATGTAAACGTTCATCCTCAGAAGGCGGAAGTCAGGTTCGATTCAGACCAGGACATATTCAGGCTCGTATATCACGGGATCAGGAATGTGTTGTTTGAAGAGTCAACTACTCTGGATACTGTAAGCGAAGACGTCCAGTCCCATAAACTGAACTACAATACTGCATCCAAGGCCCCTGCAGCATATGCTCCTTCAACGCCTTCCGCCGCAGCTGACAGGCCAACATCAGATGATATTGATGCATCTAACAAACTCCTGCAGCTGTTATCCACATATCAGCCTGATGTATCCGCCATCGCAGGTGAAGAAAAGAGCGAAAAGAAGTTCGAACAGCTGACAATAACAGAGGTCAGAGAAGAAGAAGAGAACAAGACAACCTCAGATCCTGATATAGCGGAAATGCTAAATGCCGATTATATCGGTACTCTGTTCATGACATATATCATTCTTCAGTCTGACAGTAACGTGTATTATGTCGACCAGCATGCCGCTCACGAGAGAGTTCTCTATGAGAGATTCATGGGAGTCAGGAAATCACGTGAAAAGGAAAGCGGCATAATAAAAGAAGACCTGATGGTGCCCAAGATAATCAAGGTATCTTCATCTGATTATTCCTTCATCTCAGATAACCTGTCTTCGTTTAACGATAACGGATATGAGATAGAGATCCTGGAAGACAGAGAGATCGCCCTGCGTGCCGTTCCTATGATGAAGAGACGTACGGATCCTGCCCGCATGTTTGAGCAGGTCCTGACAGATCTCAAGCACGATACACCTGACAGATCGGATGTCTGGTATAACCTGATCCAGACCACTGCATGCAAGGCCGCTGTAAAGGCCGGCGACAGATTATCCGAAACAGAGATCAGGGAACTCATCTCCCAGCTATCCGTTCTGGATGATCCTTATCACTGTGCTCACGGCAGACCTACATTCTTTAAGATATCCAGGATTGATCTGGAGAAGAGATTCAAGAGGATCACCTGACATGATCGATGTAAAGTCCAGGACGGGAAAGTATTCCTATATCCCGGTGATCGTAGGCCCTACTGCCAGCGGCAAGAGCGACCTGGCAATGAGGATCGCAGAAGAAACCGGCGGTGAGATCGTATCCTGTGATTCGATGCAGATCTACAGAGGCCTTGATATCGGTACTGCCAAGCCTACGGCTGCAGATCAGGAAAGAGTCAGACATCATATGATCGATATTGCAGACCCTGATCAAAAATATTCAGTAAGTGATTTTGTAAGGGATGCGTCAGCTGAGATCAATTCAATATTAGATGACGGCAAACTTCCAGTTCTGTGCGGAGGCACAGGGCAGTACATCAGTGCAATGGTAAAGGGCTATGAATTCGGTGACAGTAATACCGAAAGCGATAATACAGAACTCCTGTGGGAGAGATTCAGGAGCGAAGGGATAGACGGTATCTATTCAGAACTGGAAAAGATCGATCCCGAAGCTGCACAGAAGATCCATCCAAACAATACGAGAAGAGTGATAAGAGCTTATTCAGTATATCTGGATACAGGCATTACATTTACTGAAAAGAACAGGACATCAGTTGTAAGCGGAGCACAATACCCCTTCAAGATGTTCCAGATAGGGTGGGAGAGATCACTGCTCTATGACAGGATCAATCTGAGAGTGGATAAGATGATAGAAATGGGCCTGGTAGAAGAGGCTCAGTGGCTGCTTGCTAATTATGAGCAGAAAGGCGCTACCGCACTGCAGGCGATCGGATATAAGGAACTGTTCCCATATCTGAAAGGCGAGATCAGCCTGGACAGAGCCATATACGACATCAAGCTCAATTCCAGACACTATGCAAAGAGACAATTGACATGGTTTAGGTATATGTCAGGAATTAACATCGTAACGCCGGAAAATGACATTATGGAGTTCATAATTTAAGAAAGTATAAATAAAATTCCCGCTTATAATGAACTTTTACCAAAATTGTTGAAAGTTACCCTTACAGGCTATTAAAGTAAAAGTAAGGGAGGATATCAGAAATGATATCTGTGTAGACCGACGACTTTACCGAGGATCCTGCATCCCTCAGTGTTGAAAGGAATGGGGGCATATGCATCGTTCTCGGGGAAGAGATAGGGCTCACCATGTAGATGACCGAAGCGCTTGACGGTTGCTTCATCATCTATGAGCGCAGCAATGATATCGCGCTCGGAGCAGGAATTCTGCTTACGGATTATCAGATAATCGCCGTCGAGGATACCGGCATTGATCATTGAATCGCCCTTAACCTCGAGGATAAAGGCATCATCACTGCCGATTATGGAACTGTTGACGCCGATACGTTCATCTGAATAATTCTCGTGGGCAAGTATGGGGATACCTGCAGTGATCTTACCGATGACGGGTAAAAATGTGATCGATCCATTGTTATCCGGCTGAATGTCAGTAACCTTACTGTTGTGATCCTTGATAATGATCGCTCTGCGCATACCGGGTCTGTATTCGATGCGTCCCATCTCATCAAGTTTCTTCAAATACGTATGAACGGATGAAGTAGATTTGAGTCCGGCTCCTGTACAGATATCCCGAACAGAAGGAGACATGGCGTTCTCATGTATGTACTTACAGACATAATCGTAAACTCTCTCAATAGATTTTGCTGATTTTGCAGTAGTTGCCATATGGGACCTCCTACAGAACATTTATTTGTATTTATAATATACATTAGATCTCTGTTTGTCAAACACTTGTTCGGTATTTTCTGGCATATCATAAATGAATAGAAATATCATTATCGGCCGCTTACAGTCATTGCCTGAAGATCTCAGGATCTCCAATGATACGCTCAAGGCTCTTCTGGAAGACTACAGGAACTCCACAGGTGAAAAAGAGGAAATGATAAGGTCCATGTATGCTGAGGATTTTTCACCTGTATCCAGTTCCACAGGTCATGTGCTGAGAAGAGGGCGTGATATCCAAATGGATTTCTATAACAAGTTCATCGAAGGATATGATGAATATATCGATGAGATCCTTACCCAGTACAGGAGAAACGAGAAAAGGCTCAGTGAGGCAAGACGCCTCATGCTGCTGATCTTCGATCTTCCTGCTGATTACAACAGGATACTCTATCTCAGATATATCAGGAGATTCAGCAGGGATGAGCTGTGCGATTATCTGCACATCAGCGAATCAGCATATTACAGAGCGCACAGCAGAGCTATCGAAATGCTGATGAAGGATTTCGAGCTCGACGAAGAACCCGCATGATCTTTATCTGACTGACGGCTGACAGTTGGGATGCCCCTGCCTTTACAATAACTCCGGATATTAAGAGTATTTGTTCAGGCGGGGGGCAATTCCCCAACCGTTTTGCTGAATGATGTTCTTTGCATTTGATTTTTAATGATATAATCAATGCATGTCATTTAACAATGAAAAAGACATAGATTCATATATTTCGGATTTTAAGACAAAGACAGTTGCCGTATTTCTGGCTGTCTGCGGTTCCACGTGGAGAGCAACAGTCAGGTTCTTCAGGTATCTGCCATGGCGCATCAAGACTTTCTTTAAGGCCAAGTACAAAGAATATAAGAGCAGACCTGACCGCAAGGATGCCCGCAAGGTATATGTTCTGGTGGGATATACAACCAGGGAGAGTGTTGATGCCAAGTATAATTCCGAGAGGAATCTGATAATCATCAGGAGAGGCCTTCTGGCTCTCATCCTGCTATTGCTCTTGTTCATATCGATCGACAGGGTCATAAATGTTGCCAATTTCGGCGAGATATCCCATATGTTCGGCATTAATTCCTTTGAAGATATTACCGAGAACGATCCTTTCAGGATGGAAAACAACTACACTCCTGAGACTACGATCGCCACTACCGCTTCCGAGACGGCAATAACGCCTGCTCCATGATCAAAAATATGAAAGAATTATTATTGATTCTTTCATTTTTGAGAAAGGTATTGCGTATTCAAAAGGTTTATATTATTATGTCTAACTGATAAAACACAAGCAACTTACAAGAGTTGTCGGTTTTGAGAAAAATGCAAGATTGGCTGTTTCAACTTTCATAAACAGCAAAAAGAAAGGCGGTATTTATGGATTACACAGTAAGCAACGCGTATCTGAACAGTGTCATGCAGGGAGTTATTGCAAAGAACCCCAACGAGCCCGAGTTCCATCAGGCTGTTTATGAGTTCCTTTCATCTATCGAGCCTGTACTCGCAATTCGTCCTGACATCCAGGAGAAGCAGATCCTCGAGAGGATCGTTGAGCCTGAGAGACAGATCATGTTCAGAGTAGCATGGGTCGATGACAACGGTAAGATCCAGATCAACCGTGGTTACAGGATCCAGTTCAACAGCGCTATCGGACCTTACAAGGGAGGTCTCAGGCTCCATCCTTCCGTTAACCTTTCTATCCTCAAGTTCCTCGGTTTCGAGCAGATCTTCAAGAATTCGCTCACAACTCTTCCCATGGGCGGTGCAAAGGGCGGTTCCGATTTCGATCCCAAGGGCAAGTCTGATAACGAAGTAATGGCTTTCTGCCAGAGCTTCATGAGAGAGCTCTACAGACATATAGGTCCTGACCTCGACGTACCTGCAGGCGATATCGGAACAGGTGCAAGAGAGATCGGTTTCATGTTCGGTCAGTACAAGAAGATTGTAAACGAGTTCTCCGGCGTTCTTACAGGTAAGGGTCTCTCATTCGGCGGTTCACTGGCAAGAACACAGGCTACCGGTTATGGTCTGTGCTACTTCGTAAACTGCCTCCTCAAGAAGCACAATGATTCCTTCGCAGGCAAGACAGTTGTAATCTCCGGTTCAGGAAACGTTGCAACATACGCTTGCGAGAAGGCTACACAGCTCGGTGCAAAGGTTGTCGCACTGTCTGACTCCAACGGATACATCTACGATGAGAACGGTATCAACCTCGACGTAGTAAAGGATATCAAGGAAGTCAGAAGAGCACGTATCTCCGAGTATGTTAAGGCAGTTCCTTCTGCTAAGTACACAGCTGACGAGAACGGTTCCAAGGGCATCTGGACGATCCCTTGCGACATTGCACTTCCCTGTGCTACACAGAACGAGCTCAACCTCGATTCTGCAAAGGCTCTCGTTGCTAACGGCGTAAAGATCGTTGCTGAGGGTGCCAACATGCCTACAACACTTGATGCTACAAAGTATCTGCAGGAGAACAAGGTTTACTTCTGTCCCGGTAAGGCAGCAAATGCCGGCGGTGTTGCTACATCAGGTCTTGAGATGTGCCAGAACAGTGCCAGACTCTCCTGGTCATTCGACGAGGTTGACTCCAAGCTCGAGGGCATCATGGAGAATATCTTCAATAACGTTGATACAACAGCTGAGAAGGTCGGCATGCCTGACAACTACGTTGCAGGTGCAAACATTGCAGGCCTCCTGAAGGTTGCTGATGCAATGATCGCTCAGGGCGTTATCTGATCTTAGAACTTAAGATTTTTGTTAAAGCTGTCTCAAAATCCTTTGGGACAGCTTTATTATTTTTCTATGAAAATATACATATTTAGTTTATAATTATCAAAGCCTTACCAGATTAAGGAGTTTTTGTGTGGCAAAAAAAGAAGGAAAACCTAAGAAAAGTATCGGTTATGTGATCAGAGTATTATGCGTGATACTTGGTCTGATCGCCGGTGTCCTCTTATATTTTTACTATGCCTTCGGCAGGACATACGTTAATATCCCCATACTGTCAGATGAGGAGTATGCTACCATGCAGCTTTCCGAATCAGGCAGCCTTACCGGAGGTGATGTTGAATCTGCCTGGAAGGACGGCGGCCATACAAGGATATTCTTTGATCCTGCACATCCGATCATAGAGGTTGCCCAGAAGGACCCTAATGTCGAGAACATCCTCGTTTTCGGTATCGATTCCCGTAAGACATCTGATTATAAGTGCCGTTCCGATGCCATGATGATCGTGTCCATTAATAAGGAACTCAAGACTGTCAAGCTGACATCCCTCATGAGAGACACGGGTGTATATATCGGTGATACCGATGCCACAGCCAAGACAAAGCTCGACAAGCTCAATGCCGCATATGCATACGGCGGTGTCGGACTCATGATCAATACCATCAACAGGAACTTTGATCTCGATATCCAGAGATTCGTAATGCTCGATTTTTCCAGTGCTGCCGAGATCATCGATCTGTGCGGCGGCGTCGAGATCACGGTTTCCGCAGCAGAGGTGAAATATGCCAATGAATTCCTGGCATATCAGAACAAATATACGGGATCGAATACACCTAACATTTCGTCATCCGGACGTCAGACCCTTACCGGTAATCAGGCTGTATCCTGGTCCAGGATCAGATACCTGGATTCTGACTTCGTCAGGACTTCACGTCAGAGGACCATCGCCCAGGCTCTCATAGAGAAAGTCGCCGACATGAACTTCTTTGAACAGGTCAGGCTGCTGGAGAGATCCACCGGCGTATTCGAGACTAATATGCAGCCTCAGGATCTTGCACGCGTAGGCTTTAACGGCATCTCCGGATCCAAGAACCTCACTCAGTACAGGCTTCCTGAAGACAACATGTTCACAGTCCAGAGCAATCCCTGGATGATGATAATAGATTTTGAACAGACAAGAGCAAGACTTCACAATTATATTTGGGGGACTTAATAATGAGTAAAACAGTGTCTACGTGTATATGTGAGACAAACCTTATCGCAAACCAACCGCAGGAGAACGTATTCTTTCTGACCTTGTCACGTAAGAAGTCAGATTTTCCCAACGAGTTCATGAGGACGGCCAGATCAACATCTCCCGTGCAGATCTGTGCAGTATTCTCATGTATCGGCCCTGATAATGCAGGTGCGATGCTCAACATCGAGCTGAATAATGAGCTGGAGAAGATCGTCGCATCCGTTTCCAATTCTCCCGTACTTGATTTTGAAGCTTTCTCAAATCAGGTCATCAATGTCCTTAATGTTAAGGTCTGCAACGTATCAGCTTCCATCGGAACGCCTCTTAAGGTCTCCATGTCCATGGTAGTCATCGAGGGAGATGTACTGAGAGTTATCCATGTTGGTAATACAAAGGCAACGCTTCTTCGTGACAACCGTCTTATGGTCCTTACAGAGGAACAGACTGTTGCTCACAGATATGTCCAGATGGGTGTCATCACACCCGAACAGGAGATGACCCATCCCGATAACATGAACCTCACACAGTATCTCGGCAAGATGCCCCAGGATGGTCCTGTCGTTCCTTTCAAGAAGGTTCAGCTCAAGCTCAAGGACAACGACGAGATCTTCATCATGGGTCTGGGTATCTCCCATCTCATGCCTGCACAGATGCGTAATCTGATCCTGGTAAGACCTATTAATTCTGAGAGCAAAGCCAGGGAGCTTATGAATTCTGCCATGAACTATGGCATCAAGTCCGGTCTTACTGCTATCTGCATGAAGGTTGAATCCACATTCCTCCTGCCCGGTGATGCCGTTATCGGCAGCCACCTGGCATCTGACGGAACAGTCGCAGCAGCTGCTGCCCAGGAACAGGCATATACTCCGTTTAACGAGCCCAGACGTCCCGCAGCACCTGCAGCCCGCAGGAATACAAATGACACCATCCCTTTCAATCCTAATGATCAGGAAGATGATTATGAGGATGAGTACGATGATGAGGACGATTACTACAACGATAATGATTACAAGTACGATAAGAAGGAAAAGAACAAGAGGATCATGGCTATCGTGATCCCGATCGTGATCTTCCTTGTAAGTACCTTGATCGGTTTCGGCATAATGTATCTCATATTTAACTTCGGAGATATCATCGGTAAGTCTGATGCAACGACGGCAGCTACTGCCAGTAATCTCGTATATTACGTGACAGAAGACGGAACACCGGTATTTGCCCAGGAGGACATTAACAGCACGCTGGTCGCATCCCTCAATAAGGGAGCGGCCGTTTCTGTTAATTCTGCAGGTAGTCTGTTCAGTTTTGTAACTACTACAGAGAACGTGCAGGGTTATATCCTCAACGACAAGCTCTCCATCGATGATCCCACATTCGGACAGGAGAGTTCCATCCTCGAGACAGATGCAACTCCAACTCCCGGAGGAGAGTCAGAGACCAGCGAAACATCCGAGTCCACAACGGAATCTACAACAATAGAAACAACGGAGATGACTCCTCAGACCCAGCCCAGGAGAAATACAAATACTCCTACGCCGTCGCCTACTCCGGTACCTACACCTACGGATCCGGTTGAGCCTTTTGAGCCTGATGTCGATCCTGAGGATCCTACACCTGTTCCTCCGACTCCGACAACACCATCTCCTGCACCCGATCCTGCCGACGGCGGAGATGAAGGCGGCGGAGAGTGATCTGCCTATAGTATCTATTATGACTCCTTCACGATGTGAGGGAGTTTTTATTGTGTATAGGTGCGATATCACATCTGTTCTGAATAATGATTTAAGGATTACGAAATAATACTTAACCATTTCTAAAAATTATTTTATAATTATCTTTGAGTGATATTTTTGGGGAGGTCATTATGAGGTTAACAGACAAGAGATGGTTCAAAGTACTGTGTTCACTGATAATTGTTTCATTGGTAATAGGGATCCTGCCATGGAGAGAACTATATGCAGATTCTCTGACTTATGGGGAATTTGCCTGTTCTCCGTTAGTTGTCGTCTACGAACAGAATACCTCATGGGATAACTATACCCAGGGACAATATACTGTAACCAACAATTCAGCGTTTAATGTGACATCGTGGTCGCTGGAGATCACATTTGCTGATGATGTCACGGTAAGTAATATATGGAATGTGAATAATGAAACAGAAGGTCCTGCCTCACATATAACAGTATCAGGAAGTTCTGCGATATATTCAGGTTCGACATATACATTCGGCATGATCTTCTCAGGAACAGAATCAGCCCCTGCAGCACCTGTGTCAGTTACTCTCGTAAGTGTCGTTACAGATGAACCTGAACAGACACCTACTCCAACTCCTACTGAAGAACCGACTCCAACAGAAGAACCATCAGTAACTCCAACACCTGTCACTGCAAGTGAATTCCCATATGCTGTATTTTCAGGGAGCACAACAACAGATCTCACATTTATGTGCTGGAAGAGTTATATCACAGGGGATGTGTATTCAGGTAAAGATCTCATATCAGGGCTCTGAACTCTGCATTTCAGGCTATGCCAGAACCGTGGGTCATGTTCTTCCTGCAGGATGGACAGCTTCGATGACTGGATCAGAAGAAGGGATCGAACCTGTATCTATGCCCCAGTGGGGAGATGAGATATCTGCCAGAATGACAGCTGAAGGTGACGATACAAACATCATTTGCTCAGAAGGCAATATCGTTATCGGTTCAGACTATGAGACAACATCAGAACCTACGGTTATATACTCAGTCAATGGAGATATAACGATCACAGGTAATGAGATAACCATTAATGGTATTATCTATGCCCCCAACGGCAGAGTAACGATCAATGCTAATAACCTTACAGTAAACGGCAGGATAGTAGCAGATGAGATCATCGACAGCGGTTCTATCCTTACGGTAACAGCAAGTGAAACGGATATTACGCCGACACCTACACCTACGGCTACATCAACTCCGATACCAACGGATACACCTGTACCTACGGTATCAGACACCCCGACTCCAACAATAGAGCCGACATTGACAGAAACTCCCACCCCGACGGAAGAACCTTCGGTAACACCGGAACCTACAGAGACAGACACCCCGACTCCGACAATAGAGCCGACATTGACAGACACTCCCACCCCGACGGAAGAACCTTCGATAACACCGGAACCTACAGATATTCCGTCACCCACACCAACAGTTGAACCAGACTATTCGGTAGATACAGACGGTGATTTGCTGCCTGATACATATGAACTGGAGATAGGAACAGACCCTGAAGATCCGGATTCAGATACTGATAGTGTTCCTGATGGATATGAGATAATCCTCGGATATGATCCTACGATTCCGGACAGTGACGGGAACGATATCTCTGACGGAGAAGAAGATTATGACGGAGACGGCCTGAATAATGCTACAGAGATCATTCTGGGAACGAATCCCATGTCATCTGACTCTGACGGAGACGGTCTGTCTGATTACGATGAAGTAAATCTGTATCCGACATCACCTGTGCTATACGATACTGATGGAGACGGAATGAATGACTATAATGAGGTGCAGATGGGGTCTGACCCCAATGTCAGTGACAGCGATGTCAGCAGATATCAGTCGCTGACCTATGAGATACCTGCTAATGCAGGTCTGTCAGGAGTAACATCTGTAACGGTTAGTGGGAATATATCAGGATGTATAAGTGAGAATACCAGGATACGCAATATCTATGGTATAGATTCATTATCTTCGCAGATAGATGCATTGGTAGGAGTTCCTGTAGATATAGAATCCACAGGAGATTTCAGCGAGGTAACCATTACTTTCAGTTATGCAGAAGGAGTAGATGAGGAAAATCTGAAGATACTTTGGTATGATGAAGCTAACAATAAATACGAGGTGTTATCGGGCTCCGTGAAGGATACATACTCGAACACAGTCAGTGTAACGACTACACATTTCTCGAGATACATGCTGATAGATGAAGGCGTGTGGGTAAGGACATGGTCGAGATCCTGTGAACTGTCTACAAACTACTATTATTACCACAGTAACGGCCGTGATATGGACAGATATATAGAATGGCTTAACAGTGAAGCTGACAGTGACGGAGATGGAATCCCCAATATTATCGAGACGAATGGTATGATCAATCAAATTGGAAAACTGATACATACAGATCCTTATAATGCCGATACGGATGACGACGATCTTTCGGATGGTGACGAAATGGGATTGATCCCAAGACGTGTAATAGATGCTGTGCCTAACATAGAAGCTGAAAGATTTCATCCTGATGGAATCGTTGTAAGTTATGACGCAAGATACTCTGGATATGTTTACTACAGCACGACATCCGATCCGACGAATGGAGATTCTGATGGGGATGGAGCTGGTGATGGTGAGGATTATTCTTGTGAATTATCAAATAGACCAGTCAACTATATATTAATTGGAAAAGATCATCCTGAGGAAGACACCTTGTCAGAAACACTGAAATACTATTTAAAGGCTTTTCAGAATAGAGGTGAAGATGTCGTGGTATTGGAAATATATGAAGGCTCAGCATACTATCAAAAAATACACAATCTTATAAATGCAATAGATTCAGCTAATATGCTTGCTTATTATACTTTTAGGGTATTGGATCACGATTTAGGTTCTGATGATGTATCCAAGAGAAGGTATTCATATGTTGATAAGATGATTATTATTGCTCATGGAAACCATGATTACATTCAATGGGATGAAAATAGCTATACTTTTTCTAAAAACGTGCTTGACTATAGTGATTCTATAGCATGCGAAATTAATATACTAGATATTCAAGCCTGTAATTGTGGTGAAATGGGTGTCGCACAGGGAATCGACGAAGAAACATGCATTGCAAGAGAGTATGCAAAAAAAGATTTGATAAGCAGGGTGTATGCTTGGACTGGAGAATCACAAATACTTGTGAGATTTAATTATTTTGTTAGTAATTATAGTCCTGATGGGAAATATGTGGTGTTTTATGATAATCAAGGAATTATACATCAAGAGGATATGACCGGTTCATTTAGCGTTCTGCCATGGGGCTGGACATATCAGTTATTGGAGTATTAATATGAGATCGTCTAAACATAGTATAAACATTTTAATGACAACCATAGTATTAACATTGATATGGATTGTGTTTATCAGCTATAGATTTGCGATACCGGAGATAAAAAAAGCACTCTCACTTCCGATTGTGGAAGTGAAGTTTAGTGAGCCCGTATTTGGGATCTCTGGTATTGTTGAAAACAACAACAGGATAATCGATAATAATCAGTTAAAATGGGAAAGAATCGACGGTGGAACAATCAGAGTCATTGATTCGGAAAAGTGTGAATTGCCAAATTACATTACCTACGTTGATCTAGACCAAACATATATTTTTGATACTTCATCGGCTGGTAAGGATACGTTAAGCAAGAATGACCTATGTGAGCTATTTACTTTGTTTGCAAACAATAATCAGACTTCATTAGATTCAGGTTTTATTCTTGGAGAACTTCCTGATTCCTTGTTTTACGATGGCAGATTAGTTGTTCAATATAATTTTGATATAAGAGTAACAGGTAGATATCAGGGAAGTATACACATAACACATTATCCTATACGGGTTTCAGAAACCAATTACTATCAGGTTTGGAATATATTCGATCATTTGCCTTATATGACTATTATTCTTTGCCTTGCATCAGCAGTGTTTATCGCTGGACTTGGATTTGTTATTCTGAAAATGACGAAGAATACTATCAGGTCAGCGATTGTATTAAGTGTTTCAGAGCTATTACTTATGCTATTTGTCCTTATTATTGTGTAGTGGATTCTGGTTCATTATGTTCAATAGTAATTCATTCGATCCAATTGAAGATAAGATACAATATCTTTCGCAAATTCGGAAAGGGGGCGACATAAAAATAGACAAGGCATAAAGCCATCGGAAAATGTTAATCGCTAAAGAAACTATTTACTGGAGGCAATATACCATGTCGATAATGCTTGCCGTTGTAGTATATCTGAAATTAATGTGAATTGAATACGTAGCAGATTAGAGAACCCATGTAGGTTTAACCTGCATGGGTTCTTTTGAATCACAGTTGTTTATTGCTTATCAATACCTGAACAGTTCCTTGTAGAGGACCTTGACTGCATATGAGCAGTAGGATTCTGCAACGCCGAACATCATGGAGATCTCGGATGCACCCTGGTTGACGATCCTCAGGTTGATGCCTGCATTACTGAGAGCGGATGCAGCTCTGGCCATGATACCTACGGAATTTGCCATTGCTTCTCCGACGATCATGAGGATCGCCAGATCCCTCTCGACCTTGATGTCTGTTGCAGCAAGTTCCTTGAGGATCCTGTTGCAGATCACTTCCTGAACCTCGGGCGTGAAATACTTCTTACGGACGATGACAGTTACGGTATCGATACCGGAAGGGATGTGCTCAATGGATACGCCTTCCTCCATAAAGATCCTCATTACATTAAAGAGGAAGCCGACCTGCTGGTTCATCAGGTATTTCTTGATGGTGATGGTGCAGAAACCCTTTTCGCCGGCGATACCTGTGATGAGGGAATCGTAGTGAGTACGCTTGGATACGATCCATGTTCCCTTTGCGGAGGGGTTATTGGTATTCTTGATATTTACGGGAATGCCTCTGACATAAACGGGGAAGAGTGCATCCTCGTGTAGGACGGTAAATCCCGCATATGCCAGCTCGCGCATCTCGTCGTATGTTATCTCGTAAACGGGGAAGGGGTTCTTGACCAGGTTGGGGTTGACGGCATATACACTGTCAACGTCAGTCCAGTTCTCATAAACCTCTGCCCTTAATGCTCCTGCGAGGATGGAACCTGTGATGTCGGATCCGCCTCTGGAGAAGGTGATGATCTGGCCGTTCTTGGAATAACCGTAGAAGCCGGGGAAGACGTAGATGGTATCCTCGTCCTTCCTGAGCTGAGCCAGGTTATCGTATGTCTCGTCAAGGATCACTGCCTTGCCTACATCGTTATGCTTGAGGAAGAGGCCGCAGTCCTTGGGATTGCAGTACTCTGCCTTGTGGCCTATGGAATTGAAATATCTTGCAACCAGCCTGGCACTGGAATCCTCGCCCATTGCCTTTACGGAGTCGAGATAGAGGACCGTGTCAACGATCTTGGATTCAACGACCTCTGTGACAGCTTTCTCGATGCTGGGGAGCACGTCGGTGATCTCCAGTTCCTCGGCGATCTCCCTGAACCTGTTTATAACAGCGTCGAAAGCGGGCTTGTAATCAGCTCCGGCGATCCTGGACTTTGCTACGTTAATGAGCAGGTCGGTAACCTTTATATCATCGCTTGTTCTCTTGCCGGGGGCAGAAACGACAACGACCTTACGGTCAGAGTCAGCTAATACTATGTCGCAAACCTTTTTGATCTGGAATGCATTGGCAAGAGATGATCCGCCGAATTTTGTAACCTTCATATGACACCTCGAATTTATTATTAAACCATTAGATATTATCACATTTTATATGAAATTTTACTTTTGATAAGATATATTATAGAATTTTCGATGTTTAGAGAACTGTGAGGATCAAAAATGAACATATTCAGGGCGATGAAGCCGGATCTGGTCGTATCATCAGTTAAGAGCATTGACTTTCAGGCTCTTAAGGCCAGGGGCATATCTGTAGTGCTCCTGGATTTCGATAATACTCTGGGACCTGACCATGCTACGGAACCTACTGATTACAGCAGGGAGTGTGTATCCACTTTAGATGCACTCGGATTTGAGATGTGCCTTGTGTCCAATGCAAAGTCAGGCAGGTCGTCCAATATAGCAGCAATGCTGGGGATCCCGTGCATAACCTATGCCCATAAGCCCAATCCCTCAGGTGTTTACAGGGCCCTGGACATGATGAAGGCAAAGCCTGAACAGGCATGCATGATAGGCGATCAGGTGTTTACGGACGTTATCGCAGGCAGGCTTTCCGGGTGCTATACCATTTTGGTCGAGAGATATTCCAGGAAGGAGATCTGGTACGTAAAGGCCAAGAGACCTTTTGAGAGGATAGTCAGATTTTTTGCCCGTTTTTGAAAAAACTTGCAGGAAATCAGGTTATAAAGTAAAATTACTTAGTTATTAATTAATTATAAAGGAGCGATTTTATGATCAGCGCAGGTGATTTCAGGAACAATATGTGCTTTGAGATGGACGGCCAGGTATATCAGGTCGTTGAATTCCAGCACGTAAAGCCCGGTAAGGGAGCAGCTTTCGTAAGAACAAAGTACAAGAACGTTAAGACAGGTTCAGTCGTTGAGCGCAGCTTCAACCCTAACGAGAAGTTTGAGCAGGCTCAGCTGGAGAGAAGAGATATGCAGTATCTCTACAATGACGGTGAACTCTACTACTTCATGGATCAGGAGACTTATGACCAGACTCCCATCTCATCAGACAAGATCGGTGACGGCATCAAGTTCCTTAAGGAAGAGATGATCTGCAAGATCCTCTCATACAAGGGTGAGATCTTCTCAGTTGAGCTTCCCATCACTGTTGAGCTTAAGATCGTTGAGTGTGAGCCCGGTGTTAAGGGTGATACAGCTACTAACGTTACAAAGTATGCAACACTCGAGACAGGCGCAACTGTTAAGGTTCCTCTCTTTATCAACCAGGATGAGGTTATCAGGGTTGATACAAGAACAGGCGAGTATCTTGAAAGAGCTTAATATTTAACGTCTTTGACGTAATCAAGGAGCACCAATGAATACCAATCCCGGAGCTGAATCAATCAAGGGCGATCGCTCCATGACGCAGGGTTTTGTGGCACAGTATGCTGCCGAAGCCGCTTTGCAGATAGACGGAGTTGTTTCATTGGTGCCTTCTTTTGCCGTAGCTTTGAAGGAAAAAGCAGGTGTCATCCATGAGGGCAAGGGCGTCAGGGTAATATTCGGGGAAAATGACGGCAACTCGGTATCAGTTACTGTATATCCCGTCATCCAGTTCGGAAAGATCATACCCGAGGTCGCATGGAGCATTCAGGAAAAGATCAAAGCGGACGTAGAGAAATTTACAGGCCTTAAGGTCGAGGCAGTTGATGTCTATGTATGCGGCGTCGTTGAGCCTCAGTCTGACAGGAAGTCATCTTCCAATGCCGGTAAATCTGATTCTGATGACATCAGCAGATTCTACGTAAGTCCTGCAAAAGAATCTAATCAGAATGACAGTAATGATGACAATTCAGGTGCCTGGTTCAAGTTTAAGTAAAGTGGAAGGGGACGAGCTGTGAATTCATTTATCAGAGTATTAACATTTATCTATTCGGTCTTTATCGCACTTCTGTCGGTAATACTTCTTTATGCATTGGTAGATGACGGCATCTTCTCAGACCTTCTGTCTCCCTTGTCCTCTATCGCCAACGGACCGGTCAGCAAGTATGTTTATGCTGCTGTATTGATCCTGTTCCTGGTTACAGCAGTTATCGTCATTACAAACACGATCACATATGGCAGACTGAACCGTACCAGGCTCCGTAAGACTGAGATCGGCAACGTTGACATCGGATCCGATGCCATCGAGAGCATCGCACTTAACTCAGCCAAGTCCGCACAGGTCGGAATCAAGAGCGCCAGATGTCATGTATCACCCGGCAAGGACGGTGCCATCAGGCTCGATCTGTCATGTGTACTCTATTCCAATGTTGAGATCCCTTCATCCATGGCAAAGGTCCAGGAGAAGATAAAGAAGGATATTGAGAGGTTTACAGGTATCGTCGTTGAGAACGTATCGGTCCGTGTAGCCAGAGTTGAAGAAGCTGTTGCAAAGGTTGAAGGCAGGTAATCATGGAGAGACTCTTATCCAAGATCCTGGAAAAGCTCAGTAACACAAAGGCAGGGTGGATCTTTGCATTCATCTTCTTTGTCATTGCGATACTGCTGTGCATCTTCGGTTTCTTCAAGACACTTTTCATAATAATATTTACGATGGTAGGATTTTTTGTCGGTGCATTCCTGTTCTCAGATTCAGGAAGGTTTAAGAGATTCCTTGACAGGATCCTTCCTCCCGGGAGGTTCAGATGAATCAGGATAAGAATACAGGACGTATAAAGACGAGAGAGACAGCTCTCTTATTCATCTATCAGTCACGTGTCAGGAACGATGACTATATGGACAGTCTCAGAGTATTCAGAGAGAACAGCGAGTATAACGCCATCATCGATGAGGACAAGGACTATTTCTTTGAGATAACAAAGGGCGTTCTGGAGGATCAGTCAGAACTGGACAATATGTATGCTCCTTTCCTTAAGAACTGGAGGATCGATCGTCTGCCCGTTCTCGACAGGATCATCATGGAGATCGCCATCTACGAGATCAACAACATGGAGGATATCCATGTGTCTGTATCCATCAACGAGGCTGTTAAGCTGGCAAAGAAATACGGAACCGATAATTCATCTTCATACATCAACGGCGTACTGAGCAGCTACGAGAAGAGCCTCTGATCCATGTATAGATTCGAATCTGTATCTGCGCTCAATAATTTTGTCAGGGATATCATTTCCAATAACGATCATCTGAACAGCATCGAATTGACGGGAGAGATCTCTGAGTTCAAGACCGCTTCAAGCGGTCACTGCTATTTCAGGCTCAAGGATCAGCACAGCAGCGTTTCCTGCGTCATCTTCAAAGGGTCCTTTCAGTCTGTTGATTTCGAGCCGAAGACCGGCGACAAGGTAGTTATCAAGGGAAGCGCTGAGCTCTATCCTCCAACGGGATCATTCCAGGTCAAGGCTTATTCCATCGTCAAGGAAGGTGCAGGCGACCTGCACGAGAGATATCTTAAGCTCTTTGAAAAACTCAAAAAGGAAGGTCTATTTGATGAGGATCACAAGAAAAAGATCCCCGTCCTTCCGATCAAGATAGGCGTCGTAACGTCTCCTACGGGAGCTGTTATCCACGATATTACAGATACTTTGAGGAGGAGAAATCCCAATTTCCATCTGGTATTATATCCTGCATCAGTACAGGGTGATTCATGTCCTTCATCTGTGATCGAAGGCCTGAAGTGCATGCAGGAAGTGATAAAGCCCGATGTGGTCATTGTGGCCAGGGGAGGCGGATCCTATGAGGATCTCTTCGGCTTTAATGATGAAGGGATAGCCAGATATATCTATGGCATGACGATCCCGGTAATCTCCGCAGTTGGCCATGAGGTGGATTACACCATCTGCGACTACGTATCTGACTTGAGAGCTCCCACACCTACGGCTGCAGCAGAACTGGTGCTGTCCAGGTATTCTGATCTAGAGGATTATGTATCCAATTCGATGCTGTCTCTGGACATCGCGATGAACAAGTATCTCGACATCAGACAGCAGACCGTTAACGGATTTGCGAACCACAAAGCACTCGTAAGTCCTCTCTATTATGCACAGAACCAGGTCCAGGTGGTAAAGAACCTGGAATATAAACTGAATACACTTATAAACCAGAGGATCGACAGCCTGACGGGAAATGTAAAGGCCATATCCGATAGACTGGAATCTCTGGACCCCAATAACGTCCTCAGCAGAGGATATTCATTTATCAGCGACGAAAACGGCCGTGCGGTGGAATCAGTTGCAAAATTGCACCAGGGGGATAACATTAAGATAATGTTTTCCGACGGATATGCGGATTCTACCGTAAACAGCATTAATATTGATGAGACAGGGAGGACAGCAAATGAGTAAAGAGATCAAGCTTGACGACGATCTGACCTTTGAAAAGGCCATAGATCAGCTTAACGAACTGGTAAAGAAGCTCAATGAGGGAAAGGCATCACTGGATGATTCCCTGTATTACTATCAGTACGGCACGGCTCTGGTAGATTTCTGCAACAAGAAGCTCACGGAGGTCCGTCAGCAGATAGAGATCGTAAACACAGCCTCAGGCAATACTGAGAACCTTGATATCTGATGGTAAACTGACATGGATTATGATTTGACGATTGAAAATGACCTTATAGAAGTATTTCCTGCAGACAGTGGGGATATAACTGTCGATGCCGCCAGATACAGCCTCCTGGCAGGCGGCAAGAGATTAAGACCCAAGATGATGTACATGACGTATCAGATGCTGACCGGTGAGGACGATGTCAGCTGTGACGTCAGGTATTTTGCAACCACACTGGAGATGATCCACACATATTCACTGATCCATGACGATCTTCCCTGCATGGACAATGACGATCTCAGGAGGGGCAAGCCCACATGCCACAAGAAATACGGCGAAGGCGTTGCGACTCTCGCAGGTGACCTGCTCCTCAACACAGCCATGGAGAGACTCTTCAGGATAATACTTGATAAGCCTGAATATGCCTATGCATGTTACAAGATGGCTTCACTTGCAGGCGGCAGCGGAATGATCGGCGGACAGAGCATCGATATCTCATCCGAGGGCAAGAAGATCAGTCTCGAGAAGCTCTATGAACTCCAGAGGAAAAAGACGGGAGCGCTCATAGAGACAGCCATTGTTACACCTTACTATCTAATTAATAAGGTAGATATGAACGACCCTGCATCCGATACCGTTCTCGATAAGCTCATCAGGTTCGCAGGACATCTGGGTTTGGCATTTCAGATCAGAGATGATATATTGGACGTTGACTCTGATCCCGCAACGCTCGGCAAGAGCACAGGCAAGGATGAACGTGACAACAAGTCAACCTTCGTAACTCTCCTGGGTTACGATGAGGCCAAGGTCAAGCTCGATAACGAGATAGAAATGGCTAATCAGATACTGGATGAACTTGCAGCGTCAGGCTTTAAGGTTGACAGCTACAGGGAAATGACAGAATACTTAAGGAAAAGGAAGAACTGATTTGGAATACAGGTTTTTGGGAAATGAACTCAGTCAGTTCGATATGAAGAACATGACATCAGAAGACAGGAAGATCCTGGCTTCTGAACTGCGTGACAAGATCCTGAACACCGTTTCAAAGAATGGCGGTCATCTGGCCAGTAATCTGGGTGCAGTTGAACTTACCATAGCTCTCCTGACCGTCTTTGATTATAAGAATGACAAGATCGTATTTGACGTAGGCCACCAGTCCTATTCTTACAAGCTCATGACCGGCAGGTTCAATGACTTTGATACTCTCAGGCAGGAAGGCGGCATATCAGGCTTCCCAAGGATCTCCGAGAGCAAGTACGATGCCTTTGATACAGGTCATTCCAGCACATCGGTATCCGCCGCGCTCGGAATTGCCAGGGCCAGGGATCTGAAGAACGATAATAATTATGTCGTTGCCGTTATCGGCGACGGAGCATTGTCCGGAGGCCTGGCTTTCGAAGGCATCAACGACCTGGGCATCAGCAAGACCCAGATGATCGTAATCCTGAACGATAACGAGATGAGCATCGACAAGAATGTTGGCGGCATGAGCAAGCATCTGTCCAAGATCAGATATAAGAGCGGATACATAGCTGCCAAGCGTTCAACCGAATCATTCCTGCGCAAGATACCCCTGCTGGGAAATCTCCTCATCAGGTTCATAATGGCCATCAAGGACTGGTTCAGGTTCATCGTATACCGCAAGACCCCGTCCATATTCGAGGACCTGGGAATGGTCTACTACGGACCTGTTGACGGACATGATACCGATGCTCTGATCAGCACCTTAAATGCGGTCAAGGACATCAATGCCCCCGTACTGCTCCATGTTGCCACCAAGAAGGGAAAAGGTTATACATTCGCTGAGAAGAATCCTTCTGATTATCACGGCGTAGGCCCCTTCGATCTGGAAAAGGGAATTCAGAAGTCCGGCAAGGAGACCTTCACCTCAGCTTTCGGTCAGGCCGTCATAGATGAGGCCAACAAGAACCGCAAGATAGTATGTGTATGTGCGGCCATGAGCCAGGGAACGGGCCTTTACGATTTTGCTGCCAGATATCCCAAGCGCTTCTTTGACTGCGGCATTGCCGAAGAGCATTGTGTAACCATGGCTTCAGGCCTGGCTATTTCCGGATACATACCTGTAGTTGCGATCTATTCATCTTTCCTGCAGAGGGCTTACGATGAGATAATCCACGATTGCTGCTTCATGAACAATCATGTGATATTTGCCATAGACAGAGCCGGTTTTGTCGGCAATGACGGACATACGCATCACGGACTGAGGGACATCTCATATCTCAATTCAATGCCCAACATGACCGTGTTTGCCGCCAGAGATTATAAAGACCTCAGGAACATCCTGGATCACTGCATAGTCAAGGTCAAAGGACCTTGTGCCGTCAGATATCCCAGAGGAGGGATCTCCTATACAACAGCCCTCTATGAGGAGATCGGCGACTGCGTTCTGCCTCATATGGTAGCTGACAGGGGAAATGACTATGCATTGATATCCATAGGCGTAATGTGCGAGGAGTGCGACAAGGCTTTTGACATGCTCAGCAAGGCAGGACTGTTCGGCAAGCATATCAATCTGTCGATGATAAAGCCCGTTCCTGTGGATGAGATCATCTCCATGCTGGGCAAGGCAGGCAAGGTCTATATCTGTGAGGAAGGTATCGTGTCCGGCGGTGCTGGTGAAGCAATCAGGTACGAGATCGAGAAGAAGACTGACAGATACCGTTTCGTGCCCATCGCAGTAGAGAATGACATGATCAAGGCTGCAACGGTAGCCAGACAGCGGGAGATAGCAGGTATAGACAGCGTAAGCATCTATAACAAAATAGTAGGCAACTGATAATTAGTCTGTATTTTTATGCAAAAAAATGATTTAATTATCATATGAATATCGGATTTCACGTTAACAGCAACAGAGATATAGGGATGAAATGCGCCTATGGCGCTGCTCAGTCTGTCTTGAAATATGGCGGAGTCCCGGTCTTCAGGGTAACTGACGAGCCTTTGTTCGAAGGTGATACAACGGGCTTTGTATTTGCTGACTTTAACAAAGCTGATATCGATGTGATGATCTCCATAGGCGGTGACGGCACATTCCTGGCGATGATATCCCAGTGGCGTCATCTGGATTGCGATTTTGCCGGCATCAACAAGGGCAGTATCGGTTTCCTTACCCAGATAGATGCAGATGATGTGGACGGCAGGATCCATGATCTGATCGACGGCAATTACAGCATAATCAGGAGAAGTCAGCTCCTCGTTGAGGTCTATAGCAAGGACAATGAACTTCGTGGCAGGGATATCTGCTTTAATGACTGTTCCATCAGCAGAGGCGAAAAGCTCCATATTACCAAGCTCCTTCTAAAGATCGACGGTCAGGTGGTGGAAAGATACTATGGTGACGGTCTGGTCATCGCTACGGCAACCGGTTCCACAGCTTACAGCCTGGCTGCAGGCGGACCTCTGCTGATGCCTGACATGAGAGATATTATCATCACGTCTGTTTGCTCTCACACTCTCCATAACATCAGCTATGTAATTGGCGAGCATAATAAGGTGGAAGTCATCATTGAGGATTTTGAGACGGCCCCGGTCATCTGTCCCGACGGCAGGGATTTCATCAAGCCGGAGCCCGAGGACCGCGTTGTCCTCTCATTATATGAGAAGACTGTTAACACCATCAATTTCGACCGGAACAGATTCTTCAGTGACATCAGGCACAAGATAATCCAGAGAGGAAGTTTCTATGAAAACGGCTAAGAATTCCAGACAGGAAATGATAATCAAACTGATCAGGGACAAGGACATCTCCACTCAGGAGGAACTTACCGCTCTGGTCAGGAAATCAGGAATAGATACCACACAGGCGACTGTTTCCAGAGATATAAAGGATCTGGGCATCATCAAGGTTACGCTTCCTAACAAGAGTACTAAATATGCGATCCTGGACAGGACAGGTGATACAGCTCCCGGCAGGCTCCTGGCAGTATTTGCCAACTCCGTGATAACCGTGGAGAGCGCAATGAACATCGTCGTGATCAAGACACTTCCCGGCATGGCCCAGGCTGCGGCTTCCGCACTCGATTCCATGCATCTGAACGGTATCGTAGGGACCATAGCAGGTGATGATACAGTCTTCCTGGCTTCAAAAGGCATTGAGGAAGCAAATGCCCTCGTTGTTACCCTGAACGACATGGTTTCCGAGGCCAGATAATGCTCACCAGGCTGGAGATCAAGAACTTTGCCGTAATCGCTCACGCTGTCTTCGAACCCGGATCAGGATTAAACGTCATTACCGGTGAGACGGGCGCAGGAAAGAGCCTTCTTATCGATGCTCTGGGCCTCATAATGGGTGATAAGGCTTCCAGGAACATTATCCGTTCCGATGCTGACCATGCATTTGTGGAAGCGATTTTTGATGTTTCAGACAACAATGATCCCGAATTCCTTTCCTTCATGGATGAATTCGATATAGCCCCTGAGGACGGCAACATCATCGTTAGCCGCAAGGTGGGTACAGACGGCAAGAGTACTGCCAGGATCAATAACAAGACGGTAGTCCTGGCTGTGCTGAGACAGCTGTCCAGATATCTGGTGGATATCCACGGCCAGAACGATACACAGGTCATCTTCGACGAGAACAAGAACTGTGAATTATTATTCAGGTATTGCGGCAGTCAGACAGACGAACTCAGAAAGGCATATCAATCCAAACTGGATGAGTACAAAGACCTGGTCCTCAAGATCAGGAATCTGTCCCAGTCTCCCGAGATGCTCAGGAAAAGAAAGGAATACCTGGAGTATGCCCTGGAGGAGATCGACGGTGAGGACCTTAAGCCGGGGATCGACGATGAACTCCTGCAGACAAAGAGAAAGATAGCTGAAAGTAGCGAGATAGCAGGAGCTTTATCTGCCGTTAAAGGTGCATTTGACGATGAGGGCAGTGACAGGGGAGTTGTATCTCTTATATCTGCTTCATCTGCAGGTATCTCCCGTTTGGATAACAAAGATGCCAGGGAGATCAGCGGCAGGCTGGAATCTCTCCTTCTAGACGCCCAGTCCATCAAGGAGGATGTGGATAAGCTGATAGACGAACTCGATTTCGATCCCGGCTACAAGGATGAGATAGACAGGAGACTTAGCAGGATATTCGATCTCAAATCGAGATACGGAGCAACCATAGAGGATATCCTGAAGTTCAGGGATGACGCAAAGGTGGAGCTTGCTTCCTTTGAAGATAACAAGGAAGTCCTAGCAGGTTACAAGAAAAAGCGCCACGAGCTGGAATCAGAACTCCTGGAATCCGCAAAAGCCCTGTCGGAAAAACTCTTTGAAAAGAGCAGGGAACTGGAAAAGAGCATAATATCCGAACTTTCCGATCTGGAGATGCCTGATTCCATATTCTCAGTTGAATTCACTGAACGCCCCAAGGACAGATATTTCTCTTCACACGGCATATACGATATCAGGTTCATGTTCAGCGCTAATCCCGGACAGGCTGCAAAGCCCCTGTCTTCGATCGTTTCAGGCGGTGAAGCCTCGAGGATCATGCTGGCCATCAAGAACATCCTTAGCAAGTGTGACGAGATCCCGACACTGATATTCGATGAGATCGACATGGGCGTATCGGGCAAGGCCTCTGTTGCCATAGCATCCAAGCTGTCGTCCATCGCATCTGACCATCAGGTGCTGTGCGTGTCCCACACATCCCAGATCTGTGCCGCCGCAGACCATAACTATCTGTTGTCCAAGAGCAGGATCGAGGACAATACGGTTTCCGTTGTATCTGAACTTAGTCCTGATGAAAAGGTCAAAGAGGTATCCAGACTCCTGTCCGGCAATGATGATGACAGGTCAGTAGAGCTTGCCAAGGCACTCATCGATCAGTTCAGGGGATGAGAAGAGCCCTTTCATATCATCAGGCAGGGAAGCTGTAATAACCATATCCTTTCCGTTAAACGGGTCAGTATAAGACAGGCGGTAGGCATGCAGGGCGCATCTGCCGATCTTTTTGTCTGTTTCTTCCGATCCCGGGAATCTGTCGCTGGGATTATCAATCGAGTTGGGACCATAGAGCCCGTCTCCTGCCAGAGGATGCCCTATATGCGTTGAATGGACCCTGATCTGATGGCATCTGCCGGTCTCCAGGATGAATTCTACAAGCGATATGTTATTCGACTCATCATAAAAAAGCACGTTATAGTGTGTAACCGATCTTTTGCCGTCTTCCGACACTTCACGTATCATGACCGATCCGGGCCTTCTGGCTATGGGCAGATCGATGGTCCCTGAGTCATTATCGAATCTGCCGTAACATACAGCCAGGTATCTCTTTTTGAGGCCTGCATACTGCGACAGTGTATTATGTGCATAACCGCTCTTGGCGATCATTATTATCCCTGATGTCTCACGGTCCAGCCTTATAACCGGGTGCAGGGAGCCCTCTGACAGCATGGTCAGGAGGGAATCATCCAGGTGGTTATGTGTAGGGTGGGTGACTATACCCGAGGGCTTATCCACGATCAGATACATATCATCCTCGTACAGGAAGGTTATGCCTTCGGGATGGTTGATATCCAGGGTGGAGTCGTCCATTTCGATAAAGAGCTTATCTCCAGTCTTAACACGTGTCCTTACAGTAGCGTGGACACCGTTAAGCTCCACCGTTCCGCCGAATTTCAGCTTCTTGACCATCTGACGGCTCATCCTGAACTCCGTGTTCAGGATCCTTACGATCTCTCTGCCATCGTCTTTTTCCGGGATGATATACTCGTATTTCATGGCGATATTTTCCTTTATGGTGCCTGAAATGTCAATTTTTTGTCATATGGCGGGTTTCAGAGAGGTTGACACGCTGGTAATTTATTTTTATTATAATAAATGGCTTGTCAGAGCCTAAAATATGAATCGTACTTTGACAACTTAATAATGGAGGTGATTACCAACGTGGAGTGGTTATATTTAATCATTGGTATCGTTGTTGGTCTCGTCATTGGTGGTATATGCATGTCGATTTTCTATAAGCGCGGCCTGTCTTCACAGCAGAAACAGCTGAAGGAAGACCTGGCCAAGTCGCTGGCTGACAGTGAGAAGATAATTGCAAATGCCCGTAAAGAAGGCGAGAGTGACAAACGTGAGCTTCTTTTGCAAGCTAAGGAGGAGATCTCAAAGGCACGTTACGAATTGGAGAACGAAGCCAGAGAGAAGCGCCAGGAGATTGCAAAGGAGCGCAACAGACTTGAGCAGAAAGAAGAGAATATCGAACGTATTCAGGCTTCCTGTGAGAAGAAACAGCAAGAGATCGAGGATAAGCAGCTCAGAGTCAACGAACTTGAGCAGAAAGCCAGAGAGCTGGAGGCTAGAAAGCAGTCCGAGCTCGAGAAGGTATCAGGCTTATCGATCAGTGATGCCAGAGCACTTGTACTCGAGGCCGCAGAGCGTGAATACAGTCACGACCTGGCCCAGATGCTCAAGCAGATGGAGGACAAGACACAGCAGGATGCAGACAGGATCGCTAAGGACATCATCGTTAATTCCATACAGCGTTATGCATCTGATTATGTATCCGAAGTTACAGTCTCTGTTGTAAATCTTCCTAACGACGAGATGAAGGGCCGTATCATCGGCCGTGAAGGTCGTAATATCCGTGCCATCGAGACGATCACAGGCGTAGACCTGATCATCGATGACACACCGGAAGCCATCATCCTTTCATCCTTTGACCCGATCAGGAGAGAGATCGCAAGGCTCACGATCGAGAAGCTGGTCGTTGACGGCCGTATCCATCCGGCAAGGATCGAGGAAATGGTAAAGAAGTCTGAGAAGGAACTCAATCAGGTAATGAAGCAGGAAGGTGACAGAGCCGTATTTGATACAGGCGTCATGAACCTGAACCCTGAACTTATCAAGATCCTCGGAAGACTCAAGTACAGGACCAGTTATGGTCAGAACGTTCTTCAGCATTCGATCGAAGTATCATGGCTTGCAGGCCTTATGGCAAGCGAATTGGGATTGGATGTTAACCTCGCAAAGAGGGCAGGTCTGTTGCACGACATAGGTAAGGCTGTTGATTTTGAACAGGAAGGTACCCATGTTCAACTTGGTGTTGAAATTGCCAAGAAATACCACGAGTCACCAGATGTGATCAATGCAATCGAAGCACATCATGGTGATGTTGAGCCCAGAACAGCTGTTGCTGTTCTCGTGGCTGCTGCAGACGCTATTTCTGCCGCACGTCCCGGCGCCAGGAGAGAGAATCTTGAAACATACATCAAGAGGATCGAGAAGCTCGAGGAGATCGCTACGAGCTTTGACGGTGTCGAGAAGAGTTATGCTATCCAGGCAGGTCGTGAGATACGAGTCATCGTTTCTCCTGACAAGGTTTCAGATGATGAGATGATCATCAAGGCCAGACAGATATGTAAGAGGATCGAAGAAGAGCTCTCTTATCCCGGTCAGGTCAAGGTCAATGTCATCAGAGAGACCAGGGCTACAGATATAGCAAAATAAACCGATCATTACCTTAGAATTGATTTATCAGTTTGGAATTACCGATAGTCCGTTGATTAAGTTGAAATATCCCGTCTTGAATTTATTTTCAAGGCGGGATTTTTTTGGTAAAATCTCCCCATGAAAGTATGTTTTATCGGCGATGTTGTAGCCGCTTGCGGCAGACGTGTCATACGGGATCTGCTCCCGGGTTTTATCCTTTCCAGAGATATAGATGTGGTCATATGTAATGCGGAGAATGCCGCACACGGTCTGGGATGTTCTGAGAAGATAGTTAATGAGCTTATATCTAACGGTGTAAACATCATTACCCTCGGGAATCACACGTTCTCAAATCATGATTTCCTCAGGCAGATAAAGGGACTGGAAAATGTGGTCAGGCCCTCGAACCTGACTCCTCCGTGGCCGGGCTCTGACTATACCATCATTGAGAAGAAAGGCGTCAGGATAGGCGTCATAAATCTGCTCGGTCAGATCAACATGGGAATGGATCCTGACAGCCCATTTACAAAGGGCGAGGAGCTCATCAACAAGCTCGTTAATGAAGAAGGATGCAATTCCGTCATCATCGATTTCCACGCTGAGACCACGTCTGAGAAACAGGCTCTCGGATATTATTTTGACGGTATGGCAACGGCTGTCATCGGAACACACACCCATATCCAGACTGCCGATAACAGGCTGCTTCCCAACGGTACTGCCTATATAACTGATGCCGGCATGACTGGCGCCGTTGATTCCGTTCTGGGAATGGACATAGAGACATCGCTGTCCCGTCTGGCATTTAAGATCCCTTCCAGGTATGAACCCGCCGAAGGCCCCGGATTTATGAACGGTGTAATAATAACTCTTGATGATTACGGCCGTGCGACCGATATTTCAAGATTTACTGAATATGAATGACTTTTTAATGTATAATAGTGCCCATGAGTGAAAATAGTACTAATATAAGCGTTTCGGATTTCAGGTATAAACAGACCAGGATCACTTCTATATTCATGTTCGTGCTCCTGCTGGTCGTAGGAGATCAGATCTCCAAGAGGTCCATTGTCAGCAATATGCAGCTTAATGAGAAGAAGGAGATCATCTCAGGATTCTTCTCATTTCATTACGTCAGGAATACGGGCAGTGCCTTCAGCTTCCTGGCAGACAAGTCATGGGGTATATATGTCCTATCAGGAGTATCACTGATCTTTGGAATTATCCTCATGACAGTAATGGTTTTTGCGATCCTTAAGGAACATAACAAGATCGCGCTGTGCCTGGGACTGATATCAGCTGGTGCCATCGGCAATCTCTGCGACAGGTTCATGCTCCATTATGTTATCGATTTCCTGAGATTTGATTTCGGAAGCTATACTTTCCCGATATTTAACTTCGCTGACTGCTTTGCAGTAATAGGCACATTCCTGCTGATATTAAACATCCTGTTTGACAGCAAGGAATTCGACAGTTTCTGGAACGATCTTTTCAAGAGAAAGGCTAAAGAGACCAAATGATCAGGGAATTATCAGTATCCGGTGATCAGAAACGTCTGGATCAGTTCATCTCTTCTAATATCGAGGACTATTCCAGATCCTATTACAAGACCCTTATCAGCAGCGGCAACGTTACCGTAAACGGTGTTGTCATTACAAAGGCGGGAACTCCTCTGGTACCAGGCGACGTGGTGACCGTTGATATCCCCGATCCTGTTGAGAGTGATAATCCCGCACAGGATATCCCGCTGGACATCGTCTTTGAGGATGAACATCTCATAGTGCTTAACAAGCCTCAGGGTATGGTCGTCCATCCCGGTGCAGGACACAGCGAGGGAACGCTTGTAAATGCTCTCCTGGCTCATTGTGACGGCAAGCTCTCTGATATCAACGGAGTCTTAAGACCGGGTATAGTACACAGGATCGACAAAGACACATCAGGACTTATGCTGGCATGCAAGGACAATGAGACACATGTCAGGCTGGCCGAGATGATCGCTGACCACGATGTGGTACGTAAATACAGGGCACTGGCCGCAGGAGTGATCAAAGGGGAGAGAGGCACCATAGATGCCCCTATAGGCAGATCATCAACTGACAGGCGAAAGATGACCGTAAAACCTGACGGTAAATATGCCGTTACTCATTATGAAGTCCAGAACAGGTTCATAGAAGCTACGGACCTGCTGCTCAAGCTGGAGACAGGCAGGACACATCAGATCCGCGTCCATCTCCATTACATAGGTCATCCCGTCATCGGAGACCCTGTTTATGCATCTAAAAAGCAGTCCATGGGGCTGACGGGACAGGCGCTCCACAGCACATCGATCGAATTCGAGCATCCGATCACAGGTGAGCATCTGTATTTTGAATGTGACATACCTGACTACTATAAGGAATTGCTGAACAGGCTCACGCCTCTAGGCAATTGACCTTATTATAAATAAATAAGATAATGTAACCATGGAAACGAGAATCGACGGTCTTAATCTAGCAGTCTTATCAACGGGTGATACTTTTTCGAGGATATCATCTGCCTTCGGCGTATTCTGCGGAACTGACAGCAAGGAGATCGTAGTCTCCGGTGAGAATAACCTGTCCATAGTCCGTGCCTGTGACGTTCTAAAGACACTGGACGCCCTGTCCAAGGATGATGACATCGACATCAGGCTGGTGGATTATGTGATCTTTCTGTCCAGGACAGGTTCCATTAATGAGTTCATGTCCTCATTTGATGAGGTGTATTATACGACTCCCACAGGCAGGCCCATCAAGGCCAAGACTTTGGGCCAGAGAGTCTATCTTGATTCCCTTAAGCGTTCCGAGCTGGTAATATGCAGCGGCCCTGCAGGCAGCGGAAAGACCTTCCTGGGTGTTGCAATGGCAGTAAGAGCCCTCAGGAACAGGGAAGTCTCCAAGATCATACTTACCAGACCTGCCATCGAGGCTGGCGAGAGACTGGGCTTTCTCCCGGGGGACATAGAGGAGAAGGTCAATCCTTACATGAGGCCCATCTATGATGCCATAGAAGCTCTTCTGGGCCGCGACCTCTTCGAGAGATATTATGAAAAGGGACTGATCGAGGTATCACCTCTGGCTTTCATGAGGGGAAGAAACCTTGATGACTGCTTTGTCCTCCTGGATGAAGCCCAGAATACAACATCAGATCAAATGAAGATGTTCCTCACCAGGCTCGGACTCAACTGCAGGGCGTGTGTCTGCGGTGACTTTACACAGATCGACCTGCCCAAGGGGATCAGGAACGGACTATATGATTCAATGGAGGTCCTCCACGGCATTGAGGGTATATCCATAGTATCGATGCATAATTCGGATATCGTCAGGAACAGTCTTGTACAGAAGATCGTGGAAGCCTACGAGAAACGTCAGGAAAAAGAGGGAGTTGAAAGATAATGAATATCAATTCATTCGGAACAAAACTGCAGCAGATCGTCGTTATGGTGCTGGTGGCACTGCTCATACTGCTGATCGTATTCTACGGATACATGCCTGACAGTTATAACTATACTGTCGGTTCCATCTCGGAATCTGATATCTATGCCACGAGGACTATCACAGATACTTACCAGACTGAGTACGAAGCCCTCATAGCAAAGAACTCAGTTGCTGCCATCTTCGTCAGGAATGAAGAGATATCCACCTCCAACGTTGAGAATGTTGATACCTTCTTTACATGCGTTACGCAGACCAGAGACCTCATCAATAACCAGACTACTGGAACGTTCATTACCGAGGAAGTCGGACTCCAGAACCTGAAATCCAGTCTGAGGTCCAAGCTCAACAAGAACTTTGACGATACTGACCTGACCGTATTCATCAAGATGACCAGATCCGCATTCAGCTACATCGAGGACAAGGGCATCTCAATGACAGAGGTCCTCATGATGAGCAATGTGAATTCCGATTCCATCGAGGGAGCGATCAATGAGCAGATCGAATCATTCAAGCAGACAAATCCTGCATATTCTGCTTATGCAGATACTCTCTTTAATATCCTCACAACAATAGTCCAGCCCAATTCCACCTATGACAAGGCTGCAACAGAGGATGCTGAGGATAACGCATATCAGACGGCTATCGATAACCCGATCATTATCGAGCGAGGTACAAAGATCGTCAGCGCAGGCGAGGTGATCAATGATCATTCCCTGAGACTTTTAGAAGACCTGGACCTGATCAACAAATACGGATTTGACTATTATATCCTGGCCAGAGTCGCAGCATATGTCATCCTGATCTTCGGTGCCTGCATCTTTTACATCAGCATCAAGGAGAACGATTTCAAGATCAACCTCAGTGTCTTCTATATACTGATAATCACATACATGATCCCTATTGCTGCATCCATATATCTGTCAGAACTGTCTTCGATGCTGGTCATCGAGCTGTTCTTTACTGCGATATGTGCGATGTACATGGGTGTATCGGCTTCCATAATACTGTCTTTTTCGAACCTGTTCCTGATGTGGCCGGTTTATAGTTTCGACATCGATACAATGTTCGTGCAGGCGATATCGATATTCGTATGCAGCTGTGTTGCAGGCAGACAGAACAAGAGGTTTAACAGTGCAGCCATCATCATCGTACCCACGATCGCTGCGGAACTTGCAACCATTGCATTCAGTTTCTTCAGTAATGCCACCAGGACTGAGTACATCAATGCTGCAATGATGACCGGCCTTTCCACCATAGGATCACTTGTCATCGCCGTAGGACTTCTGCCTATCTATGAACTGTTCTCCAACAGGGTAACACCGGTAAGGCTCATCGAGCTTTCCCAGCCCGGTCATCCCATCCTCAAGAGACTCTTCATCGAGGCATCAGGTACATACCAGCATTCCATGATGGTTGCAAATCTCGCGGATTCCGCAGCTGAAGCGATTGGAGCAGATGCTCTGCTCTGTAAGGTTGCCAGCTATTTCCACGATATCGGCAAGCTCGAGAATCCCATGTATTTTACTGAGAACCAGCAGGGAGGAGTTAATCCCCACGACAGCCTCACCGTAATGGAGAGCGTGGAGATAATAATCTCACATCCTGAAAACGGTGTTAAGCTGGCACGCAAGCACAAACTGCCTGAGCCCATCATCAAGATCATCGATGAGCACCATGGAACGACTTATCCCGGCTATTTCTATAACAAAGCCTGTGAGGAGGCTACGGCAGCAGGCCTCGACATGCCGGATCCCGCCAACTTCAGATACCGCGGCCATATCCCGTCATCAAGGGAGTCAGCTATCGTAATGCTGGCAGATACCTGCGAAGCAGCGATCAGGTCATCGGGCAAGACCGATCTGGACAGCTGCGAAGCACTCATCAGGCGTCTTATAAAGGGCAAGATAGACCAGGATCAGCTCCGTGAGTCAGGACTGTCTTTTGAGGATATCGAGAAGATCGTCGAATCCTTCAAGAACTTCTACGCAGGCGCATTCCACGAAAGGATCAAGTACCCCGAAAATGCAAATTGACATATCATCAGACAGCAGCATACTCACGCAGTATAGACCCCTTATTGATAAGCTTGCTTCATCCATATCTGATTTCAGATATGTGTCTTCTGATGTAATGCTCATCCTAAAGCAGGCTTACTGTACGGTCACTGCCGTATCTAAGGAGGAGATCAGGGAGATAAACAGGGAGAACAGGGATATAGACAGCGTTACTGACGTATTGTCTTTTCCTCTCCTGGAATTCAGGAACGGCAATCTCAACTGCTCACCTGACGAACTGGATTTTGAGATAGGTGAGGACGGATCCAACCGCTTTAATCTGGGAGATATTATCCTGTGCTATGACGTTGCTGTTGAACAGAGTGATGAATACGGCCATTCAGTAGAACGCGAAGTCCTGTTCCTGATCGCTCACTCGCTCCTGCATCTCCTGGGTTATGACCACATCAGGGCAAATGATGAGAAGGTCATGACAGACAGGCAGAGAAAGCTCATGTTAGATATCGGTCTTGCTTTTGAGGAGGAGAAGGAAAAGACAGAAGAGGTCATTTCCGAACCCGTCTATCCTGCAGGATCAGACTGCAGCCACTGCGGTTATGTAGCTCTCCTCGGCAGGCCTAACGTAGGCAAGTCAACGCTCCTGAATTACATTTCAGGCATGAAGGTTGCCATCGTCTCGCACAAGCCCCAGACCACCAGGACCAACATCAGATCCATCTATAATACAGATGATTCCCAGATCATATTCGTCGATACTCCAGGTGTCCATTCGCCCAAGTCCAAGATGGGCGAGATCATGGTGGAAAGGTCCTTCAATTCCGCAAAGAATGCTGATCTGGTCCTCTTTATCGCAGATGCCAGATTCGATGAGCCCGGCAAGGTCGAGAAGCAGCTGCTGGACAACTGCAAAAAGTCAAAGAAAAAGGTGGTCCTGGCGATCAACAAGATAGATGAGATCAAGAAGGAGAAGCAGCTGCCTATAATCGCCAGTTATTCTTCCTGCTATGATTTCGAAGACGTAGTTCCCATCAGTGCCAAGACAGGCAAGGGCGTTGAACTCCTTATGGATGTAATTACAAAGAACCTTCCTGCAGGCCCCAGGCTCTTCGATTCCGAATACATGACGGATCAGACTGAAAGGGAGATGGCCAGGGAATTCATCCGCGAACAGATACTCCATTATACAAACCAGGAGATCCCTCACGGAGTTGCCGTTGAGATCACCAGGTTCGAGGACAGATACGGCAAGGACAGTGCCGACGAATACGACAGGGAAATGGTCGTAATAGAAGCATCCATCATCTGTGAGCGCAAATCCCACAAGGGCATCATAATCGGCAAGGATGGCCAGATGCTCAAGAGGATCGGAACGGCTTCCAGAAAGAACATCGAGAGGATGACCGGTTGCAAGTGTTATCTGGATCTGTTCGTTAAGTACAGGGAAGACTGGAAGAACGACGATAATCTCTTAAAGCAGTTCGGCTTTACCCATGAGGATGAGGACTGATGGGTGTTCCCGTTACATATAGAGGCATCATCCTGTCGAGTCACGAAGCAAAAGATAAAGACCGCATATTAAAGTTCCTGACAAAAGAAAATGGCCTTCTGGATATCTATGCCAAGGGGACAGGCAAGCTGGGCAGCATAAATGCATTTATTTCCGTTCCTTTCATGCTCTGCGATCTCACCGTATCAGATTCCCACGGATATCTGTATCTCAGGAGCGGCGTTATCGTCGAGAGCAACAGCAGGATAATGAATGACCTTGATGCCATAACAGCGGCGTCCCATATAGGCGACATCTTATCCGAGATGTCCAGGCAGTCGGATAATTCCTCCGAAGCATATGAGATAGGTGTCTATTCTTATTACTATCTTTCTTCAGATGTATCCAGGTGGAAACTCATCACAGCTCTTTTCAACTGGAGAGTCCTGTCGGTCATGGGATATACGGTCAGGTATTCTGTAACAAATGATACAGGAAGCAGGATAGAGGATAACGGCTTTTATTATCTCAGCACATCCGGAGGAGACGTTTATTCCGGCAGGAAGGGCGATCACGGCTTCTGCCTCATGTCAGGAACGTCAATAGCTGCTCTGAACTACATATCTGACTGCGGGCTCAAGGATCTATTCCTGATGAACTGCTCAGAAAGTCTTACGGATAAGCTATTCGATTTTACCCTGAGATATATGTCATATCAGCTGGAAAAGAACTATCTGGAGAGATTCGAGTTATAGAGCCCAGTGTTCCGGGAACAGCATTATGTATTCCGGCTTGGACAGTCTCTCGTCTATGAGCAGGGCAAAGCCCGTATCTTCTTCGGTCCTTATTACTCTTCCCACAGCCTGCAGTACCTTTTCCCATCCGGGGAATCTGTATGCAAATGCATATCCGTCGCCGAACTTGTCAGAATAATAGGATGCCAGGATCTCTCTTTCTG
The DNA here is from genome assembly GCA_017515465.1 of Clostridiales bacterium. Lineage (GTDB taxonomy): Bacteria > Bacillota > Clostridia > Saccharofermentanales > Saccharofermentanaceae > Saccharofermentans. Next base: position 41,690 of record JAFWFV010000009.1, read on the forward strand.
GTGTCAGCTTAGGGATCCCAACACCCACGCAAATGATACCTGACAATCTGTCTCCTACCAGATCGACGCCTTCTCCAAAGTGTCCGCCCAGGACGGCGAATCCCGCAAGGAGTCCTGCTCCCGGCATGTCGAAAGCCTTGAGGAAATCTTCTTTCTCCCTGGTGGTCATGCCTGGCTTCTGACAGATTATGGTCCTTTCCTTGCCGTCATTTGCAGTATACTTCGTAAATTCCTGTTCCAGCAGGGGCTTTATCATGTCCAGGTATTCGAAGGAAGGGAAGAAGACCATGTAATTTCCAGTCCTGTCGGATAATTCCTCACTGATCCTGGCGACCAGATCAGAAGACGTCATCTTCCTGTTCCTGAATGAAGTGGAAATGGATGTATCGATCATTATATCCAGATTCTCAGGAGGGAAAGGTGAGGGCAGCACCAGAGATCTGGTGTATTCCGCATCCTGTCCAACCAGTATGTTCCTGTAGTATTCATATGGAGACAGGGTGGCAGAGAAAAATACGACACCCAGATGGTCCTTAATGATCTTGTCCAGCTTGGCTGAAGCATCAAGGCAGTTGAGCTTTATGAAGATGTCGCCGCAGTCTCTGCCGGTACATGTTATGTAGGACTGGTCGTAGTACTGTTCCAGGCATGTTACGAAGAACCTGATGTCAAAGAAGAATTCTATTGCGGAATCCCTCAGATCCCCCTGGGGCAGATCGTCGAGGACCGGCTGCAGTGAGGATAAGGTATGCCACAGCAGCGGATACAGATTCCTGGGGACTTCTCTCATGCCTTCCCAGTCGTTGGTGCTCATTATCTTGTTCTCGTCGACGCTTTCCAGGATCTTAAATGAAGACTGGTGGGACAGGAAACACTGGCTTATTATCTTGAAATAGTCCTTGATCCTGGCCAGATGAGCTTCGATCCTGGAATTCTTGCCCTTGAACTGGGATATCATGTCATCCAGCTTGGACTCTCTCAGTTCGCTGCTGTACATCTCCCTGGCACGGTCATTGAGGTTATGTGCCTCGTCCACCAGAACGACTGAAGTATTCATGTTGTCTTCGTCGATCAGCGTTACCAGAGGGGAGAAGGCATGGTTATAATCTCCTATTACAACAGTGCAGTAGTTCATGACCTCCAGCATCAGTTCATGGGGGCAGATCATGTACTTCTCTGCGACTTTCTTTACGATCTCAGATGTTATGTCATCGTATACGAACAGATCGTTAAGAGCCTTGTTGATCTTTCCATAGTAATCTTTGCATAAGGGACAGTATTTCTTGTCGCATTTGGTCATCAGGGGACACATGGATTCCTTGGGTTCCAACAGGCATGATCTGATGATCAGGCCTTTCCTCCTCATGTCGTTTAAGGCTTTATGTGCAACCTCCCTGGTAGCTGTTTTGGCGGTAAGATAGAAGATCTTGTAATACCTGTGCTTGAGCAGTCCTTTTATGGCGGGATATAGAGTCGAAATTGTCTTGCCTGTACCCGTCGGAGCCTCTACGAACAGGGCTTCCTTTGATGTCAGGCTCATGAGGACCTGCTTCATGAACATGGACTGGCCTGATCTCAGTTCCGGATAGGGAAACTTAAATGTCCCTGCTGATTCATAAAGAGCAGTACTATAGTCCAGGAGCTGTCCCGCAAAGTCCAGATACTGGTCGCATTTGTCGTTAAAGAACTTGACGGCATCTTCGTATGACATCTCGAATGTCTTTTCGTATGGCTGCAGTGTAGTAACAGAGATATATCTCAATGTGAGTCTGACATCGTAGATGTCACTGTTGGAGAGCAGGTACATGGCTCCGTAGAGCTTCAGTTGTGCCATATGCCATGCCTGTTCTATGAGCTCGTATTTATCCTTTGTGCTGTTAAATGACTTGATCTCGATGATATGAGGGATATCTCCTGATCTGTTGATCAGACAGTCCATCCTGCCGGATACGTCCAGCTCGAACATGTCGGTGTCGTATATGTAATCAACATATACTTCGGTATCGATGGAATCTCCATATTCTTTCCTGAGGTCCGAAAATATGCGTGTGTGCAGTCTGGTACCTTCGATGCCTGACATGGCACCGAAACCAGAGGAAACTAGATCACCTGACCTGGATGTGTATCTTGCCAGGGCTGTAACTGATACTGATACGGATCTCATGCTATTTTTCTTTGTTTAATCTGGAGAGCTGTTCCTTCTTGGAGATGAGAGGGATCTTGATCTCGAAGACAGCACCTGTGATCTCGCCATTCTTACCGGTCATGTTGTAGCCGGTTATGGTTCCGTTATGCTCCTCTACGATGGATTTTGCCAGGGCCAGACCGATACCGTGCTTGCCGGCTGTTCCCGTTGCAAACCTGTCAAAGAGTTTTGGCAGAACATCCTCTGAAATGCCCGGACCGTCGTCGGAGATCATGAAATGGATAAACTTGCCGGTCTTATCCTTTTTGCATACGAACCTGACAGTTGATCTGCAGTATCTGAGACAGTTGGAGAAGATGTTCTCCAGCATCCTGAAGATATCAGATTCGTTGGCGTAGATATACAGATCCTCCTTGGTTATCTCATTTGAGATCTCCTTGTCTTCATGGATGAAATTACCGCGCACTCTGTCTATTGTGTTTTCGGCAAGTTCAGAACAGTTGATGATCTGCTTTTTGACCGTATAGTCTCCGCTCTTTGCCATGTCCATCTTGGAGATGGTGAGGAGGTTTGAGACCATGTTGGTGAGCCTGTCAGTCTCGTCTATGATGACATCGACGGCCTTGTCTTTTTCCTCGTTATCGAATACTCCATACTTGATGCCTTCTGCGTATCCCTGGATGGACATGAGAGGAGTCCTGAGTTCATGAGATGCATTCTGGAAGAAAGTCTTCTGTTCCAGGTCGCTCTTTTCCAGCTTGGATGCCATTATGTTCATCTGGGCAGACAGGTCCGTCAGCTCACGGCTGGCAGCTTTCTCCGTATCTATCGGTCTGTAGTCGCCCCGGCCGATCCTCTTGGAGAACTCGGACAGCCTCCTGGTGGTGAGGAACAGCGGGATGGAGTTAAACAGGCTCAGGAGGCCTGCAACGATGATGATGATCAGGACTACCTGGATGAGGATGTATACTAGTGATTCAGCCAGAGAATAATATGGTCTGGAGTTAACGAACAGAACGATATAGTAATCGTTGATCGTATGGTAGATGTTCTCCTCCGGACTGAACCTGAAGCTCAGTATCCTGTAGAAGTAGATGGATCCGTCGATGTTGATGGTCTGGTTCTTGCCCGATTCCTTGATGCCGTGATTCTCGGTTATCTCTCCGATTACGTGATCTGTCGCATTATAGGATGACAGGGAATATGACTTCGTAGGCCAGAGGAGCATATAATCAGAATCAACACCGTCCTTCGTATAGATCAGGGCGATCGTTGCTTCATTGGAGATATCGGCAGACGAGACTATGGCGTTGAGCAGCGAGGTTCCGATATCGTAATCGGTCATGTTGGATATGTCGTAATCCGGAAGGGTCAGGGTCTGAGCAAGTGTCTGACATGAACTTACGGCGTTATCGATTCGTTTGTTGCATTCGTTTCCGATATAGGTGGAGAGGATACCCTGAGACATGAAGAGCATGGACATGGCCATCAGCAGGATGACAATGAGGAAGGTAGCATACAGGTGTATGGCGATCGGAAGCTTTATGCTGAATCTCTTCTTTTTTGACGTCTTCTTGCCGGATGAACTCATAAATGACCTTCAGAGAATTATTATCAGTATTAATTCTCTAATCCGTCACTGTTTTTGTCAACAAGCTTAAATCCGTAGCCCCATACTGTGGTGACGGATGCGGAGGAGTCCTTTATCTTTTTGCGGAGCCTCTTGACGGTGTCATCGGCGACCCTGGTCTCGACCTCAGTTGAGTATCCCCAGATCTTGTCCAGGAGCTCGATCCTGGGGATCGCCCTGTCCTTGTTGGAGATCATGTAGGTTAGAAGTGAATACTCATTAGGAGTCAGGGGTAGGCTCTTGCCTCCGATGGTACATTCCTTTGTCTTTTTATTTATCACGATGTCTGCGAATACGAGAACGTTATCGTCTCTTGAGACCTCGCCTCCGGACATCAAGTCTTCCTGTCTCTTGAGCGTGGACTTGACCTTTGTTACGAGCTTGATGGGGGAGAAGGGCTTTGTGAAATAATCGTCACTGCCTGAATTCAGACCCATGATGTAATCTGCATCACTGTCTCTGGCAGTGAGCATTATGATCGGTACATTGCTGGTCTTGCGGATCTCCTTGAGGATGAAAAAGCCGTCATGGCCGGGCATCATTACGTCTAATATGATCAGATCACAGGGTGTATCGGTAAATCTCTCGAGGAGTTCATCGCCTGTGGGAAACCCGATTACGTTGAAACTCTCTCTCTCCAGAAATGACTTAAGCAGATTGCGGATATGATCGTCGTCATCTGCTATGTAAATCATTTTGCTCATAAAATGTCTCCTTAATATCGTCAATAACATAATTTTATCTTATAATTACATTTGAAAAAGACGTATTTGGTGCAAATGTGCGGAAAACAAATACGTCAGTCTATCAGTTTCCGGAGGAATGTCATGTCAACAGTTTTAGTCACAGGCGGTAATGGTTATATTGGTTCACATACGGTGATCTCCCTTTTCGAGAACGGATACGATGTAGTGATCGCCGATAATCTCGCGAACAGCAAGATGGAGGTTCAGCGCAGACTGGAAAAGATCTGCGGCAGATCATTTAAGTTCTATAATGTTGATTGCTGCGATGAAGAGGCTCTCTCTGTTGTCTTCGAAGAAAATAAGATCGATGCTGTTATCCATTTCGCAGGACTTAAGGCAGTAGGTGAATCCGTTACCATCCCCCTCGATTATTATTCAAATAACATCGGCAGCATGATCACAGTATGCCGTCTCATGAAGAAGTATGGCGTCAGGGAACTGGTGTTCAGTTCATCTGCAACTGTCTACGGAATGAGCGAGGATGTTCCCTTTACCGAGGAGAGCCCTCTGGGCGTGTGCACTAATCCTTACGGATGGACAAAATGGATGATCGAGCAGATCCTCAGGGATTTCTCCAAGGCAGAGCCTGACATGAAGATCTGCCTGCTCAGATATTTCAATCCCGTTGGAGCTCATGAGAGCGGTCTTATCGGTGAGGACCCCAGAGGCATACCCAATAATCTCTTTCCCTATATCTCCAAGGTTGCAGGCGGCACGCTGGAAAAGCTGACTGTTTTCGGTGACGATTATCCCACACCTGACGGCACATGCCTCAGGGATTACATCCACGTATGCGATCTGGCAGACGGCCACGTAAAGGCTATCCAGTATCTGGATTCCCATGACTCAGGTGTCTGCCTCTTCAATCTGGGAACAGGCAAGGGCACATCCGTTAAGGAGGCCATCGCTGCATTTGAGAAAGCTTGCGGCCATCCCATCAATCACGTGTTCGGCCCCAGAAGACCCGGCGACATCGCAGTTTGCTATGCCTCAACGGAGAAGGCTGAAAAGGAACTGGGATTTAAGGCCAGATACACCATAGATGACATGTGTTCATCCTGCTGGAAGTGGCAGACGATGAATCCTGAAGGCCTGTCAGATAACTGATATTTCCCCAATTTAGGCAAATTTGAATCAAAGTCAAAATCGGTTTGACTATTTTTGACTTTGAGTTATACTTATCTTCGTGAGTTAGCACTTGATGTGTTAGAGTGCTAATCCTGACAAAGTTATTATATTTAGGAGGTTTTACATATGAACATTAAACCTTTAAGCGATAAGGTAGTCGTAAAGAAACTCGAAGCACAGGAAAAGACAAAGAGCGGCATCATCCTGTCAGCAGGCGCCCAGCAGAAGCCCTCATATGCAGAGGTAGTCGCTGTCGGACCCGGCGGAATCGTTGACGGCAACGAGGTAAAGATGCAGGTATCGGTCGGACAGAAGGTTATCATCCGTGACTATGCAGGAACAACTGTAAACATCGAGGATGAGGAATACATCATCGTACGCCAGGATGACATCGTGGCTATCGTTGAGGACTGATAATAATATTATTGGAGGATATATATCATGGCAAAGGATATTCAGTATGCAGAAGACGCCAGAAAATCACTTGAAGCAGGCGTTAACAAGGTTGCAAATACAGTAAAGGTCACATTGGGCCCCAAGGGCAGGAACGTAGTCCTGGACAAGAAGTACGGTGCTCCTCTCATCACAAATGACGGTGTTACCATCGCCAAGGAGATCGAGCTGGAGGACAGGTTCGAGAATGCCGGTGCCCAGCTGGTAAAGGAAGTAGCTTCCAAGACAAATGACGTTGCAGGTGACGGTACGACAACAGCAACACTCCTTGCCCAGGCAATCATCAGGGAAGGCATGAAGAACGTTGCTGCAGGCGCTAATCCCATCATCCTTCGTAAGGGTATCTCCATGGCAGTCGATAAGGCTGTTGAATCCGTTCATGCAAAGGCAAAGAAGGTCGACGGTTCCAAGGACATCGCCAGAGTCGCTGCCATCTCCGCAGGTGACGACTATGTAGGCGAGCTCATCTCCGAAGCAATGGAGAAGGTAACAACTGACGGCGTCATCACAGTCGAGGAGAGCAAGTCAATGAATACCGAGCTCGAAGTAGTTGAAGGTATGCAGTTTGACAGAGGTTATATCTCTCCTTATATGTCTACTGATATGAACAAGATGGAAGCAGTGCTCAGCGACCCTTACATCCTTGTAACAGACAAGAAGATCAACAACATTCAGGACCTCCTGCCCGTACTCGAGCCCATTGCCCAGTCAGGCAAGTCTCTTGTTATCATCGCAGAGGACATCGAGGGTGATGCTCTGGCAACACTGATCCTCAACAAGCTCCGTGGCACATTCACATGTGTAGGCGTTAAGGCTCCCGGATTCGGTGACAGGAGAAAGGCAATGCTGGAGGATATTGCGATCCTTACAGGTGCTGAAGTTATCACCAGCGATCTGGGCAGGGAACTCAAGGATATGACTCTGGAACAGCTCGGTCATGCACGTCAGGTCAAGATCACAAAGGAAAATACGATCATTGCTGACGGCAAGGGCGATGCTGCTGCTATAAGCGGCAGATGCAACCAGATCAGGGCACAGTTCGAGGAGAGTAAGTCTGATTATGACAAGGAAAAGCTCCAGGAGAGACTTGCAAAGCTCTCTGGCGGTGTAGCAGTTATCAAGGTAGGTGCAGCTACCGAGACTGAGATGAAGGAAAAGAAGCTCAGGATCGAGGATGCATTGGCTGCAACAAAGGCTGCAGTAGAAGAGGGTATCGTTCCCGGCGGCGGAACAGCTTTCGTCAACGCCATCCCTGAGGTCAGGAAGCTCCTTGACACAACCGAAGGCGACGTAAAGACCGGTGTATCCATCATCCTCAGAGCTCTCGAGGAGCCCGTACGTCAGATCGCATCCAACGCAGGTCTCGACGGCAGCGTTATCCTTGAGAGGATCAAGAATGAGAAGGACGGCATCGGATTTGATGCCCTCAACGACAAATATGTCGATATGTTCGAGGCCGGTATCGTTGATCCTGCAAAGGTTACAAGGTCAGCACTTCAGAACGCTGCTTCAGTATCTGCTACCCTGCTCACGACTGAAGCTGTCGTAACTGATATACCTGAGCCGGCTCCTGCTGCACCCGCCATGCCCAATCCCGGATATTGATAATTAGTTTGTTGATTTTATCTGCCCATAATGTATAATTCGTATGTTATGTATAAAAATAGAAAGAGGTACTACACATGGCAAACATTGATTTGACAAAGTACGGCATCACAGGCACGACCGAGATCGTCTACAACCCTTCCTACGAACTCCTTTTCGAGGAAGAGACAAAGGCCGGTCTGACAGGTTACGAAGTCGGTAAGGTAACAGAACTCGATACTGTCAACGTTATGACAGGTATCTTTACAGGACGTTCCCCTAAAGACAAGTACATCGTAATGGATGAGAATTCCAAGGACACAGTATGGTGGACATCTGACGAGTACAAGAACGACAACCACCCCATGACACAGGAGACATGGTCTGTTGTTAAGGACATCGCCAAGAAAGAGCTCTGCAACAAGAGACTGTTTGTAGTAGACGCTTTCTGCGGCGCTAACAAGGATACCAGGATGGCTATCCGTTTCATCGTTGAGGTTGCATGGCAGGCTCACTTTGTAAAGAACATGTTCATCGTACCTTCAGAGGAGGAGCTTGCTTCCTTCGAGCCTGATTTCGTTGTATATAACGCATCCAAGGCTAAGGTTGAGAACTATGCCGACCTCGGACTCAACTCTGAGACATGTGTAGCATTCAACATCACATCACGTGAGCAGGTTATCATCAACACATGGTACGGCGGTGAGATGAAGAAGGGTATGTTCTCCATGATGAACTACTATCTGCCTCTCAAGGGCATCGCTTCAATGCACTGCTCCGCCAACACAGACATGGAAGGTAAGCACACAGCTATCTTCTTCGGTCTTTCCGGTACAGGTAAGACAACACTTTCCACAGATCCTAAGAGACTTCTTATCGGTGATGACGAGCACGGCTGGGACGACAACGGCGTATTCAACTTCGAGGGCGGCTGCTATGCAAAGGTTATCAACCTCTCCAAGGAGAATGAGCCTGACATCTACAACGCCATCAAGAGAAACGCTCTCCTCGAGAACGTTACAGTAGACGCAAACGGCAAGATCGACTTTGCCGACAAGAGCGTTACGGAGAATACACGTGTATCGTATCCGATCGAGCACATCCAAAACATCGCCAAGAAGGTCAACGGCAAGTCCGCAGGACCACAGGCTGACAATGTTATCTTCCTCTCAGCTGACGCGTTCGGAGTACTGCCTCCAGTATCGATCCTGACACCGGAGCAGACACAGTACTACTTCCTCAGCGGATTCACAGCTAAGCTCGCCGGAACAGAGAGGGGCATCACTGAGCCTACACCTACATTCTCCGCTTGCTTCGGACAGGCATTCCTCGAGCTGCATCCTACAAAGTACGCAGAGGAACTGGTAAAGAGAATGGAGAAGAGCGGCGCTAAGGCTTATCTGGTCAACACAGGCTGGAACGGCACAGGCAAGAGAATCTCCATCAAGGATACAAGAGGAATCATCGACGCCATCCTGAACGGCGACGTACTCAAGGCTCCTACCAAGAAGATCCCTTACTTCGACTTTGAGGTTCCGACAGAGCTTCCTGGCGTAGACCCTGGAATCCTCGACCCTAGAGATACATATGCTGATCCTGCAGAGTGGGATGCCAAGGCTAAGGATCTTGCCGGAAGATTCATCAAGAACTTCGACAAATATACTACCAACGATGCAGGTAAGGCTCT
>JAFWFV010000010.1 GCA_017515465.1 Clostridiales bacterium
ACAAAGTACATAGATTATTACAACAACAAACGAATTCAGGCAAAAACAGAATGGTTGCCTCCTGCTCTTTACAGGGAAGCAACCATCTGTTAAAACTTAATCAATTATTTATGTGTCCAGGATTCTGGGTACATATCAGAATTGTGATCCCGTTTATAATTACTGATAAGTAATTGATTATTTCTCGATCTTCATGCCTGACAGGAATGCGTTGATGAAACCATCCAGGTTGCCGTCCATGACACCGTCAACGTCAACGACTTCGTAACCAGTCCCGTGATCCTTGACCATTGTGTAAGGACAGAATACGTAAGACCTGATCTGGCTGCCCCATGCGATCTCCATCTGGTTGCCTTTGAGGTCCTCGATCTTTTCCATCTGTGCAGCCTGTGCAAGAGCATAGAGCTTTGCCTTGAGCATCTTTAAACATGTTTCCCTGTTCTGTACCTGAGATCTCTCAGACTGGCAGGCAACGACGACACCTGTTGGCTCATGGGTCATTCGGACCGCCGTATCTGTCTTGTTGATGTGCTGTCCGCCCTTACCTGTTGCACGATATGTATCTACCCTGACGTCTTTCATATCGATCTTGATGTCGATGGTATCATCCAGTTCAGGCATGACTTCGCAGGATGCAAAAGATGTATGCCTTCTTCCTGATGAATCAAAGGGTGATATCCTGACGAGTCTGTGAACGCCTAATTCACTTCTGAGGAAACCATATGCATTCTCACCGCAGATCATAACGGAACAGCTCTTGATGCCGGCAACATCTCCTTCGAGATATTCCAGTTCCTTTGTCTCATATCCGTGAGCTTCTGCCCATCTGAGATACATGCGGTAGAGCATCGATACCCAGTCCTGGGCCTCGGTTCCGCCTGCACCTGCATTAAGAGTCAGGATAGCATTGTTCTTATCGAATTCCTGAGTCAGGAGTGTCTCGAGACGCATCTTCTCGAAATCAGCCTTAAGAGTCTCAAGTCCTGCCTTCAGTTCATCGAGGGAATCGATATCCTCCTCTTCGTTGGCAAGCTCGCAGAGAGCCAGCAGGTCTTCCCTGCTGTCATGGAGGGATGTAAATCCGTCAACCTTCTTCTGAAGTCTGGCCAGATTGGTCTGAAGAGACTGTGCCTTATCAACATCATCCCAGAAACCGGGCTCCTGTGTACGGGCCTCAAGCTCACTGATCTGAGTCTTTACATGATCGATGTGCAAAGAATCCTTAAGAGTATTAATGGGTTCTTCCAGAGACTCCAGTTCGAGCCTAATGTTATCAAATTCGAGCATCGGTTATTTACCTTTCTTTAATTCCTGAACAAAATCATTAAGTCTGATGACAGCTTCCTTTATATCTTCGATAGAGGCTGCATAACTGATCCTGACATGACCCTCTCCGCATTCACCGAATGCCTTACCGGGTACTATTGCAACCTTCTTTTCCAGGAGGAATCTCTCGCAGAATTCGTCTGAAGACAGTCCGAGGCCCTCGATGGAAGGGAAAGCATAGAATGCACCATAAGGAGTAAAGCACTTAAGTCCTGCGTCAGCGAGGCCTTTGAGGAGGACTCTCCTCCTGTGGTTATACTCATTCCTCATTTCCTCAATGCAGGAGTCACCGTTGGCTGCTGCCTCTATAACGGCAAACTGTGATGTGGAAGGAGAACTCATGATGCAGTACTGATGGATCTTGGTCATTGCAGCGATCAGGGGCTTAGGTCCTACGCTGTAACCGATCCTCCATCCTGTCATGGCATAGGACTTGGAGAAACCGTTGATCATGATGACACGGTCACGGAGCTCCGGGAACTGAATGAGTGATGCGGGTTTGTCCGTAAGATAGTTCAGCTCGCAGTAGAGTTCATCGGATATTACAACGATGTCAGGGTGCTTCATCAGGACATCCCTGATACCGCAGAGCTCCTCATAAGTCATGACGGAACCCGTAGGATTGCTGGGATAACCGAGGATCATGTACTTGGTCTTGTCAGTAATGGCAGCTTCCAGTTCCTCGGGAAGGAGCTTATAGTCGTTCTCCTCCTTAGTGGATACTACGACAGGAACGCCGTGAGCAAACATAACGGTTGCCTTATAAGCAACGAAACAGGGCTCTACTACGATGACCTCATCACCGGGATTGATGAGAGCTCTGGCAACAAGGTCAAGGCCTTCACTTCCGCCTACCGTAATGAGGATCTCATCCTTGGCAGAATATGGAACGCCATATCTCCTGTTGATGTAATCACAGATAGACTGTCTGGCTTCCAGATAACCGGAATTAGGAGAGTAATGTGTATAACCCTCTCTAAGTGAATTGATGCCTGCCTCTCTGATGTTCCAGGGAGTAACAAAGTCAGGCTCACCGATGGACAGGGAAATGACATTTCCCTTCATCTCATTTGCCAGATCAAAAAATCTCCTGATAGCTGACGGCGGTACACTGGTTACAACGTCAGATAACTTACCGGTTATGTCCGTCATAAGATGACCGCCTGCCTGTCATCAGTATCATTTGCATCGAAGATGATACCGTTGGACTTGTACTTTTTGAGGATGAAGTGTGTAGTCGTGGAAAGAACGCCCTCCTGGGTAGCTATCTTCTGGTTAACGAAGTTGGCGATATCCCTGAGGCTCTTGTCCTCATAGATGACCATGAGGTCAAATCCGCCTGACATGAGATAACATGCTGTTACCTTGTCATATTTACTGATGATGCTGGCAACATGGTCATATCCCTTGCCCTTTGTAGGAGTTATCCTGACTTCGATCATGCCGATGCAGTGCTCGGGAAGCTGCTTCTCCCAATTGATATTGGTGGTATATCCCAGAATGATCTTCTCATCCTCGAGATATTTGATCTCAGCAACCACTTCCTCCTCGGTAACACCGAGTCTGACCGCCATGTCTTCATATGAGAGCTTGGCATCATTTTCTATCATTCGTAACAGTTCTATATGATCGATCATGTTCTCCTCCTTGAATATAAAAGAACTCACCTGCAGCGTGAGATAACCCCAACTGCAGGTGAGACTAAGATTCCGGTTAAATGCGGGCTACGCCTGTATCCCTTGCAGCCTGAGCAACTGCAGCAGCAACAGCCTTGCCTACTCTGCTGTCAAAAGCATCAGGCAGGATGTATTCAGGTCTGAGCTCCTCGTCAGATACGATGCTGGCGATCGCATTTGCAGCAGCGATCTTCATCTCATCGTTGATGTCAGAAGCTCTTACATCGAGAGCACCTCTGAAGATGCCGGGGAATGCAAGTACGTTGTTGACCTGGTTAGGGAAATCAGATCTGCCTGTAGCCATAACTGCAACGCCTGCCTTCTTTGCCTCGTCGGGAAGGATCTCAGGTGTAGGGTTAGCACATGCAAATACGATAGGATCCTTTGCCATTGTAGCTACCATGTCAGCTGTGAGGACGCCGGGAGCGGAAACGCCGATAAATACGTCAGCGCCAACGATGACATCCTTGAGGCTGCCTGCCTTCTTTTCGGGATTTGTGATCTTGGCCATCTCTTCCTTTGCAGGGTTAAGGCCGTCTCTTCCCTCATAGATAGCGCCCTTACGGTCGCAGAGGATCACGTTCTTAAGTCCTCTGGAGATGAGGAGCTTTGTGATAGCAGTTGCAGCAGCACCTGCACCGTTTACTACAACGTGGATGTCTTCCATCTTCTTGCCAACGATCTTAAGAGCGTTTGTAAGGCCTGCAAGAGTGATAACAGCTGTACCGTGCTGGTCATCGTGGAAGATCGGGATATCAACGTCAGGTCTCTCCTTGAG
>JAFWFV010000011.1 GCA_017515465.1 Clostridiales bacterium
CCGTTAAGGCCATATTCCTTCGAAAGATAATCGCTTCCATAACCTTCGCAATGCTTCTCGTAAATCTCTTTCTTAACTTCAAAACTGTATTTCATATAAAGACCCCTAAAGTGTTCAACTTTAGGGGTTCACTTCAATCTGCTCCGGGGATCTCTTTGTTTATTTACAGTACGTGCTCCACATTGATCTCTGCACCGAATGGCATAAAGGATACGGCAGCGAGCTTAAAGAACTGCTTGCCCAGCGGAATGCCGATTATCGTCAGGCAGAGTACGGCCCCCAGGATCAGATCCGTCAGGGCGGTCTCCCAACCTGCGAATATCACCCACAGGATGTTTCCGAGTGTTCCGGAAACCCCCGTATCATAGACAACTTCCTTGCCAAAGGGTGTAGCTGCCAGACCTGCCAGCTTGAAACACTGCATTCCGAAAGGTATTCCGACGATCGTAATGCAGCACAGGAGACCTGCTCCCAGCAGTTCAAAAAAGGCGATAAAGCCACCGAAGATAAACCATAATATGTTTGCTAATAATCTCATTTCACTTTCCTATCCCTTTTCCAGATTTATAAGACTTTCTTTATATTGTTCTTGTTGATCGCTATCAGCAGTTCAATGTCCTTCTCAATGGGGGAATCAGGGTCGAGAGGGAAGGACGACGTTCCTTTCTTGACCGCAATGACGTTGATTCCAAGTTTGTCGCGGAGCTGAAGATCCTTGACGTTCTTTCCTATCCATTCGTTCTTGGGCTTCATATCGATCAGGCACAGATTATCGGACAGATCGAAGTATTCCAGCAGATTATCCGAGATGAGATGCTGGGCAGCTCTCCTGGCGGATTCCTCCTCTACATAGGTTATCTTGTCTGCACCGACTTTCATCAGGAGCTTGCCCATTCTCTCTGAACCTGCCTTGGCGACTACCAGAGGGACACCTGATTCCTTGGCGATCATGGCGCACATGACGCTGGCCTCAACATGTCTGGACATACATACGACTACGACATCCATGTTGGACAGTCCCAGTTCAGCCAGGTTGTCAGGCTCGGCCAGATCAGTGCAGATCGCATATGTGGCATTGGGTGCCAGCTGATTGATCAGCTCGCTGTCCTCATCGGCGATCAGGACATCTGCGCCGCTGTCATAAAGAGCCTTGGCCAGTTCCTGTCCGTACCTTCCCATTCCCAGTATTGCAAATGATTTAAACATAAGTCTTTTCCTCTCTTTTATCCGACGTAGAATTTTCCTTCTGCAAGCTTTGTCTTTTTGCCTGATGATCTGTTACCCGTAAAGAACAGCGCGATGGAGATCGGCCCTATCCTGCCCAGGTACATTGCAACTATTATTATGATTCTACCAAAACCGTTCAGTGACGGTGTGATATTTCTGGACAGTCCCACCGTTGCCACGGCACTGGTTGTCTCATACAGGGCATCCGTCAGTACCAGTCCTTTATTGGTGATAAGGAGCAGGATCGTAAAGGTTATCGTAATGAACAGATTGACCGCTACGATGGCAGATGCCTTTCTGATCAGGTTATTATTGATATTCCTGTCGAGTGCGGTCGTGGAATCCTTGTGTTTGATGTAGGTCAGTGTATTCAGGAATAGAACGAAAAGAGTTACCGTCTTGACGCCGCCTGCCGTTCCTATGGGGGATCCTCCAACGAACATGTAGAAGCATCCGAGGAATGATGTGGCTTCCCTCAGATTCTGCTGAGGGACAGTTGCAAATCCTGCCGTTCTGAATGTAATGGACTGGAAGAAGGAGTTCAGTATCTTCTGCCCCAGAGGCATGTTACCGATGGTTTCCGGATTGTTATATTCCAGCAGGAATACCAGAAGTGCGCCTGATATGATCATGGAGAGCGTCAGGATGATGACGAGCCTGGTGTGTTCACCCAGCCTTTTCCAGATCCTGATGGGACCATAATGCTTTTCCATGGCAGTATATGTTCCCGTTACCATATCAAACCATACAACGAAACCCAGACCGCCCAGTACGATGAGACACATGGTCACGGTGAGCAGCAACGGGTCATCCTGGAACGATATGAGACTGTCATTTCCTATTACATCCAGTCCCGCATTACAGAACGCGGATACGGCAGTAAAGAATGAGACCCACAGTCCCTTGAAAGGCCCGTATATCGGAACGAACCTGATCATGTAGAAAGCAGTTCCCGTGAGTTCCAAAGCGAAGGTCCCCTTGATGACCTTCACCAGGAATCTGATCAGTCCGGAAAGGGAAGTGAGATCGAAGGCATCCATGATGAGAACGCGTTCACGGAGAGAGAAACGTTTCTGCAGGAGCAGGGCTATGAGGGAAGTGACGGCAATGATGCCGAGACCGCCCAGCTGGATCAGTCCCAGGATCACGATCTTTCCGAATAAAGACCAGTGGGAAAAAGTATCAGTAACCACCAGACCGGTAACGCACACGCTGGTGGTTGATGTGAACAGTGCAGTAAGAGGCGATGTAGTCTCACCCTTTGCTGTGGAAAAGGGGAGCATGAGCAGTATTGCTCCTATCAGGATCAACACAAGGAATCCGGCAGGAATGATCTGTGCCGAAGTAAATCTCGTACCTATATTTTTCTTAATATTATCTGGCATATGCAAGCTCATAATACAACAAGTGAGCGAAAACTTTCAATATCAGCGGCAGATAAATTATTGAATCTAAATTCAACAAACTGTTGACAGGGATCTGAGATGAGTGTATATTGAATTCAGATTCAACGAATTGAAATTCAACAAACGACGGACGGAGGATAGAAAAATGTCAAAGGTAATCGTAGCAGGCGGCGGAATAGCAGGCCTTTCGGCAGGCATCTATGCACTTAAGGCAGGATATGAGGTTGAGATCTATGAAAAGAATCCCATCGCAGGAGGAGAGTGCATGGGCTGGAACAGAAAGGGATATCACATCGATAACTGTATCCACTGGCTGACAGGCACCAAGCAGGGCACTAAGCTGTGGGAAGTATGGAAAACAGTGGGAGCCATAGATGAGGATACGGGATATGCGGATACGAACAGGTTCTATTCGAGCAGGCTCGGGGATAAGGAGGTATCCCTGTGGAACGATCTGGACAGGACTCAGAAGGAACTGATCGAACAGGCTCCCGAAGACGAAGAGGAGATCAGGAAGTTCATACAGCATGTGGAATATGCCAAGTCATGCGTGATCCCTTCGGATAAGCCGATGGATATGATGGGAATAAAGGATTACATCGAAATGGGCAAGGAGATGGCATACATGCCAAAGGTCATGAAGGAGTACGGCAAGGTCAACTGTGCAGACCTTGCCGGGAGATTTAAAAGTCCTGTAATGAAGAAGCTCATGACCGATTATCTGCCTGCGGATTACACGGCTTATTCTCTGCTGGTATCATATGCGACGATGGCTTCAGGTAACGGCAACATCCCGCTGGAAGGCTCATTGGCAATGTCTCTTAGGATCGTAAAGAGGTTCAGGGAGATGGGAGGAGTGCTCCATACCAATGCGCCCATCAGGAAGATAGTGGTAACAGGCAAAAAGGCTGAGGGGATCGAACTGGAAGACGGTACAATGGTAAAGGCTGATTATGTGATCAGCGCAGTAGATACAAGCTTTCTGTTCGGCCGGCTGATCGATGGCAGATATATGCCCAAAGATCTCAGAAAAGCGTATGAGAACAGAAAGGCATACCCGGTTACGAGCGGATTCCAGGCGGCTTATACGATAGACAGTGATTTCTCCGGAGAAGATACCATATTCTTCGAATGCGAACCTCTCAGGATCGGTGACAATTCCTTCAGCAGGATGTCAGTAAAGAGCTATGCCTATGACAAGTCTTTCGCGCCTGAAGGAAAGACGGTCCTGCAGGCAAACGTGGTCCAGTCTGACAGCGATTATCTCTACTGGGAGAGCCTCGGCAGGAACGAGTATGAACAGAAGAAAGCAGAGTATGCGGAAGAACTGACAAAGAGGATCGTTAAGGAGTTTCCCGAACTTTCCGGCAGGATAGAACTCTTGGACTGCTGGACGCCTTTGACATATAATAGATACTGCAATGCGTATCACGGCTCCTACATGGGTTTCGTTACCACGGTGGGAAACAAGCAGATGAGGTTCAAGGGAGTGGTCAAAGGGATAGATAATCTCTTTGTTGCAGGCCAGTGGGTTATGAGTCCCGGAGGTCTCCCTATCGCAGTAATATCAGGCAAGTTTGCCGTTCAGAGAATACTTAAGAAAGAGAAGCGCAGTATCGAGATATGACACGTAAGGAACAGAAAGAGGAGAGGCGTAAGGCGATCCTGATGACAGCTCTGACGCTATTTGTGGAGAAGGGCTATTACGATACCAAGATCACCGACATAGCTGCAGCTGTGCCCATGAGCACGGGTCTGCTGTTCCATTACTTCGAGTCCAAGGAGGAACTCCTCTACGAAGTCGTTCAGATGGGTGTTGAAGGAACCAAGGCCTTTACCGGGGTAAGTGAGATACCGGTGCCTGCAGACGTATACCTGACGGGATTTCTGAACCAGATGTTTTCATTTGCCAAGGATCAGCCATGGGTATTCAACATGTTCGTACTGATGGGACAGGTCAGGAGGAAGGGCATGCCCGAGGAGGCACGCAGGCTGGCTCTGTCCGTAGGTTCCATAGATTTCACGGCAAAGCTCATAGAAAAAGGTCAGGAGGAAGGCGTTTTCCGCGAGGGAGATCCCAGGCTCCTGTCCACATGTTTCTGGGCATCGGTCCAGGGGATCATGGAGGAGATGGCGATGGACAGCAGAATGAAAGCGCCGGATCCCCGGTGGATAGTGGCGATCCTCAGAAAATAACAGCCTGTAACAGACCCTGCAGCAGAAAAATGCTCCAGGGCCTATAATTTTTGCAAAAATATCTGTTGTAAATATCAAAAATATGTTATGATGAATGGTGCTCTTGAAACAGACACCCCTACAAACAGTTGATGTGAGGTCGTTTATGAGCAGTATATCCATATAGCATTTATCGGAACTCTCAAGGACGGATGTTGTCTTTGGGTGTTTTTTATTTTTCTTTCTTGTTATAATATAAAATGCCTAAGAATGATTTGATTTATTAAGCGAGACTAAGAGGTTGTTATGAGTAAGAAAATGATAGCTATTATCGCAGGTGCGGTCGTGCTTGCGGGAGCAATAGCAGCAGTATGTGTATATTTCTTCACGAGAGAGGAGAGTTACCGTCTCCTCAAGTTATACGAGTTTGAGGGAGTGGGAACAGTCACAAGAGAGAGCAAGGGAGATATCACCCCCTATGCGAACATGGTCCTGGAGTCCGGTGACAAGATATCACTGGAGACAGGGCGCATGACCATCCAGGCCGATGAGGATAAATACATCCACCTGGACGAACATACACAGATCCAGCTGGCTGCAGCAGGAACCGGCGACGATTCCAAGACAACCATAGAACTGCTCAGAGGCGGCGTCTCCAACGATATCAGGAACAAGCTTTCGGCAGATTCCAGTTATGAGATAAATACCCCTAACTCAACGATGTCTGTCAGAGGAACGGTATTCTACGCATACATCTATGTGATCGACAATGTACAGTACACGAGAGTCTGCGTATTCGAAGGAACTGTAGCCACCAGGCTCGTGTTCAAGGATGGTACCATATCCGAGAAGGAAGTACCCGTTGGTAAGGGCAAGGAAGTAATAATCTACGAGGACGGAACAACGACGGATTACCTGTACGGCGAGCCTCAGGACATAGATTACGATACATTGCCCGAGAATGTGCTCGTTGATATGAGGACTATCATCGTTAAGGACGGCAAGACATTATCCATAACAAGTGCGGAGATCACCAGGATACTGGAGGGACCGTACGAGGTATCATTCATGAATGGTGACATATTATTCGGAACACAGACGGTTGAAAAGGGTGAGAGGGCACAGGAGCCCAGCCTGAGACCCGCGGCAACAGGTGATTGGGATTTCGTTTTCAGTACACCGATAGAACGTGATACTACGATCGAGTGGCAGCAGTAACGGGGGAAAAGACTATGAAGACTACAAGCAAAAAACTTATCAGCAGCATGCTATGCGCTGCACTTACGGTTCATATCGGAATGTCGCTTTATGTGAACGACACGAGTGCAGCTGAAACTGGCACGGGAGAGATAATGGTCAGTACTGTAGGCAACGGATACCATGTGACATTGTTCTCCAATTCCAGCCATGCCAATTTCGATATTGAATCCGATGGCAATTCAGGCTGGATCATATACAACAGAAATCCACGGGAAGGTGCGGCAGAACAGCAGGATATTCCTGCTGCTCAGGGGTTTATAGATCTTACAGCCTCAGGCAGCGTAACAGTAAACATAAACACTTCAGTGGATATGAGCTTGCTGAGCATGGACAGTGAATATACATATCTGAACATTAAATCCGGTGCAACTCTCGAGTGCAGTGAGATGTCAGGAATCGGTGTTGTCACTATAGATGGCGGAACATTGAAAATGAGCAGCTTTGATTCATCCGGGCTGTATCAGGCAGGTGCCAGCCAGGGGGTTCTCATCTACAATAATGGAGTGATAGAAGCTGATACCGTAGACATTACTGATATGTATATGCTGCGCAACAACTCCAGTTCAACATATAAGGCGCATACCAGCTTTACCAAGGGTGAAGAGGATTTTGAAGGAACAGTTATAGCTACATCAGGATCTACTTATATCAGCTCTGAAGGAGGCAGTTTCACACTGCAGTACGGCGGATTATCCAAAGAGATCGAAGGAGATGTAAGTGGAACGGTGGGCGATATCCTCTTCGAGGATACGACCACAACGCTTAACATACCTGCTGAGGCCACTACCGTATATGTCGGTCAGGATTACGACTTCACGGACTATGTAACTGTAGAACCGGAAGAGTATACAGGCACACCGTACATTGTATATAACGATCCCAGAGCTGCTGATGAAACAGCATATGCTGACCGCAGGCCCAGTGCACCCGGCAACTACCGTGCCAGAGCTGTTGCTCCCGAAGTTGAGGGTTATTTCGGCAGCATGTCTGAGAGCCAGGATTTCACTTTGTCTTATCTCCCGCTCTCCGAAGTGGACAGCGATGGCGAATATGCAACATTAGGGGGCACCTCTAACGATTATTATGTTTCCGACTCTCTCAGGGTAGTGCCTCCGGCACCGTTCCTGATCGCCGATGACAGCGGAGAATATACTGATTATCTCGAATTTGACAGTGAGGATGACCTCTTCAATGCGGATGGAAATGTTGATGACATCAACATCTCGTTCAAGAGCATGCCTGACGGAGCGGAAACAGAGTACTATCCCATCGCGGAGCTGATACCGCAGATCGTAAATATAGTGTTCGATGGAGAATATCCTGAGATCGGCAACTTTTTCATTGACGGTGTCGAGGCATCTATAGAAGATTCTCAGATAACAGGCGAATCTGCCAGTTTCAGTGTTTATGATGAGAATCTCAGCAAGGTCTTCATTAATGATGAGCTGGTATATGAGAGGCGGGATGGTGACGATCCTGAACAGACCTTCACGATAGAAAGTGTTGCCGGTGAAGCTAAGGAATTTTCAATTACAGCCATTGACCTGGCTGACAGAAGTGCGACAGAGTCATTTACATTCTATCCTAACCCTGTCGATCCTAGGCTGGTGGTAACTGTTCCGGATACTATTCTGGTGGACACGGATTATGAGATCGGTGTTGATACTAATTCCGACGGAACGGTCGGATTCAGCTATGCAACCGACAGCGGACTCGCACTGGAGAGCAAGCCTGACGATGTGGGCACATACGTTGTAACCGTATATGTTGCTGCAACAAGGCTCTATAATGAGGCGAGGGCATCCAAGACATTCACTATCTCCAAGCCCGATGCAACGGCAACCATATCTGTTGCAGATTCATACGTCGGAGACAGATACGAACCTGTCTACGAAACAGATTCAGACGGAGGCGTTGTGATCGAATACAAGGTCACCGGCGCACCCGACAATACATATACGACGACCAAGCCTTCTGCTAAAGGCTCATATACCGTAAGGATCACGGTATCCGAGACGGACAGCTATAAGAGCACTTCTGCAACGTCGACCTTTACGATCATGGTAAGACCTGTTGATGTTACGGTTACCATCTCTGATCAGCTGGTAGGCACCGACTTTACTCCGGTGGTCGTTACGGTTTCCGACGGCAGGGCAAATACAGTATTTGAATATAAGGATGTATCGGCTCCTGACGCAGCATATACAACGACCAGGCCAATCAATTCAGGCAATTACGTCGTCAGGGCCACAGTTCCGGAAACAGCTACTTATGCCCGTGCGGTAGACACAGCTGAATTCAGGATCTCCTTCCTGCCTGCACCTGCCACAGCGTATGGCATGTCAGGAACACCCGGAGAAAACGGATATTTTACAAGCGACGTGGAACTCACCGCACCTCAGGGATATACGATATCCTCCGGCTTCAGGGGCGAATACGGAGAGAGCATTCCTTATAGCGATAATCTGAACGTCATATACCTGAAGAGAGATTCTGACGGCGCCCTCACAGCTGCTATTGCAGTATCCAACAGACCTCTGATCGATAAGGATACACCTGTCATTACTGACCAGTCAGGAACGCTTGCAACCGGATCCACACTTTATGTTAAGGATCTGACCATAACAGCATCCGACGATAATCTGGTGTCTCTCACGATCAATGGAGAAAAGGTGGATCTGACACAGGGCAACAAGGTAGTCCTGAGCCCCGGAAACGGAATAATGACATTTACGATCATTGCCATAGACAAGGCCGGAAACATCTGTACGGTCGAGGTCACTCTGATGGCAGAATGGCTGAGAGACAGAGTCATTCCACCTGATCTCCTGCTCCCTCTTAATGCCGGCGAGGGATATAACCTTAACAGCGGCAGCTGGAAGGTTGTAACAGAAGACGGCGACGAAGATCCTACCGTATATAGCGGAGGAAATCAGGTCTTTGTTGATACAACCGGAAATTATACATTCAGTACGATAGGATGATCTATGAGAAAAGGGATCCTTCTTGCCGCTGAGACTCTGATCGTAGGAATGCTGGTATTCATTCTTACGATAACCAACCTGTTCAGCACACTGGACTACATTGCCCGCGATGAGCTCTATCAGACACCAAGAGGTATCAGGAGTGATATCAAGATCATAGGGATCGACTCGAGGACTCTCGAGGAATACGGTCCTGTCCAGACCTGGTCACGAAATATCTATGCTGACCTACTGGATAAACTCAATGTTGATGAGAATACAAAGCCATATGTAATAGGTTTCGATATCTTCTTTTCGGGACATGTTGATGAGGGCGACGAGAGGTTTGCCGAGGCGGCTGGTAAGTTCGATAACGTTGTTGTGGTAAGTAAGCTCCTCTACAGCAAGAAGTGGGAGACAGACCAGAACGGCATAATGTATTATCCTGTTGAAGGCATTGTCCTCCCTTATGAGAGCCTCCTCAACACAACTTCGATCGGATACAGCAACGTTGCCCAGGATTCAGACGGGATCGTAAGAAGGATCATTCCTGCTGAGACATATGATGGCAAGGAGTATCTGACATTCTCGAGAGTGATGTACAACATCTACTGTGATCAGACCGGAACCGTTCCAAATGACGTTCCGACTGACGCCACGGGAAGGACGCTTATCAACTACTCCGGAAATCCTGGAGACTACGAATACCTGTCATTGCTCGATGTCATGAACGGCACTATCGATCCGAGAGTGTTTTCTGACAGTATTGTCTTTGTTGGTGCTTACGATCCGGATATGCAGGATGTGTTTAACGTTCCTAATGGTCAGAGTGAGCAGATGTATGGAGTTGAGATCCATGCAAATATCTTCCAGTCCTACATGCAGGACAGATTTGCCATCAACGGCAACCCGTATATCCTCGCATTGATAACATCTGTTCTGGCAATGCTGATGCATGTTCTCTTCAGAAGGCTCAGGATCTGGCAGTCAGTGATCCTCCTTGTTGCATCCATCGGTGTTGAGATCGCTGTCCTCATATGGAATAACAACAACGGATTCTCTTACAGTGTGATCTATTTTCCCATAGTGATAACGCTGTCGTTCTTCTACTCGCTGGGGATCCACTATCTCATTGAGAGCCGCAAGAAGAAGAGAGTGCTCAATGCTTTCCAGAAGTATGTTGCTCCGCAGATCGTAGAGGAGATCGCAAAGAAAGGTGATTTCGAGATCAAGCTCGGCGGAGAGAACAGAGATATCGCAGTCCTCTTCGTTGATATCAGAGGTTTCACGACGATGTCTGAGGCATTGGAGCCTGAGCAGGTCGTAGAGATCTTAAATGAGTACTTAAGCCTTACCACCAAGTCCATCTTCGACAACAGCGGCACGCTTGACAAGTTCGTAGGCGATGCTACTATGGCCGTCTTTAATTCGCCATTCGATCTTGAAGACTATGAATACAAAGCTGTATGTGCTGCCATGGATATCGTCAAGGGCGGCGAAGCTATTGAGGATAAGTTCCTGAAGAGATTCGGAAGGAGCGTCGGTTTCGGTGTCGGCGTAAACGTGGGACCTGCAGTCGTAGGTAACGTCGGATGTGAGTTCAGGATGGACTTCACGGCGATCGGTGATACCGTCAATACGGCTGCCAGACTCGAGGCAAATGCCAAGAAGGGACAGGTCCTCATCAGTGATGTTCTCTATGAGAGGCTCAAAGACAGGATCGAGGTTGCCGAGGTCGGTGAGATCCCTCTGAAGGGAAAGACTAAGGGCGTATTCGTTTACGAAGTAAAGAAGATAATCGGAAGAGAATAAGGTATGGCTTTTATAGCAATGTTCTTTGCAACGATATTTCTCGTTGTAGTCCTGGTGGGACTGGGGATCCTGCTGATCGGCATAGCTCTGGATATCATCTGGGGCGTTATGAAGCACAAACAGAAAAAGGTCCATGCCGTTCATAAGGTATTTGCGGTCCTGCTGACCATAATCGGCGCAATAGCCGGCATCGGACCGTTGGCGGCCATCGGGATAATGAAGGTTACGGACGATATAAAAGAACGGGCTGAGATATCAGACATGCCTGAAGAGAACTTCGTGTATGTAGACAATTTCAGTGATATATATGACGGATTTGATTATCACGGGGCTCATTATGTGGAGTTGGATGATTATGATATCTATCCCCAGAGATCACACGAGAATTTCAAGGAGGAGCCTGTAGGAGCCGTCATAGAAGATAGCGGGGACCACAGGCTGATCTACAGCGTGGAAAACCTGTTGGGTCTTGAGATCCTCGACATTGAATACTCTAAAGTCTTCGTTGATGAATCCAAGGTTGATGAGATCGTAGATTATTATTCGAACAAAGCCCAGTATTATTGTCAGGTCAACAGGAGCGACAAGGATTTTTCCTTTGATGTGGAAGATATCGATTCCGGCAGGGTCAGAGAGATAAGATCACTGGTGAGGGAACAGGGGATGGCATATCTGCCTGACGGGCTTGAATACTCGGACAGCGACGGATATATGCTGTTTTATTCCATTGACGATATGGTCTGTGAGGACTTCACGTGGTGGGAGACTGACGACGGACTCCTGCTGGCCAGCGGGGCACGCTATCTGTATCTCGATGACGGGGATGCAGGATTCATCCGGTCAATAGTTGATAAGTAATATGATCCAAATAAGGAGGAATGAAACATGAATTCAAACAAAACTACTATACTGGCGATCATCGCGACCGTAATAAGCATAACAGCTGCCGGGCTTTCCATCTGCAGTATGCTACAGAAGAATAGCGATCCTGCGGCAGCGGCAGAAACACAGGAACAGGATATTCAGTATGTTCTCTATCTGGGTACGAACGATAAAGATACAAATGAACCTGTCTTTGATCCTGACGAGGCAAAGGAACATCTCGATGCTGTCCTGACAAAGCATTTTGAAGGCTTTACCATCCAGGAAGCCAGGGGCGGCTGGACAAATGAGGACGGAACGGTATGTCACGAATATACCCTGATCATACATCTGTCAGACACTACGATGGACAAGATCCACGCCGCATGCGACGATCTGATCAGAGAATACAACCAGAGTTCGATACTCATACAGCAGAACTCCAGCATTACCGAGTTCTACGACGGATCTGCTACATAATACTATATAAATCTGATACAATATCTCACATGGATACGAAAAAGAAGGTTTTCTGGTCTTTGTTTTCCATCCTGCTCGCAGGATTAACGATATGGGCAGTGTTCAGTCAGAGTGAAGGCATATCTGTTTCTGAACTTATAGAAAGTGCAAAGGCAGGCGATAAGAAGTGGCTTATCTGCGCAGTTATCTGCGTACTTCTGTACATTTGGCTCGAAGGCGTTGCGCTCTGCTCGATACTCAAGGGTGCAGGCTATAAGAGAAACCATTTCAAAGGGTTGCTTTACAGTACCTCTGATATCTATTTTTCTGCGATCACGCCTTCTGCCACAGGAGGACAGCCCGCTTCTGCATACTTCATGATCGCCGACGGTATCCCTGCGGGTGTTGCAACGGCATCGCTGATACTGAATCTCATGATGTACACCATATCGATCGTCGTTCTGGGAATCATATCCGTCTTTATCAACTACCGTTTATTCTTTGATTTCAGGCCTTTATCCAAATTCCTCATCATCGCAGGATTCATTATCCTAACGTTGTTCTCACTGTTCTTCCTTTCATTTCTCAGAAGGGGAGACAAGGCCTTTGACGTCGTAACCAGATTCGTCAGGTTCCTGCACAGAAAGCACATCATCCACAGGCTGGAACCCAGGCTGGAGAAGATCGAGAAGACAAGGATCGAATATACTGAGTGTTCGGAGATCATATCCGGCAAGAAATCCACACTGTTCAAGGCTTTTATCTGGAATTTCCTGCAGAGAACGTCACAGATTGCGATCCCCATGTTCATCTATCTGATGCTGGGAGGGCAGGTGCAGAAGGCAGTATCGATCTTTGCTGCACAGTGCCTCATTACCATCGGATTTAACTGCGTACCCGTCCCCGGTGCGATGGGGATTGCAGACTATCTCATGGTCGACGGGTTTTCGAGCATCGTCGGCAGAGAGCAAGCCTTTACCATAGATATGATGAGCAGAGGATTGTCATTTTATATCTGTGTTGCTTTGAGTGGAATAATTACGCTCCTTGGGTATATAATCATACGTAGGAGGAGAGCGAATAAGTGATAGGGATCTACGATTATACTGTTATTCTCACATACCTTTCCATGATATCGGGATGTACAGGCATCATAATATCCATGTCCGGAGTTGGGCATCCGTATGTGGGTGCGCTGTTCCTCATGGTCTCTGGTCTTTGCGATGCATTTGACGGACGTGTTGCCAGGAGCAAGAAGAACAGGACGCAGCTGGAAAAGAATTTCGGTGTCCAGATAGATTCCATGTCAGATCTCATTGCTTTCGGAGTGCTCCCTGCAGCGATCGGCATTGCCATGCTCAGATCCAGCCCGATCTTCACCGACAGGCCTTACTGGGTTACTGAGCAGAGGTATGAATGGTATCCCATCCTTCTGGCGGCCATAGGAGTCTTCTACGTTCTGGCAGGACTCATCAGACTGGCTTATTTCAATGCGACAGAGGATATCAGAAATAAGGAAGCTGAGGAGAAGGGCAGCCAGTACTTTACCGGTCTTCCCATCACCACCGCTTCACTGGTATTCCCTCTGATCCTGATCATTCATTATTTCGTGCGTTTTGATTTTTCGATAGTATATTTTGTCATGATGTTCATATTGGCAGTCCTTTTCCTTGGCGGATTTAAGATCAAGAAGCCGGGCAAGGCCGGAATCCTTGCCCAGGTAGCCATAGGCGCGATTGAATTCATCATGATAGTTGGGATCCTGCTGGCTAACTTTATATGAATCTACTGGAATTCCTGTATAACACGTCATTTGGAAGGATACTTCTCAAGCCTGTTGTAAACAGAAGATCTTCCGCTATCTGCGGTGCGTTTCTGGATACCAGGATGTCCAAGATCTTCATCAGGAATTTCGTTCGCAAGAACAACATCATAGAAGACGATTATATCCTCGATGACATCAACAGCTTTAACGACTATTTCTGCCGCAGGATCAAGGATGGTCTGAGAGTATTTGACATGGATCCAGATTCCCTTACGGCGCCCTGTGACGGGCTTTTGACAGTGTACCCTGTAACATCCGGAACGGTGGTTCCCGTAAAGCAGAGCGAGTACACCATGGCAGATCTTCTGGAGGACAAAGATCTGGCAGATCAGTTTAATGGCGGCCTGTGCCTGGTCTACAGGCTCTGCGTCGATCATTACCACAGATACTGCTACACGGATACAGGCCACAAGGGCGTGAACATGTTTATTCCCGGCGTGCTTAACACTGTACGTCCCGTTGCCCTTGCTTCCACTCCTGTATTCGTCCGCAACTGCAGGGAATACTGCGTGATCGATTCTGATAATTTCGGCAGGATGGTCCAGATGGAAGTCGGCGCCCTTGTGGTAGGCAGGATAGTCAACGACGAAAAGGGTGAAGCAGACGTTGTCAGAGGCAGGGAAAAGGGCCATTTCGAGTGCGGAGGCTCCACGATCATAGTTCTCGTTCAGAAGGATTCCGTCAGGATCAGAGATGATATTTACGATTCTTCACTGGAGGGTTTGGAATTCCCTGTTAAACAGGGAGAAGCTGTCGGAAGGAGACTGTAATGCTCTGGATACTCTTTCTGGGATTCATGTTCATAGGCGGCATTGCCGCCATCATCTATCTGGTCACCAGATTCCACAAGTTCTCATTCATCAAGAACATTCCCAACAAGGCCGTATCGTGGATTGTGGCGGTCATTCCGGTCCTGCTGATGATCTGCGTGGCATTCTACGATATCTACATGATGATCGTCATCATGCTCCACTGTGCGTTGTTCTTTATACTGACTGATATCGGAGCACTCATATACCGCAAGGCAAAAAAGAAAGAACCTGCCGGCAGATACTATAGCGGGGTTATCGCTCTCGTATTGACAGCCTTGGCCATGTCCGGTGCATGGTTCTGCGCCTATCACGTATTCCGCAGCCATTATGAATTCGAGACTCCAAAACAGTCAGGAGATATCAGGATCGCCTTTATTGCGGATTCCCATCTTGGAGTTACACTCGATGGAGACAGGTTCGGGGAGCAGATGCAGAGGATCGATGCTGAAGGCTGTGATGCCTTCATAATAGACGGGGATTTTGTTGATGATGATTCATCCCGTGAGGACATGGAGACGGCATGCTCATATCTCGGAAGGATGAAGACACCCGTATATTATGTATATGGTAACCATGACAGAGGTTATTACGATCACCGTGATTTCAACGGGGATGACCTGGTCAGATGCCTGGAAGCCAACGGCGTTACGATACTTCAGGATGAGGCGGAATTGATAGAAGACAGATTCTACATCGTGGGCAGAGAGGACAGATCGCGCGACAGACTGCCCATATCCGAACTCACAAAGGATCTGGACAAGTCTTTATACATTATCAGCTGCGATCACCAGCCCTGTGAATTCGATGAGGAGCATGAAGCAGGTGCTGACCTGGTATTATCAGGGCATACACACGGCGGCCATGTGTGGCCATCCGGTTATTTCGGAGTATGGTTTGGTGTAAACGACGGACTCTGGGGGCTTTATACCCGAGGAGATACCAACTGCATAGTAACGTCCGGCATTTCGGGCTGGGCAATACCATTTAAGACCGGAACTTTCTCCGAGTATGTTATAATCGATATCCATGGAACGTAAAAAGAACATATTCACCAGATTTCTGCCCTTTTACGGGTGGATGAGCGTAATAATCATGTTTGCGGTAAACAATATCGCATTTCAGGCAACCCGTCTCGTAAATAAGGGGTGGCATCATTATGATTTCTCCACGCCGCTGGACGACAGGATCCCCCTCGTAACCTGGTTCGTAATAATATATGTCATTCTCGCATATGCACAGTGGATATACGGTTTCTACCTGGCGGCCAGGGAAAGAAAACCCATATGCTATGAGGTTTACGGAGCAGAGATCACTGCCAAGGTCATCTGCCTGATATGCTTCCTGGTAATACCGACTACAATGGTACGCCACGACCTGACTGCAACGGATTTCCTGAGCAGATGGGTACAGTCAGTCTATGATATAGATGCGGCAGATAACCTGTTCCCGTCCATCCACTGTCTGGAGAGCTATGTGCTGACCAGAGGAGCCTTTAAGATGGAGAGATGCCCCGCCTGGTACAAGTGGGGATCGATCCCCGTAACCATCCTGGTATTCCTGTCCACGCTGTTCATGAGGCAGCACGTAATAGCTGATGTCATATCTGCCGTAGCAGCCGTCGAGATCGGATTCCTGGTCATGGGATTGTGGAAGAGATACCGCAAAAATAACACCAGATCGGCATTTTATTCCAATTAACACTGTTACAACACCATATTTCATCGGAATTACCTAATAACCTATTGACATGGTAGGCAATAAGGATTATTATGCTGTCCATGACAAACAGAAAAACACAGATCAGGCAGATAGCATCTGCAGGTATACTTACCGCCCTAGTCTTTATCGCAACATTCGTGATCAAGATACCCATCCCTGCAACAGAGGGATATGTAAATCTCGGTGATGCGGTGATACTGATCAGTTCTTTTATCCTGGGACCGTTTGCCGCGATACCTGCTGCCATAGGATCTGCACTGTGTGATCTGATCTCCGGATATGGTCAATATGTTATCCCTACATTTGTGATCAAGGGAGCGATGGGTCTCGTGGCCGGACTTTTCTTCAGGGCAGCAAGGGACGGAAAGGTCTCATTTCCCCGCAGACTTTCTGCTTTTGTACTGGCTGAGCTCATAATGGCCGGCGGATATTTCCTTTTCGAGTCCATGCCTTTTATGTATGGCATGAGCGTTGCGGTCCTGTCCGTGCCCTTTAATCTTCTTCAGGGTCTTGCAGGAATTATCCTTGCACTTCCCGTCTCCTATGTTAGAATTCTCTCGTCTGAAAGATTTAAGAACAAATAAGAGGTTTTCTATCTGATGAAGAGAGTCCTTACCGTACAGGATATTTCGTGCGTGGGCAAGTGTTCCCTTACGGTGGCACTTCCGGTCATTTCTGCACTGGGATCCGAGACTGTCATTCTTCCGACGGCGGTCCTGTCGACGCATACTGCTTTTGAGAACTATACCTGCAAGGATCTGTCAGATCAGATAGACCCCATCACCGGCGTCTGGAAGAAAGAGGGCATAACGTTCGATGCCATCTATACCGGATATCTGGGATCCATCGAACAGATCGAGCAGATGAAGAAGATCTTCAGGGATTTCGGAACGGATGATAACGTAATATTCATAGATCCCGTAATGGCTGATTTCGGTGAGCTCTATCCTGCTTTCGATATGGACTATGTCAGGGCGAATGCTGAGCTCTGCTCATATGCTGACATAATCGTTCCCAATATCACAGAGGCATCCATGATGACCGGCATGCCTTATAAGGAGGAGTATGACGAATCATATGTCACAGAGCTCCTGGACAGGACGGCCGGGCTGGGTGCAAAGGTCACGGTACTTACGGGCGTATCCCTGGAAGAGGGCAAGACCGGAGTAATGGGAATCGACAATACGACCGGTGAGAGATTCGTTTATCAGAACAGAAAGATAGGTGCCGCATTTCACGGAACCGGCGATCTGTTCTCTTCCGTCGTCGTTGGGGAGATCATGAGAGGCAAGACCTGACAGGAGGCCATGAAGATAGCAGCCGACCATACTGCTCATACCATCGAGGTCACACTAAAGGACCCTGAAAAACCCTGGTATGGCGTGGACTTTGAAGCTACTTTGCCCGATCTTCTCAGTATGTGATATTATATCTAGATGAATCAATATACCAGAGAGATCATTAGTGAATACGATTCCAAGCAGGAACTGTACCGCAGACTGGCGGATGCAGCTCATGACAAGTTATCCCGCATACTGGCTGACAACGGCATTTCCCGTGTTCACATTGCCTATAGGATCAAGGAAAGATCTTCCGTACTGGACAAATTGAGACGCAAGGCAGGCAAGTATCACTCCATTGATGACATGACTGACGTAGTAGGTCTCAGGGTAATATGCTATTTCCCGGATCAGGTCGATCAGGTGAGTTCCATCATATGTGACAGTTTTAGCATTGATGCAGATAATTCAATTGACAAGAGAAAGATCCTGGATCCGTCCACATTCGGATACCTGTCCATGCATTACATTTGCCGTCTCACGGATCTCGAGGGGCCGGAAAGCGGCATCAGGTTCGAGATCCAGATCAGGACCATGCTCCAGCATACATGGGCTGAGATCGAGCATGACATGGGTTATAAATCAGAGATCGCAGTCCCCCGTGAGGTCAGGCGTGATTTTGCCAGGGTAGCAAGTCTCCTGGAGATAGCAGACGGCTATTTCATGACGATCAAGAACAGGCTTGAAGCATACGAGAATGAAGTAATCGAGAGCATCAGGAACGAAAGGGCAGATGACATGGCTCTGAACAGGGTCACGCTGGCGCAGTTTATCAGATGCAGCAGTGAATATACCGCGCTCAATGACGATATCGCATCCATAACAGGCGCATCGCTCACGGAGTCCCAGTCAGAGCACTATCTCCCTCTGCTGCAGTTCTTCGGGCTTAACACGATATCAGATCTTAAGAAGCTCATGTCTGATGAGAGAGATCACGCTCTTTCCATAGCCCGCAGCATCCTTACTGATTCTGAGATCGAAGATCTCATTTCCACGGTAGGTCTCTACTATCTGTGCCGTGCAAAGCTCATTTATGGCGAATACAGCGTTGATGAGATAGGAAGGTTCTTTGCAGAGAGCGGATACGATGAGGACAGGATAGAACGTCTGTCCGGGTATATCCTCAATATGAGGGAAAGATACAAGGATCAGGGATAATGGACGGAGTAACATTCTTTTTTGATTTTGAACCAGATTTGATGATATGGATCCAGAAGTTCCTAGGTGATGCCGCATATTACATAGGCGCCGCCATGTCCGAGCTGGGCAACCAGACGCTGATGATCTGCATGCTCGGATTCATCTACTGGAGTTTTGACAAGGAGCTGGGCAAGAGGATCGGCGTCAGCATAGTGACCGCCATAGCTGTAAATCCTCTGGTCAAGAATATCGTCCTCAGGAGAAGGCCATATATGGATCATGCGGCGATCAAGTGCCTGCAGGCTCCCACGGACTCCAATTACGATAATTTCGATATAGCTGCACAGGGTTATTCATTTCCCAGCGGCCATTCCACTAACAGCTCCAACGTATTTTGTTTCCTGGCACTGGAAAAGAGAAAGAAGGTCCTTACCGCAATAGCAGTAGGACTCCCCATACTCGTCGGCCTGTCCAGGATTATCCTGGGCGTTCATTATCCCACTGACGTTATCTTTGGCTGGGTAATGGGTTACGGTGTTGCGTTCCTGATCTATTTCCTCCAGAAGAAGATCAAGAGACAGTGGATAGTACATCTGATCATATTTGCAGTATCTCTCGTGGGATTATTCTATTGCCGCACTGATGATTACTTCACTGCAATAGGCGTTATGGCCGGACTCTTCCTCGTCATTCCCTTCGAAGAGAAGTTCGTTAAGTTCGAGGATACCAGAAAGCCGTTGTTCATGGTCCTAAGAGTTGTGGGAGGATTTGCAGGTTTTGCACTGCTGAGCTGGCTGTTCAAGCTTCCTTTTACCGAGGAATTCCTGAAGAGCGGAACGGCAATGGCATATCTTACCAGGAGCGTCAGATATTTTCTGATAGTCTTTATCCTGCTGGGCGTATATCCGATGCTGTTCAGGGTTGTTGAGAAGCGGAAGGCGTCATAACGTTATAGAATCCGAAGTCGTGACGGTCCCATCCGGACAGTTCATATCTTTCCTCCAGCTGACGGTCGGTTACTATCATTGCTACACCCGGTGTTGCCACAGGCGATGTCTCCTCAGGTGATCCGTAAATGAACCTTTCGGTGTAGGGAATGTCCTTGCCGTCCCACGAATCAGTCACACCCTGATAATACTTTGCGTCGATCTTCATGGTGTAGAGTGTCAGGACCTCGCTGACGTTATGCTCTGTATATATGGTGATGTAGTATCTGTCACAGTCGAGGGAATCGGCATACTCCAGAGCGCTTACAAAGTCGTGGTAATAAAATCCTTTGCTCTCTTCCGCCCATTTTGTAAAGTAGGTAAAGGCGAACATGCCGAAGAATATGGTATAGACAGCAAATGCTATATAGCGGAAATATCTGATCCTGGCGGAGATGAAATAAATGGCGGTGACCGCATAGATCATATTGGCGTAAAACGCGATATTGATCCTGTTGATATTGCTGGATACGATCAGCATTCCCGTAACGAATACACACAGACCGTATACAACGGTCAGGATGTAGATGATCTTTTTGGATGTATCCTTTTCCTTTATGCTCTTGAACAGGCAGATGAAGAATCCGAGTATTACAAGGGGGATGGACATCTTATAGAGCGAACCGAAGCTGTTTATCGCATTCCACGGCAGATCGTCTGCCTGGAAGACAGATACCTCGAAGAAGGAACGGAAGCTGATGATGATCATCTCAATTGGATAATCCTTGTACATGGCCAGGTCGCTCATCCTGATGCTCTTGTCAAAATACTGCATGGTCACAAAAGGAAGACTTACGGTATCTATCTTCAGGAAATTGATTATCATTGTCGTGCATATTGGCCACGCAAGTGCGAGATAGATGGCTATGCATATCAGGATATCCCGGACCCGCGCTTTTTTATGGATGCACAGGACGACGGATGAAATGATCAGGAACAGCGGAACGGTGTAGAAAGCCACTCCGTATGAATACATGCATCCTGCAAAGAAGATCATTGAAGCATATAACAGCTTCCTGTTTTCGATCCCATATACGAGGAGACATGATCCGATGATGAACAGATGAGGAAAATAATTGCAGTCCAGCGCCCATCTGCTCTGCATGAAATGCCAGGGATTGATCGAGGCAAAGAACAGGGCAAAAAGAGCCGGATCCCTGCCTAATAGTTTTCTCATCAGAAAGAACAGTCCGCCTAGGCCTGCTATGCTCAGCAGCAGGGTGGGGATTCGGATCACGGCGGTCTCCAGTCCGAATACCATGATCCAGGAGACCATGCAATATGACATAAGGCTGCTCATCTGGCCCTTACCCCAGGCATAAAGATGGGCCGGCAGGAACGTACCGTAATGATCTGTTCCGTAACGTGACAGTGAATATGCATCGATCCCGGCCATTGCCTCATCCTGGTTGACTCCGCACGGAATGGTTCCGAACATGACTAATCTGAGGATGACAGCGATGGCTGCTGCCGCCGCCAGAGCGATGATCTCATAACGGGACAGGCCGGATCCTTTTTCTGATTGACGGATCTTTATGTTCTTACCTTCCAGCATGAAAGTGCGGCTGAGATAGAATACAGCAGTGATGGAAAAAAGGGCTATAAAGGTCCAGTTGATTATTTGCATAAGATCATCAGGTATTCAGGGGAAGAAGGCTTCTGTCAAGGATTCCCTTCATCTGTGCTATGGCAACTCCGTAATTGACTATCGGCACGCCTTGTGACCCGGCTTTTTTCAATCTGTACTCCATTGCCTTTTTGCTGAGCATGCATCCTCCGCAATGGACGATCAGGTCATATCCCGACAGATCATCAGGGAAATCACCACCGGAGACAAAGGAGAATTTTATGTCCTTGCCGGTGTACTTGCGTATCCAGTTGGGCAGTTTGACTGTTCCGATGTCATTGCACTGGCGGTGGTGGGTACAGCCTTCAGCGATCAGGACCTTGTCTCCGTCATTCAGGCATGAGAGCTTTCTGGCTCCTTCCGTAAGGAGCTTGAGGTCACCTTTGTATCTGGCCATGAGTATGGAAAAGGATGTGAGCTTGATATCCTTTGGAACTATCTTGGACACCTCTCCGAATGCCTGGGAATCAGTTATTACCAGACCTGGCTTGGAAGACAGGGAATCCAGCAAAGAGGCAAGCTCAGACGGACGGCATGCCGTAAAAAAGCAACCTGCATCCAGTATATCTCTCATGACCTGCTGCTGGGGAAGGATGAGCCTGCCCTTGGGAGCTGATTCATCAATGGGGATGACGAGTACTACCATCTCTCCCTTTTTGATCAGGTCGGAGACCAGATGGTTCTCAACCGTGACCTGTCTGCCAAAAGAGGCGATCATCTCCTTGAGCTCATGGATATTATGACCGGTCTCGGCACTGACATAGATCACATTGTCTCCGCTCAGCCCGCCGGGCGATCTGAGGTCTGATTTATTGCAGGCAATGATGTAGGGGATTTTCCGTTCCTCGAAGGATGCTACGATCTCCTGCTCCTCATCCGTCAGCTGATCTGATGATTCCGTGACCAGAACGGCGATATCCGTCTGTTCCAGTATCTTTCTGGCTCTGTCCACACGCATGGCACCCAGCTCCCCTGTATCGTCGAGACCGGGAGTATCTATCATTACTACAGGTCCCAGAGGGAGCAGTTCCATGGCCTTACGGACAGGATCAGTAGTGGTCCCTTTTACGTCTGAGACCACGGACAGTTCCTGTCCCGTAACCTTGTTGATAAGACTGGATTTCCCGGCATTTCTCAGGCCGAAGAAACCGATATGGATCCTCTCCGAGGAAGGGGTATCATTTAATCCCATGTCAGATCTCCTGTATCAGAAACGGAAATCTCTGCGATTACTGCTCCTGATTGCTTCGATATTTTCCCTGGCGATGTTCATTACCTTTTCCTTAGGTATTCGCTTCAGTTCTCTTTCTATCATCTCATATCCGATCTTTTTTGTCTCGGGTGAAGCATAGTCTTCGAGATATTCTGCCAGAGTCATCAATGCATTGGGGTGGCAACAGTTCAGGATCTGGCCGCTCTTGCACAACGACATGAACCTGTCTCCCGTTCTGCCCTCCCTGTAGCATGCGGTGCAGAATGAAGGAATGTGGTCGTTTTCCATGAGCCATCTGACGACTTCATCGAGAGTCCTCTGGTCTGACACATCGAACTGCTCCGTATCGTGGGGACGCTCTTCTGTCGTGTAACCGCCGACGGATGTTCTGGAACCGCCGCTGATCTGGCTGATGCCGACCCTGAGCATCTTCTCTCTTACTGCCTGATTCTCCCTTGTGGAGATGATCATTCCCGTGTTGGGAACGGCGAGCCTGATGCAGGCTGTGATCTTAACGAAGGTTTCATCATCGATGCCGTTGTCAAACTGGTCAGGATCGATGTCGTCTGCCTTCTTGACACGCGGAACGCTGATCGTGTGGGGTCCTACGCCGTGAACTGCCTCCAGATGCTCTGCGTGCATCAGGAGTCCGGCAAATTCATACTTGTAGAGTTCGAGTCCGAAGAGAACGCCGAGACCTACATCGTCGATGCCAGCTTCCATTGCGCGGTCGTGTGCTTCGGTGTGGTAGTTGTAGTCGTGCTTGGGACCCGTGGGATGGAGCTTCAGGTAGCTCTCCTTATGGTATGTCTCCTGGAAGAGGATGTATGTTCCGATGCCTGCTTCCTTGAGCTTCCTGAAGTTCTCGACCGTCGTGGCGGCGATGTTTACATTAACTCGTCTGATGTCGCCGTTCTTGTGGTGTACGGAGTAGATCGTCTTGATGCACTCGAGGATGTACTCGATGGGGTTGTTTACCGGATCCTCACCTGCTTCGATCGCCAGTCTCTTGTGACCCATGTCCTGCAGCGCAATGACTTCTGCCTTGACCTCTTCCTGAGTCAGCTTCTTACGCGGGATCGTCTTGTTCTTCATGTGGTAAGGGCAGTACAGACATCCGTTGACACAGTAGTTAGACAGATAGAGAGGGGCGAACATAACGATACGGTTGCCGTAGTATGCCATCTTGATCTCTTCTGCGATCTTATAGATCTCCTCGATCTTCTCGGGGATCTCACAGGCCAGAAGGACTGAAGCCTCACGGTGTGTGAGTCCCTTGCAGACATATCCCTTCTCGCCCTTGACAGGTCTGGCCTTGTCGAGGATCTGATCGATCAGCTCAACGTTGTTCTTATTTGCCTCCGCATACTCAAGGGTAGCGCGGATCTCGGCGTCGTTGATGAATTCATCTGCGTTTAATGATTTGGGGTCGTATTTGTACATTTTTATTCCTTTCTGATGTCGCCTCTGTCGACGACGATCCTATAACCTATCTTGTTTATCCTGCCTTCCAGGCATCTGATGCATTCTGCGGTTTCCTCGCCCGTGCATATCTTGCCGTCGTACAGTTCGTATTTCTTCCTGACCCTTACGGGTGACAGGTTCGGCATGATGACGTTGGCACCTGCCAGTATTCCTTTTTCCCTTCCTACCACATCCGATGTTCCCAGAGCTGTTGTGGCGGGAAGGAGGATGGATGGGTATATGAGTCTTATGATGCTGAGCAGATAACATGTGAGCTCTGCAGATCCCTGCTCCTCATCCCTGAACGGAGTGTTCTTGTGGGGGATAAAGGGACCTATTCCGCACATGTCAGGTCTGAACTCCTCAATGAACCTCAGGTCCTTTGCAAGTTCTGCCGACGTCTGATACGGAGATGAGACCATAAAGCCGCAGCCTACCATGTAACCGATGTCACGCAGATCCTGAAGGCATCTCATCCTGTTATCGAATGACATCTCCTCCGGGTGCAGTCTGCCGTAATGGGTCCTGTCTGCCGTCTCGTGGCGGAGAAGATACCTGTCGGCTCCGGCGTCGTAGAGCCTTTGATAGCTTTCCTTTGACCGCTCGCCCATGGAGAGGGTTACGGCACAGTCACCGTGACGGGACTTGATCTCCGATATGATGCTGCACAATACGTCATCGCTGAAGAATGGATCTTCTCCGCCCTGGAGCACGAAAGTGCGGAATCCCAGTTCATATCCGGTATCAGCACATGCCAGTATCTCTTCCTGTGTCAGACGGTATCTGTCACATTCTGTATTGCTCCTCCTGATCCCGCAGTAATAGCAGTCGTTCCTGCAGATATTGGAGATCTCGATCGGGCCGCGGATAAATACGTCCTTGCCGTAGATCCCTTCTCTCTTCTGAACTGCGAGGGCGGCAAGCTTACCGGCCAGCTCATCCGTTCTGCCGTCGATCAGGCACCTGTATTCATCTTCTTCCAGATGGCCTGTGTGGAAGAGCTTGTCGATCAAAAGATCCGTATCAGACATTAGAATATGCAGTCTTTACGTTGATGTCTTCCAGATTGCCGATCTTGCCGGCAAGTGCTGCGATCTCATCCTGAGGTGCATCCAGGACAACGCTGATGATGTTGATGCCCTTTGCACGGTAGGGGATACCCATCCTGCCGATGATCAGTTCACCATATTCATGCAGAAGTCCGTTGAGCTTCTCTATGTCGCCGTTCTTTCCTACGATCATGCTGATCACTGCTACTCTTGTTTCCATATTGCCTCCTGAAAACTTAAAATGCCGTACCACGTAAGGGCACGGCATTGATGATGATCTATGCGGGATGCCCTTATTGTCAGAATCGACCGGAGGTCTCATCTTCTCATCAGGTACCGGTTAAGATTAACACAGGTCGGAGCAAAACTCAATTATAATAAAAGTAATATTCAGATGACCTTGTAGAGGATAAGGAGACCGGAAAAATGAACGTACAGCAGATGAAATGGACACATGAACCCAAAGATTACTCTGTCACCCCCGGCAGGATCGAGATCACTACCGAACCCGGAACTGATCTGTGGCAGAGGACTTACTATCATTTCAGGAACGATAATGCCCCGGTCCTCCAGATGGAGTCTGATGAGAAGTATTTCTCCTTTATCGTCAGGACGGATTTTTCACAGAGCAGCCACAGGTTCGATCAGTGCGGCATAGTCATGTATCTGGATCCGGAAAACTGGCTGAAGGCATCCGTTGAGTATGAGAACGGCGAGTTCTCGCATCTGGGTTCCGTTGTTACGAACCATGGTTATTCCGACTGGGCTACGACTGCCATTCCTGCAGATGTCCGCGTGATGTGGTACCGTTTCAGCAGGCGTGAGGACGATTACTGTGTGGAATGTTCGCGTGACGGCGTGACATATACTCAGATGCGTGTGTGCCACATGTGGGAGGGATCCGGCAGGATCAGATTCGGCATCTATGCCTGCAGCCCCGAGAACTCGTCCTTTACCGCCGTATTTACGGACATGCAGATCACTGAGTGTGCATGGCAGGCTCATGACGGCCAGCAGCCTGATCAGTGATCCTTATCTGACCATTCCTCCGTGGAATACGCATTCGTATACTTTTGCGTCCTTCAGGTAAATCTCTTCATATCCCTGAAACCAGGTAATATCTCCTGTAACGCTGCACCTGTATGTATATTCTCCTGAGCTGTAGATCTCAGGTCCTCTGTAAGGCATCTTTCTGTCAGCTGCCCGGAGAGCTTCCTTGAGGAAATTTCCGCTGAATCCGTCACCGGTTACCCTGCCTGAATAGTTCATGGCATAGACGGGGATGCCGTCCTTCCATATCGCTTCCTCGCCGGAAAATCTCTCACCGCCCACGTATGTATCGTGGTACATGTAACGGCCGTTCTCATATCTGAAATCATGTGAGGCGGGTCTGGAAGGTCTAGTCTCATTCATGAATCCCGCGTATGTATTTACGTTTGCTTCGAGCCTGAAGCTGATCAGTTCCTCCGTGTCGGGATCGTCTGTGTTTCTGATATTCACTGCACAGTCCTGATCCTTGACCAGGTAGTCAACGCTGACATTCATCAGTTCACTGATCTGGATCAGGTTGGAAATATCAGGATAGACCTGTCCTGATTCCCATTTGGCCACCGCCTGTCTGGACACTCCCAGCCTCTCGCTGAGAGTCTCCTGGGTCAGTCCCTTGTTCTTTCGCAATATCTGAAGTTTCTCGGAAAAGATCATATCTGTCACCTCCGGGA
This sequence comes from Clostridiales bacterium, assembly GCA_017515465.1. Classification (GTDB taxonomy): domain Bacteria; phylum Bacillota; class Clostridia; order Saccharofermentanales; family Saccharofermentanaceae; genus Saccharofermentans. Next base: position 27,060 of record JAFWFV010000011.1, read on the forward strand.
TCAGTATAAACGGACCGTTTGTCCATTAACACCAATCCATGGTTGCCATTGTGCTACTTTCATTATACAAGATAGTGATAGAATATATCTTATGAACGCAATTGACCTGAACTTGAAAGGAAAACAGATGGCGGATATCAGCGGGCACAAAACAAGAGATTCAGGGATCGAACTGCTGCGTATCGTTGCGATGTTCCTGGTTCTGGTCAGCCATTACATAAACGGCAGTCTGGGAGGAGGATTCTGTTATGTTCAGACCGGTTCCGTAAACGAACTGATCCTCTATCTGCTGGAATGCATATCCATTTGCGCAGTCAACATCTTTGTATTGATCACCGGATATTATCTGTCAGGAAAAAAGGAGATCAACGTCAGAAAACCTCTGGATCTGTTCGTCAGATGTCTGGTGTTCCTTGCCGTTTATTCTGTGGTGATAAGTATCGTGCAAAAAGAAGTCATTTCCTTTGACAGTATCAATAACGGGATACTTCCCAACTACTGGTTCATAATCATATACTCTGTCATCTATATCTTGTCTCCTTACATCAACAAAGCCATTGCAGCATGTTCAGATAAACAGCTAGGTATCCTTGTCCTGCTGATGTTCGTGTTCTTCTCATTGATCCCTATCCTGCTCAACAGCATAAGTTTCTATTCATACCGCATGTTCTCCTGGGCCAATCCTGTAGGAGGCGGCAGGGATAATGCCGCGCAGGTGATCAATTTTGCAGGTTTGTATACAGCCGGAGCCTTTCTGAGGAGGATCGATGAAAAGGTATCAGATCTCAAGATCTACAAACCTGTTCTGGGATTGATCGTGGTGATAATAATAGACCTGGCATGGGTACTTTTTGACAAGACGGTATATAAAGAAGTGCTGGTGCAGTTTGCACTTCATAATCCACTGATCATTGCTGAGGCAGTTTTGTTATTCGTGATATTCCGCAAACTCAACATCAGGAACAATAAAGTCATCAACAGGGTATCGGGAGCTGCGTTCACCGTTTATATTACGCATCTGTTTTTCATCAGATTGTTCAGCATTGAAGATCATGTCCGCAGTTCTCCTCTCATCATGCTGGGACATATCATACTGTTCTGCATGCTGCTCTATCTTGCCGGCATGGTAATAAACGAACTGTATGGACTGGTGAACAGGCCGTTCTATAACTTGCTGAAAAGAAAAACTGACAGAGTGTGATCGATCACATGCCGGATTAGGCAGATACGGGAGAATTCTTTAATCCATGGAGGAAATCCAGCATGAGACGGTTGAATACATCGTGCTTTTCAATGCTGCAGACATGGCCGCATTTCTCGATAAAGCAGAGAGTTGATTCGCTCATCTTTTTGTGTGTCCTCTTTACGCTGTTTACAAAGAAATAATCCTGCATTCCGGAGATCAGAAAGACGGGCAGCCTGTTCTCCTTGATAACTGACAGGTAATCGTCCAGCTTGAACTGTGTCCTGTACAGTTCCGTCAGCCACATCCTGAAGGCAGCACTCTTCATCCTGACGGATTCCCTGATAAAGAAATCACGGGACTTCTTATGGTTCCTGCGGGGCATCATGATGTTGGCGAACATGGGGTAGAAGAACTTCTTGGGTACGATGTATTTGAATCCTTCAACAATGGCCAGTAGGGTCTTGTAACCCAGGCCCAGGTTCATTACGAACCCTGCAAGGATGATAGACTTGACCTTTTCAGTATGTGCAAAGGCAAATTCCATCGCAACGAGCGTGCCCAGCGACATGGATATGATGTGGACCTTGCCGATGTTTTCCTTTTCCAGGATATCATTGATGTCGGAGGAGGCACCGGCCAGCAGATGACCGCGGCGGTCCACGGGAGTATTACCATGTCCCTCCAGATCGACAGCCAGTACGTTATAATCGGTAAGTTCCCCGATCTGATACTTCCAGGTATTGATGCTGCCTCCCAGTCCGTGGATCAGAAGTACCCATTCATCTGCGTTGTTGTCATATATCTTATAGTTCATAGGGGAGATCCTTTGTATTTCAAGTAATTGTCTGGTGGAAGAGGGCCGCTTATCCCTCTTATTGTCTGCATTGTATACGCATGACTGTGATTATTATACAACAATATGCGGCAAAGATGTGGAATTATTTTGATAATCAAAATAATTTCGACAAACAGCCTGAAAATGTCATGCCGAAGCCATTTCTGTTATAATCTGTGTGATAAAAAGAGGGAGGATCAGCAGATGAAAGTACTGATTATCAACGGCAGTCCGCGGAAAGACGGCAATACGTCAGCTGCAGTAGAGGAACTGGTAAAGACATTTGATCAGGAAGGAATAGAAACAAAGGTCTTTCAGATAGGAAACAAGGCGATCAGAGGATGTGTTGCCTGCAACGGATGTTCCGCCACAGGGAAGTGCGTGTTTGATGATGAAGTAAATGAGATCGCCCGGGAATTTGAGGAGTCTGACGGACTCATCGTAGCCTCACCCGTGTATTATGCATCTGCGAATGCCACCCTGATCGCATGCCTGGACAGGCTGTTCTACAGTTCTCATTTCGACAAGACCATGAAAGTAGGAGCAAGTGTTGCCGTAGCCAGAAGAGGAGGCTGCTCTGCCACATACGATGAGCTCAACAAATACTTCACCATCAGCAACATGCCTGTAGCTCCCAGCCAGTACTGGAACTTTGTGCACGGCAGGGATAAGGGGGAGGCCGCTTTGGATCTGGAGGGTATGCAGACCATGAGGGTACTTGCCAGAAATATGTCTTTCCTGATCAAGAGCATTGCACTGGGCAGAAAGGAATACGGTCTTCCGGAGAAAGAACCCCGTCAGTGGACTCATTTCATAAGATAAGGAACGCATATGAATAATGTTCAGATAGCACGGGAAACCATAAAGATCACCGGTGAAGGCAGATACCTGGCCTCAGGACGCGAGGTTAGGTTCGATGATGTGGATGTCAGCGAGGTCATCGTCATAACTCCGCAGATGGGGCAGGAGCTCCTGGCTGAGGATCTTTCCCACATGGACCGGGGCAGCATGTGCAGGTTCAGTGTTGTAAATGATGATTCATTTGCGGCATCGGAAGGCCTGAACAAACCGCTTGTAATGAACTTTGCAAATGCTCATGTTCCGGGCGGAGGTTTCCTTCACGGAGCTGTTGCGCAGGAGGAGGCCCTGTGCAGGACGAGCACATTATACGCATCCATAAGTTCCGCTGAAGCTTCTGAGATGTACAGGTATAACAACACGCATATAGGTCAGGTAGAGTCTGATTACATGCTGATCTCCCCCGAAGTAGTAGTATTCAGAGGTGAGGGTTTCGCGCTGCTCGAACATCCTTACAAAGTAGGAGTTGTAACAGTTCCGGCTCCAAACAGGCGTGGTGCGGCATTGCTCGCCTCCGCCGGGACTATCGAAGAGACTTTCATCCGAAGGATCAGGATCATGTGCAAAGCAGCGGCCAAGTACGGATACAGGAGCATGGTGTTAGGCGCATGGGGATGCGGTGCTTTCGGCAATGACCCTGAAAAGGTTGCCGGGTATTTCCGTCAGGTCATAGAAGATGAAGGCTGCGGCAGATACTTTGAAGAGATCAGATTTGCTGTATATGGCAGGGAAGACGGCAGGAACATCACGGAGTTCCGCAAGGTGTTCAATGGATGAAATGAGGAAGGATAAAGATGGAAGATCAGAGGCTCAGCAGAGAAGAAGAGAGAGAATTGCTTGACAAGATATATAATGGAACTCCGCAAGAGGTGAACAGTGCATGGGAGAAGATATATACGACATATAAAGAATACATCATCAGATCTCTTGTGAATGAGCGTCTGAAGTGTATTGATAGGCTTCCGGATGTGATCTCACGGCAAGAGCTTATCGATGATCTGGAACAGGCAGGATGGTCAGGTTTCTGCGAATCATTCCTGACATATGATATTGAAGGTGAAGCCAAGCTCCTTACATATGCCAAACCGGCTATGGAAAGAGAGATCAACAGGGAATTCTTTGTCCAGATGAATACACTGGGGATAGCAGACAGACCATATAGATTTGCCAGGCGTGTAGATGTTGATGATCTGGATTTTGTATCGAAAGGTGATGAACACAGCGAAGGGATAGATATTCCGGAGGGGTCCAAACTTGGAGGCTTCAGTACAGAAAGACTCACACTTCAGCTTTTGAAGATACTCCGCGAACAGACCGATAAAGATCATAAAGTATCATCTAAGGAGCTTTTTGAACTCCTGAAAGCGTACCGTAACGGTGTGTATAAGAATACTTCAAATGAAGGAGACAATACACTCTACAAGACATTTGCCGAGATGTTTATGGAACTTGGCAATGACGGGATCTGTATCACTAATGAAAAAACTTATGTAGAGAAACTGAAAGTGGATAAGTTTAAGGTCAAAAAATATACACGGGATACGGGGAATATCTACTACGATCATCCATTTGACAATGATACTTTAGACCGGCTTATCATGCTCGTAAATTTCTCTGATCTGTTCGATACAGAAGAGAAGGAAAAAGTGATAAGCAAACTAATAGATACGGCAAGCCGTTATTACAATAATCCTTTGGCCGATGGCGGTAAGAAATGCATATGCGGAAGATACGGCACAAGGAGTCAGGTGAGCTGCAACATAATAGCGATACAGAAGGCGATAAATAATCTGGAGCAGATCAGATTCTGGTTCAATAAATATACAGAGGACGGTGAGATGATCCATACGACAAGGGAGCCTCACATAATCAGTCCGTACCACACTATATGCTACCATGACAATTTTTTCCTTATTGGAATGCGCAAAGGCGATGACCATATCAAGCATTTCCGCATCGACCTGATGTCTGATGTGGAGGTGATGAAGGGCGTTCCGATCGAACTTGCTTCGCCTGGTGCTTTTCCGTTGCTCACAGGCAACTGGGATCCTGAGAAATACATGGCTCAGCACCTTTATATGGGCTATGACAACCCCCGCCTTATACGGATGAAGATCGACTGTAGTGATGACAGGATCTACACGACTTTGCATGAGTGGTTCGGCGATCATTTCAAGCTCACAGATGAGCCGTGTGAGGAAGGGTTCAAGATCGTCGAACTTACGACTTCGCCGGCGATGATGGTTCCTTTTGCGCTGCAGTATTCCGACAAGCTCGAAGTCCTGGATGAGGGCATAAGAGAGAAGATCAAAGAAAAGATAGAATTTCTGAATATAAAATACAGATAAATTCTCAAATTGTAAGGATATACACGTCAGTTCAAAATCCTGAAAGCAAATGAACCATATTGTTTATAAGACGGGGAGGAACTTTTATGGTTAATAGTTATATTCTTAAACATGAGTATTATAAGTATGACGAGTGGGAAAAGGTTTATACAAAGTACCTTGAGATGCTCTATGAATCATCACAGGATCTTGAGATGCTCTATGATCCGTATAATGATCCGGATGCCATGGCGACGATGAACGCAGGGTTCTATAATGATCTGGCATCATTTCTTAACACGCAGGAAAAGAGAGTCCTTAATGGCAAATGGGAATACAAGGCTATATTTGGAGACAAAGCGGAAAATTATGGAATACAGGTGTATGAGAACAAGGAAATACTTTTTGTTCTTTTCTCAGACCAGTTTGGATTCTCTGCTCCGGATCGTAAGCATCCCTATGATTACTATGTGAAGCTTGCAAAAGCAATAAGTGAAGACAGATATAAAGAGGTTATATCGAATGTTGTCGAATGGGTATTTAATACCCGCAGCATCGGAGGCTCTTTTTTATGGCCGAGACAAGTTCAGGAATACAATTTAAAAAGAGGCGGATCAGAGAAGCGTTCAAGTTATATTCAGGACAGGGTGGACCTGACTCTTTTGGAGATAAAGCATTTCTATGACGAACACAATAATAAGCCTGATGAACACAAGAATAAGACTGATATTTTATATCCATTCTGGGATAAAGAAGATCTGAAGCTGTTCTTCGAACACTTCGGGTCATTTGACACATACATCAAATTCTTTATGATGGAGGATTTTGTGGATGGCGGCATGCCGATAGACATAATAACAGGGGAAAGACTTACTGATAATGATGTAAAGAGATATATAGATAGAAAAGATACTATCTTTACTCCGGAAATTGATAAAGTTGAGAGAATGCTGAGTAACGTTAATAGTCTGATAGTCGCAAGAACCAATAAAATGCAGCCTTAACGGCTATTTTCAAAATCCTGAAAGCATCGCCTCCATATTATTAGTGAAAACCAAATTCACAAAACAGGAGGTGATCTTTTTATGAGATCTATCGAAGTAGTAACAGACAAAAAGAAAAAGGCCAATGATATCTATCGTTTCCCGTGGAAGTATGACGGGCCATGTATGAACTTCCAGGTTCCCGATGAGACATTGACGCCGGAAGAGGCTACCGCAGCAAGCGATCATTTGGATGTCAGGACAATAGTGACTTCAGATGACCTTTCTGATTATTCTTTTATCAGTAGATTCAAGAATCTTGAGCAGCTCTACATTTACAAAGGGAAGAACATTACGGATATTTCATTTATCGGGGATCTTGTGTTCCTGAGCCAGATCGTGATCGTCAGTTCAAATGTTGAGTCACTGGAACCGCTGCAAAAACTCATCGAGAAAAAGAAGAATACTCTTATCCCCTACGGCATAGAAGGAATATGTATCCAATCTGATAACGATCTTGCGATGGATAAGCCGCACGGGATACATATCGGAGAATTGATTATAAATTGGAGACGCATATGAAAAACGTTATATCAGGCTATGTAACCGATCTGCAGAATGTCATTGATATCGAAGGAGGAAATGCTTTTATCCTGAGGTATGGTGTAGGTAATAAATATGTTATCGATATCGGCAGGAGGAGAAAGCTGGCTTTTCTGTCGAAGGAAATGCATCTGATCCTTCATGTAGGCAATGATTATGTGATCGAGACTTTGGAGCCGGGCGAACTGGATCTGTGTGATCACATCAGAATCAGAGGGTATAAGTGCAGATCACTAAATTACAGTGATCGTATCAATAACTACAAAGAAAAACTGACGCTCTATGACACCGGGATCGGTATCTTCTCGGGAAACGGTTATGTTATCCAGAAACACAGATGGCATCTGCTCGGAGCGTCTTCTGAAGTTCTGGTCGTACCTTGCGCCAATACTTTGGATGCATTTGAATTCGGCGTGGATTATGACTTTATCGGCAGATACAGGGAGCTTATAGATAAGTTCCTGACAGAGCCTGAGAACTACGATCAAAACTATGATGCTCTGTGGTTTAAGGCCATGGATAATTTCTAACAGGAGGAAAGATCATGAACACAAGATTAAGTATTAAAGAACTCGATGAACTGAAGATCAGTCTTCTTGCAGAGGCAAGAACAAAACTGGTCAATGCACTGAAGGACTTTGAGATCGAGGATCTGACGATCCGAGAGCGTGGCGGTCACGGCATAAAGACCAAATACAATGACCGGAGAATGTGCTGCTGGATCAGTTGTGAGTATGAGGGACGGGAGTACTGGCTTACGCTCTTTGAGAGCGATATAGACCCTGATTCAGGCAATTGCCATACACAGTACGGCAAGATCATGTTCGTAAAGGATCTGGTCAGGAACAGATCATCAGTTAGCTCTCCTAATAAGATCTGCGACAGGGACGGTGATTCTGTGCTCCTGAGGTTCGGGTCAGGTAAATGGAAAAACGCGGCTGACTTCGTGACCTGTCACATACCGGAAGGCAGAGCATATATCACTGCAGGGGATGTACTGGAAAATGACGGGATCGTTGATGAGACGGCAGCAGCATTTGTCCGTTTTGTAAGAGGATAGGAGGTGTATATGACAAAGATCTATAAAGGCTTTGCATACAGACTTGGCGCTGTGGTCGAGATCGAAGGATACAGAGCATATCTCCTTGCCGGCCGCAGTTCCGATTATGAAGAGCCATTCAGGATAGACCTGGGCATGCGGAGGGTCCTTAATCTGTGTAGCGAAGAAGCATATCTGATCCTGGAAAGCCATGAAGAACTCATTATCCGTAAGCTGGACCAGAAAGAGATCAAACTGACCGGCTATCTCAGGGATAAGGGTCTCAAATGCCGCATAGTAGCAAATTACACCGGCGGCCAATATACAAGCTATTGTCCAATGTGGAAGTATGCGCTTAATGGCGGCAATGCCATTTTCTCGGAGAACGGATATGCGATCCAGAGCAGGATCTGGGCCGACTGCTGGGAGCATTCCTTTGACATGGTCATTTTCAAACCGGACTGGCTCAAGGTAGGCGGAGAGGAGATCTGCGTGATCAGTGCCAACATGGTGCTTGACGATTTTGTGTGCGAGATAGAGGATTTCATCACCAGAGTATTATCCGAACAAACAGACATAACCGAAGAGGAGTTTTACATGGAATTGACTTCAGCCGGAGTTGGCTGTATATCTCAGATATCTGTGCATTGATGGAGGAAGGGAAATGGGAAGTAAGATCACATATGCGGTAAGCGACATCCACGGGTGCCTGGATAAACTTGAGGAGAAGATGGAGCTGGTCGATCTCAAAGGGGATAACCGCATCATATTTCTCGGAGACTATATAGAATATGGCTGGCAGTCAGGTCAGGTGCTGCAGTTTATCTATGATCTTCAGAATGAATATGGTACAGACAAGGTGATCGTTCTCAAGGGCAACCACGAGGATATGATCCTTAACTGGATAGACGAATATTCCGGCTCTGTGCCTGAGACAGATGAGATGCTCTATGATTCCTGGTTCAAGACAGATTCAGAGCAGGGCTACAAGACGTTCAGGACCCTCGTGACTGAAGAGCAGCTTGCCGGGATACGCGGGATGGAGGGAAAGGTTCCTTTCGGAAATTTCAATAGAGAAGCAGTCAGGATGGTCCTGGAGACCAACGGACAACTGGTGCAGTGGATGAGATCAATGAAGAGTTACTTCCAGACGGATACTCAGATCTATGTCCATGCAGGTGTAGATGAGGAGGCTGAAGAGTATTGGATGTGGGGCACGGGTGATGAGGTGTTCCTGTGGAAACATCCTGCTTCCTTCGGGGCATTTTACAAGACAGTTATCGCAGGACATGTGGGAACGTCTTCTCTCGCACGCGAGAAAGGCTTTCACGATGTGTTTTATGATGGTGCGAGCCATTATTACATCGACGGAACGGCAGCAGGTAACGGAAAACTGCTCCTCCTGGCTTACGATGAGGACAAATGCAGGTATTATCAGGTTGAGCAAGGCATATCAATGCCTGTCACAAGTTATATTTCCTTGTAATCTCATAAAAATAATGTATTATATTATGCGGTTAATAAATATCCCATAGGAGGAAAAACAATATGGCATTAGTTTCTGCTACAGAAATGATCAACAAGGCTCACGAGGGTCACTATGCGATCCCTGCCTTCAACACAAACAACCTGGAATGGACACAGTGCATCCTCAAGGCTGTTCAGGAGACAAACACACCTGTTATGATCCAGACATCTGAGGGTGCTGCTAAGTACATGGGCGGATACAAGACAGTAGTTGACATGGTCAACGATCTCATCGATTCAATGGGAATCACAGTTCCCGTTGCTCTTCACCTCGACCACGGTACATACGAGGGCGCAAAGGCTTGCATCGAGGCAGGCTACTCCTCAGTTATGTTCGACGGTTCTCACTATGATATCGAGGAGAACATTGCAAAGTCCAAGGAGATCATCGCTCTTGCACATGCAAAGGGTGTATCCGTAGAGTGTGAAGTCGGCGGTATCGGCGGTACAGAGGATGGCGTTACATCCAATGGTGAGCTCGCAGATCCTGCAGAGTGCAAGGCTATTGCAGATCTCGGTGTTGACTTCCTCGCAGCAGGTATCGGCAACATCCACGGCAAGTATCCTGAGAACTGGGCAGGCCTCAACTTCGAGCGTCTCGCTGAGATCAAGGAAGCTATCGGCGGCAAGCCCATGGTTCTCCACGGCGGTTCAGGCATCCCCTTCGAGCAGACAAAGAAGGCTGTTGAGCTCGGCGTATCCAAGATCAACATCAACACAGAGCTCCAGCTCGTTTTCGCTGATGCTACACGTAAGTACATCGAAGCAGGCAAGGACCTCGAGGGCAAGGGTTACGATCCCCGTAAGCTCCTCAAGCCCGGCTGTGAGGCTATCGTTGCTAAGGCAAAGGAACTCTGCGAAGGTTTCGGCGCTGCAGGCAAGGCTTGATCTTAGTTTAACTGAGAAAAGAACAGGGGCTGTCATCGTTATGAAGACGGCCCCTTTTATTGCCTGTAATTGGGAGTGTGTTACTTTCCCGGGAAGCTGATCAGTTTATCCTGGAAGTTTTTATAGCGCGGCTTCTTCATATATCTCCTAAGTTTCCTTTCTTCTCCTGTATCTCTCTGATAATGTTGTCCTGTTTCTTTGCATCAGAGAAGACCCTGTAATAATAATAACCTGCGAGGAGTACGTACGGAATGGTAAATGAGCGGTAGTACTCGAACCATCCTTTTGGTGTGATGGGACTTATAAACGAACTTATTATCCACAGCATCAGACCGACGAGCGCACACGCAACGAGGTACTGAACTATTATCATTACCAGCGGACTGACGCTGTCGAAAAGGTTGTGTAGGAAAAGCACGAACGTGGCGATTGCACATGATGCGAACATGACAAGGACATTTACATTATTTGTCTCTGTTCCGCCGATTATGTTTACTATCGCGCCGACGACTGACACGAACGCATAGGCGCAGCAGAGTTCGATAAGATATTCTTTAATCTTCGCGATCATCAGCTCATCCTCCTCATTCTCTGAAGGTATTCGTTAAAGCTCTTCTTGTAGCTTCTGTTGATGCAGATCCTCTCGCCGTTGTCAAACGAGGCATAGACTTTCATGTTGAGATCCGGCTTTAACTGCCTGATCTTATAGATGTTGATCAGATTGGATTTTGACACACGGACGAAACCGTAATTCCACAGCATTTCCTCGCATGAGGCCAATGTGTTCATCAGCCGGAAGACACCCTCTCTTGTGTATGCGAAAAGCTTGCGGTCGATGTGATCAAGATAGTAGATATCTCTGGGGTCCAGCAGGACCGATTCGCCGTCATCCATGTCTTCATCAGCAGGGCGCCCCTGAAGGGAGGGGCGCTCTGAGTTGACTGAGTCGATGATCTGTCTTATGACGGGACGCATATTTGCGTAATACACATCCACATGTTCTGCTGTATTGTTCTTATCTTCGTAAAGGTTAAGCTTCATTATCAGATCCCTGCTTCATTCAGGAAACTCTCCACACTGTTCATGTATCCGTCAGGATCGTCGATAACGCCCTCAATATGAGCACTGTCTACATGGAGAATCACCTTGTTCTCACAAGCAATATTATCATAAATCTGTTCTACCTGATAAGGAAGGCAGACCTTGTCCTTGTCGGACACGATGATCATTGTGGGGATGCGGTCATTCTTTACTACGCTGATCGTATCAGCATCATCGTAATCGATACCATTTACGACCTTCATGAACAGTTTGCTCGTACCTGTAAGATAGTTTGCCAGAAATGACTCTGTATCTCCGTCACCGAACGTCTCCCTGAGCATGAGCTCCATGCCGGGAACAGGGGAATCGCAGATAACCGCATCAGCTGCATCAGCTGTTCCGGGTGTTACGTTGGATGCATAGACAGCAACTGTCTCAGCTCCCATTGACTGGCCGTGAACTATGACCTTGTCCGCACCGATCTCGTCTCTTGCATATCTGACCATTGCCTTGACATCAAGCTGCTCGTTGATACCAAATGTAACTCTGTCATCAGGATTGACACCGCTTCCTCTCTGGTCGATAGCGATAACATCATATCCGTCCTCAATATACTGCTCAGCGAGGGGATATATGCATACTCTGTCTCCGCCTGTGCCGTGAACGAGGATGACACACTTGTCACTGCCGTTGTCGAAATAAGTTGCAGGCGCCATGTTGCCGTCTTCCGCAGCCACTTCGATATCGATGCCTTCATGTGTATTCATGAAGCCTTCCGTATCATAATCCCAGACCTCGAGCTGCTTGATGCTGTTGCCGTGTGTGTCTTTGCCTTCGTTCTGGTGGAGTATCCTGTCTGCGATGTAACCGCCCATTGCGACGGATCCTGCTGCTCCGATAAAAGCGATAATGCCCAGTGTGATTGCCGTAACCTTGATGATTTTCTTTGTATTCATATTCTTTAAGCTCCTTTGCTGTTTGCTTGATGAGCTGAATATAGCAAAAGCTGAGACGCCGTGTCGACAAATCCGCACAAGCTGCATTTTATGATGCATATGTTGCACTTTTGCCTATTTGTTTTATTGACTTAGTTAGTCCGGCATTTTATCATTTCTATGTACGATGCAATTCGTAATTTCACTACAAAGGAGTATTTATCATGCCATTAGTAACAACTACTGAAATGTTCAAGAAGGCATATGACGGCGGTTACGCCATTGGTGCTTTCAACGTAAACAACATGGAGATCGTTCAGGGTATCACTGAGGCTGCAGGGGAACTTAACAGCCCTGTTATCCTCCAGGTATCCAAGGGTGCCAGAGCTTATGCTAACCACACATATCTCGTAAAGCTCGTTGAGGCAGCTGTTGAGGAGAATCCCCAGATCCCGATCGCACTCCACCTGGATCACGGTGATACATTCGAACTCTGCAAGTCATGTATCGACGGCGGATTCACATCCGTTATGATCGACGCTTCCTCCAAGTCTTTCGAGGATAACATCGCACTGACAAAGCAGGTTGTTGAGTACGCTCACGATCACGGCGTTGTTGTAGAGGCTGAGCTCGGTACTCTCGCAGGCATCGAGGATGAGGTCGTTGTAGAGGCAGGTAAGGAAGCTTACACCAGACCCGAAGAGGTTGAGGAATTCGTATCCAGAACAGGATGTGACTCACTGGCTATCGCTATTGGTACATCACACGGTGCTTATAAGTTCACAGCAGCTCAGTGCACCAGGAACGCTGACGGCATCCTCGTACCTCCGCCGCTCAGATTCGACGTTCTCGAAGAGTGCATCAAGAGACTGCCCGGCTTCCCTATCGTTCTCCACGGTTCTTCTTCAGTCCCTCAGGAATTCGTTAAGATGGTCAACCAGTACGGCGGCAACATGCCTGATGCCGTAGGTATCCCTGAGGAGCAGCTCCGTGAGGCAGCCAAGCTCGCAGTCTGCAAGATCAACATCGACTCCGATATCCGTCTTGCAATGACAGGCAACATCCGTAAGTACTTTGCTGAGCATCCCGATCACTTCGATCCCCGCCAGTACCTCAAGCCCGCTCGTCAGGCTGTTAAGGAAATGGTTGCACACAAGATCAAGTACGTTCTGGGTTCAGACGGAAAGATCTGATAGCATTTCAGCTGATCTCAAGCCGGTTCCGGGTCATTCCCGGGACCGGTTTTTTATTTGGCGTGCTGAATTGCGGCCAAGCGTAGTGTATACTGCAGGTATGGATGAGATACTTAGAAAAGCAGAATTATTCATCAACGACTGTCTGAGATACGATACTCCCAGGCTGTCCTCTGAGGTACTTCCCGGAGATGTAGGCGTGCTCTCAGACATTCCCTATTCAGACGACGGTTCCCCGTACCATCTTCTGGATGTGTATTACCCGGGATATGAGATATCCGGAGATACGGCCTTCTTCCTCATTCACGGAGGGGCTTTTGTCTATGGCAGCAAGGAGCTGGACAGGAACTTCGGCATGAGGCTGGCAAAGCGTTCCGGGATCCCGGTGGTTAACATCAATTACACCCTGATGCCTGAATGCGGGATCATGGGCATATCCCGGGACATTGACCTGGCCATGGAATACGTCAGGACCAGGTACGGATTCGAATATTTCCATTTTACAGGTGATTCTGCAGGAGGATATCTCGCAGTCCTGACCGCACTGGGATGTGACAACGCCCTTTCAGTCTCGCCCATATGCGGATGCTACACTATAGACAGGAACGATTTCCCCGGAGCTCTCTTTGCAGCAGGGGATGATATACCGCCTTATATGTACGACCTCAAGACCATGGCAGACAGGCTGAAACAGATGAAAGTTGCAGTAATAACGGGAGACGATGATTTCCTCAGGGAAGATAACAGGAAGCTTGCATCCCTCCTGCCCTCGTGCATTTTTTACGATGCGGCATCAGAAGGAGGCAGGGTAATGACCCACGTGTTCCCCATAGGCCATCCTGAATGGCCGGAAGGGGAGAGGGCTATAGAGATCATCGCTTCGTTTGCATCCGGATCTCAGGATGCTGAATGAGTCTCCTCGTAGGTCTTGTTTACGATCCTGGATATCGGTTTATAGATCCAGAATGTAACGAATGCGACGACCAGTCCCTTAAAGAGATTGAACGGAACAAATCCCCAGAGGATCAGTGACCACTTGCTGGTAATAAGGGTGTTTACAGCCGCGCACATCTCCAGTATCGCCTCGATGGGGAAGTGTAATACGCTGCCGTAGAGAGGCAGTGTAACAAAGTAGTTGAAAGGGACTGCAACGATGGCCAGAGCCGCTGTTGCTATCAGCATGGCAATGACAGCACCCTTTCTGGTACGAAGCTTCTTATATATCATTCCGGCAGTGAATACATATATGCTTCCCGTAACAAAATTTGAAAACTCGCCGATGCCCGCAGTTGCGGTAACAGGGAGATGGATCAGGTTCTTGAGAAGCTCGATGATGACACCGTATACAGGCCCTAATGCAAAGGAACCTACAAGTACCGGGACTTCGGAAAAATCAAATTTCAGGAATGGGGGCATCAGGGGAAGGGGTATCTCCAGATACATCAGTACAACTGAAAAAGCTGTGAGAATGGCTGCGGAGGTGATCCTGCGGATCATACGCTTCCTGCTGCTGGTCATGGATTTCTGTTCAGACATAAAAAACACACCTCTCATCCGGACTTTACCGTCGGCCGCAGAGTTTCACTGCGTCAGTCCTGCCTGATTAAAGATTTGACAGGAGTTGCGGGCTATAACCGCCGGTTGAGGAATCACACCTCACCTTGGAACGAGCTTGATTATATATCTGTCGGCCTGGTTTGTACAGTATTTTATTCGTCGCCGGGGAGCACCTGGCATCTGCCGTAATATGCCTCCAGGGACATGTTGTTCTCATAGAGGTATGCCGCCAGTTCTTCTCCAACATATCTGTAGTGCCATGCTTCGTCGTCGTAGCCTGTCTCGTCGATGTAGTCACCCTGATATCTTCTGACGAAACCGAACCTGTAGCAGTTCTGGTTGACCCACTGGCCTACTTCAGTGCTGCCGAAATTATCTGTGTAGACTGTCTGACCTTCAGGGCACAGATCCAGCGCCAGGCCCAGCTGGTGTTCGCTCCTGCCCTGATATGCGTTGCGCTTTACTGCAAACTTCAAACCTCTGTTATTTACTGCACGCTGGAACAATCCCGTCTGGATGCTGAAGCTCCTGTATCCGGATACGAGGTAAAGGCCCTTGCCCGTTGCCTCCCTGCATGCATCGTACATAGCCTGATAGGCATTTGCCGCGACCTCTCTGAGCTGTTGTGATTTGGAATGGGGAACAGCCACGAGATCGGAGGGTTCATAATCAGCGGTCAGTGTATAGTACTTGTTTACGAGGACCGTGATGTCATCGGGATCTGATACCACAGTGGCCCTTACCGTCCTCGGATCGACGAATCCGTTATACCATGCAGCGGGTGTGATCTTGGGCTCCACGAATTCCGGCATAGGCGTGGGAGAAGGTGAAGGGGTGGGAGTTGAAGTTGGCGTAGGAGACAGCGTGGGGGTCGGAGTTGAGATCACTGATGTCTCCACTGTCTCAGTAACAGCTGTCTCTTCAACCTTTTGGTTACATCCTGCCGTCAGGCACAATAAAGCCGCAGCTATCATCACTGCGGCCATTAAGGTCATTAATTTATCTGTTCTCATATTCTTTGCAGATCGCCTCGTAGCTCTCGGGTGTACCGATGTCTACGCATTCTCCGTTACCCTTAAATGCATATACCGGAGTGAACTTGTAGAGCCATGAAGGAAAGTTCCCGGGAGCATCAGGCGAATGGCCTTCCTCAATGTATTTGTCAAAGAGAGGGAGGATCTCCCTGCCATAGAAATATGTAGCATAGATACCCCACTCTGTCTTGGGTTCACGGGGCTTCTCCTCCATGCCGAGGACCCTGCCGTCTTCTGCGATCTCGGCGATGGCCAGACGTTGTCTGGTGGCATAGTCGGGAACGTTGATCGCGATCAGGGTGGGAGCGTTCTTCTCGCGGTAGAAATCGTACATGTCCTTCATGCTGTAGGTGAAGATATTGTCGCCTGCGAGGATGACCATATCCTCGTCGATGTTCTCTTCCTTGATGGAATAGATTATGTCTCCAATGGCACCTCTCTTGTTGGTGTCATCCGTCGTGCCGTCGTCCAGGACAACGATGGGAGCCTTGCCGTTCCTGGAAGGTGCGATCGAATCAGCCCATTCCGTGAACTGTCCTGCGAATCTGGAATTGGTAACGAGGACGATCTTGGATACTTCGTCCAATTCATCAATGGCATCGACTATATAATCGATGATCAGCTGCTTTCCCAGGGGGAGAAGTGACTTGGGCTTGTCCTTGGTCAGGGGGTATAGTCTGGTTGCATAACCGGCGGCCAAAAGAAGTGCTATCATTATGAATCCTCCTCAAATTTACCAATGTTTCTTATTTATTATACTCTAATATTTGATATAATGATATGCGTTTAAGATAGCTTATCATTGAAAGGAATAATCACATAATGGAAATATGCGCAGTAGTAATGGCTGCAGGTAACAGCACGAGAATGAAGTCTGCTCATTCAAAGGTAGTATTTCAGGTAGCAGGCAAACCGATAGTCAAATGGGTATCAGATGCTCTCTTCGAGGCAGGATGCAGTGAACAGGTCTATGTAGTAGGCGACCAGCAGGAAGAGATCAGGAACATATTAGGCGAACATGTTGCTTACGTTTTTCAGGAAAAGAGATTGGGAACCGGACATGCCGTAATGCAGGCCGCTCCACCTCGAGGGCAGGAACGGATATGTCATAGTACTTCCCGGAGACTGCCCCATGGTGTCTTCACAGACGATAAAGAACGCAATAGAGCTTACGGCTGAGGGAAAATATGCCGCAACTGTCGTATCGGCTGTCGCAGAGGATCCTACGGGATACGGCAGGATCGTAAGAGACTCAGAGGGCAATGCCGTCAAGATCGTTGAGCACAGGGACTGCACTGAGGAGGAACTTAAGATCCGCGAGATCAACTCCTCCATCTACGTGTTCAGCACACCCCTCCTCCTGTCAGCATTAGGCAGGCTGGGAGCTGAAAATGCGCAGAAGGAATATTACCTCACAGATACCATCGGCATCCTGATCGGTGACGGTCACAAGGTTGGCGTCTCCATCTGCGATTTTGACGATACCAGGGGAGTTAACGACCGCAAGCAGCTCTATGAGGCGACAAAGCTCATGAACAGGAGGATCATTGCCAGACACATGGCAAACGGTGTCCAGTTCCTGGACATGAATTCCACATGGGTACACCACGAGGTCAAGATCGGCAGGGATACGGTCATTCTTCCCGGTTCCACTCTCATGGGTAATACCTCTATCGGCGAGAACTGTATCATCGGTGAGAATACCAGACTCGATACAGTGTCCGTAGGTGATGATACTACTATCGATTCATCCATCGCATCTCACTGCGTCATCGGCTCCGACTGCCGTATCGGTCCCTTCTCTCATGTAAGGCCTGACACGATCATCAAGGATCACGTTACCATCGGTGCATACGTAGAGGTCAAGAACTCCACGATAGATGAATACACCAGAGCCAGACACCTCACATACGTAGGCGATTCCAAGGTCGGTAAGAACGTCAACTTTGGATGCGGAACCATCACATGTAACTTTGATGGTCAGGACAAGGTTGGATGTACGATAGAGGACAACGTATTCATCGGAGGCAATTCCAACATCGTATCTTCCGTAGTACTGGGCAAGGACAGTTACATCGCGGCAGGCTCCACCATTACCGAAGACGTACCTCCTCTGGGACTCGGCATCGGCAGGTCCAAGCAGGTCAACAAAGAGGAATGGGTTGCAAAGAAGAGCCGCATGAGAGGTGCAAATTACATCAGACTTGACGACAAGCGTTCGGAGGTCTGATATGTGGCTGATAGCAGGACTCGGCAACCCCGGGCTCAAGTATTACAAGAATTGGCACAATATGGGTTTTCTTGCTATCGATCTTCTGGCCGAGAAGACCGGCATCACTATCGGTAAATCAAAGTTCGACGGTGAATATGGCAAGGGAAGGATCGAGGGCGAAGACGTGATCCTTCTCAAGCCTTTTACATACATGAATAATTCGGGGATATCCGTTGCCGCTGCAGCTAAGTTCTTTAAGATCCCCGCAGATCACATCATCGTCATGTACGATGACATAGACATTGCCAAGGGCAAGATCCGCGTCAGGACAAAGGGATCCGCCGGAACCCATAACGGGATGAAATCCATCATTGAGCATCTGGGGACAACGGAGTTTCCCAGGGTCAGGATAGGAACGGGTCCCGTACCTGAACACTGGGATCTGATAGAATATGTCCTGAGCAATGTTCCCGAGAATGAACGTCAGATGATATTCGATTCATTTGAGACCGCATGTGAAGCGGCAGTAGACCTGATCAAAGGAAAGTATGACTGAAGAGATAAAGAAACTGCTTGGCAGGATAACGGATGATCCTTCGTTGACAGGAGCTGTTGACAAAGTATTTCCCGCAGGCTTCAGGAAGGATTCCTCCCTCCATCTGAACATACATGGAATGTGCGAAGAACAGAAAGGTTACATCGCATGTGCCGTGGCTGATCATCTGGGGAAGAAGCCTGTCATCATCGCGCCCGATATTGCCAGGGCCAGGTCGCTGTCCAGATCGGTCGTTCCGTTTGTAGACGGGGAGGTCATAATACTTCCGCCGTCCATGCTTACTCTGGTTACGGCAGTTGCCAGTTCCAGGGACGACGATACATCCAGGATGGATGCACTGTCCAAACTGGTATCGGGCAGGTTCGGTGCGGCGGTGATAACTGCACCTTCACTGATCAACAAACTGCCCTCTCCCGATGATGTCAGAAAGCATTCTGTCCATCTGGAACTGGGCGATATCAAGGATCCTTCTGATCTGTCACAGGAACTGTCGGAGATCGGCTACGAACGCGTGCAGATGACAGGCGGCAGAGGCGAGTTCTCATGGAGAGGAGACATAATAGATATCTTTCCTCCCGATTCCGACATGCCCGTCAGGATCAGTTTCTTTGATGACGAGGTCGATCAGATCAAGACCTTTGATATCGAATCCCAGAGGTCCGTGGATTCACTTACATCCATAGATATATGTCCCGATTCTGAACTGTTGATCTCCGCTGATGACAGGGAAAAGGTCGCAGGGATAATAAAGAAAAGAGCGGATGACGATATCGCAAAGATGGCTCACACCACCACTGCTATGAAGGTGGCCAGACTTCTTTCCGAGACGGCGGGCAAGGACATTGAGAGTGTCAAAAACGGCATCAGGTTATCAGGATTTGCCAAGTGGCTGTCCTGCATAATAACAGAACCGTCCAGCGTGCTCGACTATATAGGTGACGACTGTCTGATCTTTGCATCAGAGTTCTCGGAATCAGATGCGAGGATCAAAGCATATGCATCTGAATATGCCATGAGATGCCAGGAATTCTTTGAGGTCGGAATGGCACCTTCCTCTGCCAGGGATGCAGTCTTTGACAAGAACCTGATCTTTAAGAAGATAGACAGATCCAATGTGATCACATTATCGTGTTTCGGCTCCGGCCTTCCGGGCGCGTTAAACTGCTCCGTAACGGGTTTCCCCCAGGAGAGTTTTAACGGCAGATATAAGGACCTGGCGGAGATCATCAGACGTGACGGAATGCGTGAGGAAAAGCGCGTATATCTGTTCCTCGAACCCGGAGACAGACTGGACAGGTTCAGGTCATCAATGGCCGAATTTGACTGCTATCCCGTAATACAGGACAAGGCATTAGGAACAGGTTTTACGTATCCGGTAATAGGCATATCACTCTATGGTGAACAGGATATCTATGGTCTGGACAGGATTACCAAACCAAAAAAGAAGGGTAACGCCAGACTGACGTTCATAGGCGAATGCGAACCCGGTGATTACGTCGTTCACGACCAGCACGGCATCGGCAGATATGAAGGCATAGAAAACGTCAAGACGGGAACCACATCCAAGGACTATCTCAAGATCAGTTATGCCGGCGGCGAGATACTCTATGTTGCACCTGAGAATATGGACTGCCTGCAGAAATATGTGGGTCCGGGGGACAAGGAACCGAAACTGTCCAAGCTCGGCGGTGACGACTGGGCCAAGAAGGTAAACAAGGCCAGGAACCAGGTCAAGAAGACAGCATACGATCTGCTCAAGCTCTATGCATCCAGAAGTGCCGTAAAGGGATTTTCCCACCTGCCCGATACAGATGAACAGGTGGAGTTCGAGCAGTCTTTCCCCTACGTTGAGACAGAGGATCAGCTCCGGGCCATAGCAGAGGTCAAGAGGGACATGCAGAGCGACCGTCCCATGGACAGGCTCCTTTGCGGAGACGTCGGGTTCGGCAAGACGGAAGTAGCCATGAGGGCCATGTTCAAATGCGTAATGAGCGGAAAACAGGCGGTCATGATCGCACCCACCACTCTTCTGGCACAGCAGCACTACGATACGTTCCGCAAGAGGATAGGATCTTTTCCCATAAATATCGTCCTGCTGTCCAGGTTCGTTTCTGCAAAGAAGCTCAAGGAAAACCTGGCCCTGATCAAGAACGGAAAAGCAGACATAATAATCGGAACCCACAGGGCGTTATCGGATGATGTCATGCCAAAGAATCTCGGCCTGCTCGTAATAGATGAGGAACAGAGGTTTGGTGTCAATCACAAGGAAAAGATCAAGGTCCTGAGGCAGAATCTGGACGTACTGGCATTATCTGCGACGCCGATCCCGAGGACTCTTCACATGTCCCTCACGGGCATCAGGGATATCTCCATGCTGGAGGAGGCTCCGGTCAACAGGAGACCTGTCCAGACTTTCGTAATGGAGTACGACGATGAGATAGTTACCCAGGCCTGCATGAGGGAGATCGGCAGAGGCGGACAGGTATTCTATCTCCACAACAACACCAGGAATATCGATGCCACTGCAACCAGGCTCTCTGAACTCATGCCGGATGTGAGGATCATATATGCCCACGGCAAGATGAACGAGCAGGAACTGGAACAGATCGTGGTGGATTTCGCAGCGGGAAAATACGACATCCTTGTCTGCACGACTATCATCGAGAACGGTGTGGACATGCCCAACGTCAACACACTCATAGTTGAGAATTCTGACAGGTTCGGACTGGCACAGCTCTACCAGATCAAGGGCAGGGTAGGCAGGTCCGACCGCCAGGCTTATGCATATTTCACATTCGAACCTGAAAAGATCCTGAAGGAGGACGCGGTAAAGAGACTCAGCGCTATCAAGGAATTCACCGAGCTGGGTTCAGGCGTCAAGATCGCCATGAGGGACCTGGAGGTCAGAGGTGCGGGATCGCTTTTGGGAGCTGACCAGCACGGCATGATGGATGCGATCGGATATGAGCTCTACTGCAGGATGCTCGATGAAGAGATCGCGAAGCTCAAGAATGAAGGAGATGAGACATTTGCAGTCAGGAAGGAATCAGCGGTCGACGTTGATTTTGACTCATACATCCCCAGAGGATACATCGAGCATGAATCGGAGAGGATGGTCATCTACAGAAGGATATCCGCCATATCCACCAAGGAGGAATATGATGATTTCCTGGATGAGGTTACGGACAGGTTCGGTGATCCGCCCAGACAGATCAATATCCTGGCAGGTGTATCCCTGATCAGACATATGTCAGCTGAACTGGGATTTGCCAAGGTAGTGATCAGAAGCCCTGGAGTAAGGTTCATATTTGAGGAGGGAAGGCCTCTCGACATGCAGGCCATCAGCGCTCTCATGAGCGATGAAAAACTCTCCGGCAGGATCAGGATCGATGCGTCCGGCTCACCTGAGATGGTATATAAGCCCGTATCGGTCCAGAATGAGAGGACAACAGAGGAGATCATACGCATACTCTGCATACTCAAGGAAAACAGGACAGAGGCCTGAAAACCTTTTTCTGTGCATAATGACCTAACGATCGCCTGAGTATTACCAATACTTTGTGTTTTGCATTATTACGATTCTGTGGTATAAATACTTTGATAATCGAAGTATTTTTCAGAGGAGTAATGAAATGTCTGATAAAAACGAGTTATTTGAGAAACAGCACGCCAAGGGCAAGCTCCATGCAATAGAGCGTTTGGAGAAGCTCTTTGACGAAGGTAAATATCAGGAATTAACAGACGACGATTCCAGGGACGGTGTTATCTGCGCTACCGGTAAGGTTGCCGGCAAGCAGGTTGTAGTTGCTGCCCAGGACTTTACGTTCAAGGGCGGATCACTGGGTCTCCAGCAGGGTAAGAACATTGCCGAGGCACAGGATTTCGCATTCAAGAAGAAGTGCCCCTTCATCATGATCAACGACTCCGGCGGAGCACGTATCCAGGAGGGTGTTGATGCGCTCGCAGGCTACGGTGAGATCTTCTACCGCAATGTAAGAGCATCAGGCGTAATCCCCCAGATCTCCGTCATCACAGGTCCCTGTGCAGGCGGAGCCGTATACTCACCCGGCATTACGGACTTCATCTTCATGGTAAAGAACATCGGACAGATGTACATCACGGGTCCCAAGGTCATCAAGCAGGTAACAGGTGAGGAGATCACTGCAGAAGCACTGGGCGGTTATACAGCGCACATGGAAAAGAGCGGTGTTTCCCACTTCGGTTATTACGATGAGGAATCCTGCATAAAGGCCGTACGTTATCTCATCAGCATCCTGCCTTCCAATAACCGTCAGAAGATGCTCATGATGGACAAGGACGCATATAAGAAGGCAATGCCTTTTGATTTTGAACTCCCCGATGAAGTCAACGCAGCATACGACATGCACAAGCTCATCGAGAACATCTTTGATGACGATTCCTTCATGGAGGTTCAGCCCTTCTTCGCCAAAGAGATGATCGCCGGATTCGCAAAGCTCTATGGCATGACCGTAGGTGTTGTTGCAAACGATCCTTCATCATTTGCAGGCGTTCTGGACTGCGACGCATCAGACAAGGCTGCACGTTTCATCAGATTCTGTGACGCTTTTAACATCCCTGTTGTTTCCCTTACGGACGTTCCCGGTTACATGCCCGGATCTGATCAGGAGTACAAGGGAATCATCCGTCACGGTGCAAAGCTCCTCTTCGCTTTCGCAGAGGCAACCGTTCCGAAGATCAACGTTATCGTCCGCAAGGCATTCGGCGGCGCATACATCGCCATGAACAGCAAGCACCTGGGTTCAGATGTTGTACTCGCATGGCCGTCTGCACAGATCGCAGTAATGGGTGAGGCAGGAGCCGTGGAGATCCTCTATGCAAAGCAGATCAAGGCAATGCCCGAGGAAGACCGCGCAGCATTCATCAAGGACAAGCAGGAAGAATACAAGAAGAATGTTGTAGGATATAAGTTCGCACTTGACCGCGAGTATGTTGATTCAGTCATCAAGCCCGAGGAAACAAGAGAGAAGCTCTACGAAGCAATGATGGATACACGCCGCTTCAAGAACCTGAAGCACGTAAGACCTATCAGAAAGCACGGTAATATTCCCCTGTAACGGATCTATAGAATTGCACATGTGGATCCGGCAGCTGAGATGCTGCCGGATCTTCTATTGTATGACGGGCATGTCCCGAACCTCGGGTGGAAGTCCCGAGGGGCGTAGTTGCCGACGAACCTTAAAGCAATTTGCAAGGTTTGTATCGTGAGGTACAGGCGAGAAGAAGCAATAGCGAAACCGTGGCTCGACGGAC
>JAFWFV010000059.1 GCA_017515465.1 Clostridiales bacterium
AACAATGATCAGTTATCATCCTGACCAGATCATCGGATGTGGAGCTGCCGTATATCCCAGGCTCTCTGATGCCCAGCATGTTGAGATTGGGACCGTTTAATACGAGTATCTTCATATGTTCATTCCCTTTTCGTTCATGATCCTGACTGCTTCATTGAAGAAATCATTCTTGTCTTCGAACCTGTCCAGAGTGATCCTGATGTCGGCAGCTGATTCGTATTTATCCTTGCGCTGGTTATAGAGGACCTCAACGCCCTTTGCAGCGGACAGGGGACGGTCTTTCTTTGCCAGCATGTCCAGAGGCCTGTCCAGATAGATCACGTTGGAGTTGCACTTGAGATAGAACATGTTCCTGTCCTGGGTTATGATGCCGCCTCCACATGATATTATAAGCCCGCTCCTGATCAGGTATTCCTTGGCGACCTCAGTCTCATTCAGTCTGAACTGATCCTCGCCTTCATTGTTGATGGTATCGGCGGGAGTCTCCCCGATCTTCTCGGCATACGCCTGATCCAGATCCACCAGGGTCCTTCCTGTCCTCTCGGCCAGCATCCTGGCAAACATCGATTTTCCGCATCCGGGCATGCCGATTATTGTGATGTTCCTCATCTGTGATTCGAGGGTGGAGACTACACTGCCGATCACCTCTTCAGCAGCACTGTCAATGCGTTCGGCGCCTTCATTGTCTCCCACGAAGAACCTGCTGGATTTGTATGCCTGGGCCACCAGCATGGACAGTCCGCCTGCTGTCTTGAGGCCGCGCTTTTCAGCCTCCTGGAGGAGCTTTGTCCTGGAGGGATTATATACAACGTCACATACTGCCTCGAGCTTTTCGAACCTGTCCAGATCGATTACCATTCCGTCCACCTTGGGATACATTCCAACAGGCGTGCAGTTGACTATGATCTGGCTGTCGCTGCAGATGTCGTAGACATTTGAATAATTGATCTCTGTATTGAGATCGCAGTTGCGGACAGTACCGGCGTTCATTGTCTCGAGGCCATAGTTTACGGCACATGCCGCTCCGCCCGTGCCCAATACCAGAATGCTCTTGCCTGCTGGGTCTATGCCCTTGGCTCTCAGCATGTACATAAAGCCGTAGTAATCAGTATTATAGCCGTAGGTCTTGCCATCCTTGCCGAATACAACGGTGTTGACGCTGCCCGTTTCGGAAGCAGCCTTGTCTGTTACGTCACATCTGGCAAATGCATCTTTCTTGTAGGGGATCGTTACGTTAAATCCGCCATATACTCCTGATGAGAACAGCTCATCCAGTTCTTCGGGTTCCCTCTCGATGATCGTATATGAATACTCATTCGTCATGAGGCTGTGGATCTGGGGAGAATAGGAGTGTCCCAGCGTCCTGCCCAGTAGTCCGAAGCAGGGCTTGAGCTGGTGCTGTCTGCTGACTTCGAATATGGTCTTATAGATCTCATCGATGTATTCCCTGCTCTCGAAGCCCGCATTCGCCTTGAGCGCTTCGGTCTTCAGAGACTCTCTGGCGGAATCCAGGATATCCTTGCCCTGCTCCCTCTTGCATACACCGATCTTGCGGCTTACTGCCATCCTCTTCTCGATGACATCGAGGAGCTCGAGATCTACTGCATCTATCTCTTTGCGAAGTTCATTAAGGTCGTAACTCATCACGAATCCTCCCTCTCTCTGGTAAGTATCATGTCATATAATGCGATGGCAGCGGCACACTCGACCACGGGCACGGCCCTGGGTGCGATGCACGGATCGTGGCGTCCCTCGATCTTGACAGTGGTATCTTTCATCTCTGCCAGATCGACCGTCTGCTGTTCTTTTGCTATGGAAGGCGTGGGCTTTACGGCAGTGCTGAATACGATGGGGGTATTCTCTCCTACGGATATGCCTCCTAATATTCCTCCGCACTTGTTAGTCTTCAGCTCAACTCTGCCGTCCTTGCCGATAACGAAAGGATCGTTGTTCTCAGAACCTCTGATATATGAGGACTCGAATCCGTATCCGAACTCTATGCCCTTTACTGCGGGGATCGAATAAACGATCTGTGAGATCCTGCCTTCGATACCGTCAAAGAGAGGTCCTCCGATACCGGCAGGCATTCCGTAGATGACGGTCTCTATAACGCCTCCGACGGAATCCCCGTCCTTTCTGGCCGCATCGATGACCGCTTCCATGTACTTTCCTGCCTCGTTATCGATCACGGGAAGTTCCTTTTTGACGGCTGCCTTGATCTGATCCTTTGTAAAGCCCTCGTAGTAGCCTACATCGCTGATCTCCTCGACCTGGAGGAGGTGTGCATAGATCTCGATCCCGCGCTTTTCAAGTTCTTTCTTTGCGATGGAACCTGCTATGCACAGAGGTGCCGTCATCCTGCCGGAAAAGATCCCTCCTCCGGACACTGATGCCTCTTCACCGTAGATCAGCTTTGCCGTGTAGTCCGCATGAGAAGGACGGGGCTTGTTCATGATGGACGAATAATCGCCGGGCTTTGTATTGGTGTTGACGATATAACCGTGGATAATGTCCCTGCGCTTTTCGAATATAACGCTGTCAGGCTCCTTGCGCTGTGTTGACCACTTGTTGTTGCCCGGCGCCCTGCGCTTCATTACGAGGGCTGTATAACCTTCATCGATGTCGACCGCAGGATCCATGCCCTTGATATATACGCCTATCTTTTTGCTGTGTGATTCACCATATATCTTCAGCTCGATGGATTCACCCCTGTAGATGCTCTGCATCTTGGAGGGTGCCATCTCCTTCTTTACCACGTCGATAAATGCCGGGAAGGACTTTGCCATACAGGTGATGTCGTCGATCACAACGTCTTCTTCAAAGGCGGCAGCCAGAAGGACTGCAGTCATTGCCATCCTGTGATCGTTATAAGACGTCAGCTCCACTCTTTCGAATGAATCCCTGCCGTCTATGCCGCCGAAGATAACGAGGGTATTATCGTCATCCTCGAGCCTGGTCTGTATCCCGAAAGCACCCAGCATCTCCCTGATGGCTTCCAGACGGTCAGACTCCTTGACCTTGAGCCTGCCCACGTTGTGGAATACGATCCTCCTGCAGTAGAATGCCGAGACGACGGCCATGTAAGGAACGATGTCAGGAATGTCAGCACAGTCAAAGATCAGCATGTCCTTAAAAGAGATCCTGTCCGGCCTGGAAGTTACCATGACGCCGCCTTCGTTCGTGACCTCTATTCCCAGCTCCTCGAAGAAATCCAGGATCGCGCAGTCGCCCTGTGCGGATTCGCTGGCAAGACCGTGGACCCTGACGGAACCTCCCTTGAGAAGTGTTCCCAGACAGAGCAGGAATGCGCCTGCTGACCAGTCGCCCTCAACCTCGATGTCATCAGAGGGGATCGTGACCTCGCGGTAGCAGAAATCTTCCTCTCTCATGGCAAAATCATTGCCCTGTTTTTCTATCCTGACACCATACTTGAACAGTGCCTCGATGGTAAGTCCTATGTAGTGGATGGATGTCATGGTGCCGATGACTTCGATGGTACTTGTGGTCTCGAACATGGGGACAGCCATCAAAAGTCCGGAGATATACTGGGATGACACGGAACCGTCTATCACAAAACGGCCTGGCGTCATCTTGCCCGATACGTGTATGGTCCTGTCGGATTCATCCTTGGTGATCGTTATGCCGTGGGTCTTGAGACACTTGGCCATGTCGTCCAGAGGACGGTCGAACAGCCTGCCCTCACTGGTGAATACCAGTTCCCTGTCGTATGCATCTACCTCTGCCAGGAATGCCGCTGCCACGGGTATCATGAACCTCAGTGTGGAGCCGCTCTCGTGACAGGGAAGGATTATCCTGTCCGTGCACTTTTTGTAGTCGAGGAGATTGGTCAGGCATTCCTTTGTTGCCCTGATATCCACACTGTCGGACGGATCAGGTACCAGGATATCGAAATTGGACTCTCCCCTGAGTCCGAATACGGAACAGAATGTCCGTACGATCAGTTCTCTATGTGCGATCGATTTGGAAATGGGTGCATCTATCTCCAGATCCAGATTTCTATTGCTGCAGGATATTATCAAGTAATGTCCCTCCTTTTTAAGAACTCGAGGAAACCATCGGGAGTCATCTTGACGATCTCTGCTTCACCAATCCTGTTGACCAGGATGATGGAGATGGTATTGCCTCTCTTTTTCTTGTCATTCATCGCGCCTGATACGGCAGCTTCAGATGTGATCTCATCACCTGCCGGAAGTCCGTAGGAAGTTATGAGATCTATGATCCTGTCATGGGTATCCTTGTCGGTCAGGCCGTTTGCCAGACAGGCATCTGCAATGATGCCCATGCCCTTTGCAACGCAGACGCCGTGATCCTTGGTGAAATCGCTGTCACGTTCTATAACATGACCGATGGTGTGGCCAAAGTTCAGGGTCTGCCTCCTGCCTGTATCGAATTCATCCTCGGTTATTACCTCTACCTTGTCCTCAACGCTGGCCCTGACGATCTTTGTGAGTGTTTCGATGTCGCTCTGAAGCCCGGACTTGTTCTCATATCCCTCCAGAAGATCGTAAAGATCCCTGTCCATGATGAACGCGTACTTCAATACCTCGCCCAGGCCCTCGGTGAACTTCTCCTCAGGAAGGGTCCTGAGGCAGTCCGTATCCTCTATTACCATGGCCGGCTGATGGAATGATCCAACCTGATTCTTGCCCTCGGGCAGGTCTATTCCCGTCTTGCCTCCTATGGCAGCATCCACCTGTGCCAGGAGGGATGTAGCAATGTGGACAACCTTGATGCCTCTGAGGAATGTTGCAGCAGCAAAACCTGCCATGTCAGTCGTGACTCCGCCGCCTAATGATACGACTGCATCAGTCCTCGTAAATCCGGCACGGGCCATTGCTCCCCACATCTCTGAAACGGTGTTGATGTTCTTGCTCTGTTCTCCTGCCTGGAATATGTATTCCGTAACCAGGAACCCTGCCTTAAGCAGATCAGATCTCACCTGTTCCAGGAACAGCTTCGCCACATTTGTTTCTGATACCAGAAGGATCTTTTCAGCCTTGGGAACAGCCTCTCTCACCAGAGATCCTGCCCTGCCTGTCAATCCCTCGCCTATTACGACATCGTATTCAGACGATGCCTTGACATGTATCCTGAACTCACTCATGTTTATTGATGATTTCCTTCCTCTTGGAACCTTCGGCCAGAAGATCTGAGAGTCTCTTTCTGTCACCTGATGCAATGGCATCCCTGTACATGGATAGCTCATTGATGAGCTTATCTATCTCTGCCGTAAGGTTATCTCCGTTCTCGATGAACAGCTCTGACCACATCTCGGCATTGCAGTATGCCACTCTGGTCATGTCCCTGAAGCTGCCGCCCGTAAAGCCGAAACTCTCCAGCGCCAGGTCTCCCCTGACGTAGCTGCTGGCCATTACATGTCCCAGCTGGGATGTATATGCGATCAGCCTGTCGTGGGTCGCCGCATCAGTAACCCTGTACTCGCCAAATCCGATGGGAGCCAGAAGGGTCTTTAGCCTCATTATGATCATCTCCTGCTTGGGAGTGATATCCAGCTCCCTCTCGAGTGTGGGAACGAGGATCATGGACGCACCGTCGAACATGTCCTCTCTGGAATTGTCATAGCCTGAGAACTGCGTTCCCGCCATGGGGTGTGCTCCGATAAAACAGAAATCATCGTCCTCTGCCAGTTTGAAGCCCTCAGCGCAGATTCCGCGCTTGTTGCCGCAGGCATCAGTCACTATCGTATTCGGCTTGAAGAACTTCCTGTTATCCTCGATGTACTTGATGGTTGCCTCGGGGAACAGGTTGATTATTATCAGATCGCATTTGCCGATGGTCTCCTCATCGAGGATTCCGTCAACGACTCCCTCATCTATCGCCTTCTGGAGAGTAGATCTGGTCCTGTTGATGGCATAGACATGATAATCAGGAGCTTTCGCCTTATAAGCCTTTGCAAAAGAACCTCCGATGAGGCCCAGTCCGACTATGCCTATAGTCGCTGCTCTGGGTTCTTCTCCCTTTTCAAACAGTTTTCTGATCATTCGAATAATCTCTCCGGTTCAGCAAGATAATCTATATTATAAATAAAATCAAAGAATACTGCGAACTTTATTTACTGCCTCAACGACCTCGATGAACTGTTCCGGCTTCAGTGACTGTGCGCCGTCGCTCATGGCTTCGTTGGGGTTGGGATGGACCTCTATCTCCAGTCCGTCGCAGCCTGCGGCTGTTGCAGACATCGCCATGGGCCTGATGAGAGATGCCCTGCCAGTTGCGTGTGACGGGTCTGCCACGATAGGCAGGTGTGTCAGTTCCTTGAGCATGGGGATGGCGGACAGATCGAATGTATTCCTGGTATATGTCTCGTATGTCCTTATGCCTCTCTCACAGAGGATAACGTTGGGATTACCCTCGCTCATGATATATTCCGCACTCATGAGGAGTTCCTTCATTGTAGCTGACATTCCGCGCTTGAGCAGGACAGGCTTGTTTGTCCTGCCGAGTGCCTTAAGGAGTTCGAAATTCTGCATGTTCCTGGCACCTACCTGGATGCAGTCGATGTCCTCGAACAGGGGCAGATGATGGATCGCCATGATCTCCGTAACGATGGGAAGTCCCGTCTCCTCCTTTGCCTTCAGCAGGAGCTTTAATCCCTCCTCCTTAAGTCCCTGGAAATCGTAAGGTGATGTCCTCGGCTTGAAAGCGCCGCCTCTCAGGAGCTGCGCACCTGCAGCCTTTACAGCCTTGGCAGTGGTAATGATCTGTTCCTCAGACTCGACTGAACACGGACCTGCTATGATCGCAAAGTTTCCTCCGCCTATCTTTACACCTCCGATGTCCACCACTGTATCCTCAGGATGGAACTTACGGTTGGCAGCCTTGAAGGGCTCTGATATCCTCTTTACCGCCTCGACGATGCTCATGCTCTCCAGAACATCGATGTCGATCTTGGTCGTATCTCCTACGAGTCCCAGGATGGTGCAGTATTCGCCGTGGATGGGCATTACCTTTACACCCTTCTTTTCCAGCCACGATACGAGCATCTCTATCTCGGTAGGTGTTGCCGTGTTCTTAAGTTGTGCGATCATTTTGTTGCCTCCTTAATCAAAAAAGCCGCCCGATCCTCATCTGCGATCCGTGCGGCACTTGTTTACTATTTTCTGTCCTGTCTTATTACGCACACAAACCGCTCTGACCGTTCCTGCCAAAGTAAAAAAAGTAATATGCGTATGTAAAGACATTAGATCTCATGAAAGTCTCCGACCTTATAAAACTGCAACTATTAAAACACGCGTATTATTGTTTGTCAACAAATCATTAGTGATAGAATAGGACTGTACGTTGATGAGCGGGGGATTATTCATGAGCAAAAAAGTAATAGCGGTAGTATCCGGAATAGCTGCACTCTTGATCGGCGCCGCCATACTGGTATTCGTTCCCCGCGACACCATCATTGTGACCAGCACTCCCTCCTGGTTGCCCTCATCCGGCAACTACTACGTCTCCAATCCGGTCCTGAAGATAAAGCTTCCGTTATTTTCCATGAACGATGACGAACTGGAAGCTATTTCTGAGGAGCGCAACAGGTCACTGGAACAGGCATATGACAGGGTCCTTGCATCAGACAGCCAGGCATTTCAGGGCGAATTCACAAGTATTGAGAACATGGCATTCGAACTGGGGGATTACATATATTATTTCAGGACCCCTGATGTGGATAACGTCTACAAATTCAACAAGAACACAGATGAGATAACTGCTGTTCCACTGTCCGGTTTTAACGGCTTTAGCGACCAGGCATCCGGAGAGAGATTTGATGAAGTCTCCCACAATTACACTGCCTTTGTAGATATCAGGACGGAGGCACTGATCTGCCATTTCCCCGGTCTCAAACAAGCGATAGAAAATTCCGGAAACAACTTCTACTACAGCTATACCTATTACGATAACGGCAGGATATTCTTCGAGACAGATAACACCATCTACGAGTATCTCCCAGGTTCGGATTCGGTCAGAAAGGTTGCCTCCGTGGGCCGCGATGAGACGGTGGAAATGGTACTGGATATATCCTGAGAC
>JAFWFV010000060.1 GCA_017515465.1 Clostridiales bacterium
ACGATAACCCGATCAACACATTCGTTGCAGGATTCATCGGCATGCCTCCTATGAACTTCATCAATGCTGTTATCAACGTTGACGGTTCTGATGTATACATCACATTCGAGAACGTTACAGTTAAGCTCCCTGAGCGTTATGCTGTTGAGGAAGTTATGGAGAGAGACGGTCAGGAAGTTATCTTCGGTGTACGTCCTGAGGCTATCACAGACGAAGCTACATTCGTTACAGATCACCCTGAGACAGCTTTCGAAGCTGACGTTGACGTCGTCGAGATGCTCGGTGCCGAGACATACCTCTATGTTACAGTTAACGGTTCACTCCCTCTCACATGTAGAGTTGACCCTACAACATCCCAGTCACAGGTTGGCATGGTTTGTGACCTCGCTATCGATACAAACCGTATCCACATCTTCGACAAGGATACAGAGCAGAGCATCATCTCCTGATAGAGAGCAGAACTTTGATCTTACAGGGCTGTCCATTGCGGGCAGCCCTTTTTCATGGTATGACGGGCTTTTGCCCCTATTTTAACTTGCCACTTTTGCCATTAAATATTATTATTTAATGGTATTATCAGATTTTATCCTAGGCGGATGAGGTGAAATTATGGAAGAGATTAAGAAGCTGATGCGTCAGGCAAAAGAGATCCTGCCTTACAGTGCAGGTGTTGTGGATCTGACAGGTAAGGTCATTGCTTCCACTGAGGAAGAACTCATAGATACAGTCGATTCCTCAGTCAGGGCTGTGCTTACTTCCGATGAACTGTTCTCCAGCACTGCCGACAAGACATATTACAAGATACTGATCGGCGAGCACGCCAAGTATGTTGTATACGTCTCCAGCAACGATCCCGATTCCAAGGTATCACTTCAGCTCCTGTCCGAATGGATCAAGACCGCACTTAAGGAAAAGGGCACTGATGCAGACAAGCTGATCTTTATCAGGAACGTACTCCTCGATATACGGGATCCGTGAGGAGATCCCCATGACGGCCAGGGAGTTCAACATCGAATGCAAGATCCCCCGTCTCGTAATGGTGGTAAGGACTGCAGCAGACAAGGGCGCCGATGCTCTGGAGCTCCTCCAGAATCTGTATACCGACGAGGACGTGGCAAATGTCATCGCCATGGACGAACTCACATCCATCGTCATAGTCAATGCCCAGGAGGCATATGACAGCGAGGATGCCAGAAATGAGTTCATCGAGAATGTTTCCAACTCGCTCCTGACATGCCTCAATTCAGAGGGCTGTGATGCCAGGGTTGCAGTAGGTTCCCTGGTCAGGACATTCCAGGAGATCAGCAAATCCTATAGCGATGCCATGACGGCTCTGAAGGTTTCCAAGATCTTTGAGGAGGAGAGCCACATCTCCAGATATGACAAGCTGGGCCTGGGCAGGCTCATCTATCAGCTCCCCAGGAGCCTTTGCGAGATGTTCATCGAGGAAGTCTTCCCCGATGAGGCATATAAGCAGCTGGACGACGAGACCAAGATGACAATCGAGACATTCTTTGACAACGATCTCAATGGTTCCGAGACCAGCCGTGAACTCTTCGTCCACAGAAATACTCTCGTCTACAGACTTGAGAAAGTAAAGGTAAAGACCGGACTGGATCTGAGATTATTCGAGGATGCTGTCCTGTTCAAGATGGCCACCATGGTCAGAACATATATCGATTATCTTGACGCCTCCAACGACAGGATGATCAGGTAACAAAGGTAGCTAATGATACAATATTTCGACGTTAAGAAAACATACAGATCCGGTGTTGAAGCACTTAAGGGTGTCAGTTTTGAGATAGAGACCGGAGAGTTTGTTTTCATAATCGGCAAGTCCGGCTCCGGCAAGTCCACGCTCCTCAAGTGCATCACGAGGGAAGAGGACCCCACCGAGGGCAAGGTAATGATCGATAATTTCGATATCTCCCACATGTCCAGGGCCCTGATCCCTGTACTCCGCCGCAACATCGGCATGATCTATCAGGATTTCAGGCTCATCGAGTCCAAGACCGTTGAGGAGAACATCGCTTTCGTAGGGGAGGTCGTCGGCATCCCCAAGAAGAACCTGGCACAGACCGTAAGGCTGGTCCTTAACGTAGTAGGCCTTAAGGAAAAGGCACATACCTATCCCCAGGAGCTCTCGGGCGGTGAGCAGCAGAGAGTCGCGATCGCCAGGGCAATGGTAAATAACCCCAAGCTGATAGTAGCAGACGAGCCTACGGGCAACCTGGATCCCGAGACCAGTGAGAGCATCATGGCTCTGCTCCTCGACATCAACAGGAGCGGGACAACAGTCATCGTATGCACCCATGACAGTAATATGGTCGACAGGATGAAGAAGAGGGTAATAGAGGTCGATAACGGCTATATCGTCAGGGATGAATATGCCAGCAGCTACCTTTCAGAGGAGGAGAAGAGACCTTCTCCCATCACTGCAGAGCAGATGGCCGCATCCGGAATGGACGTTCCCGTCGGCATCTCCTTCGGAGACGAAGATTCCTACGAGGATGACAGCGACTATGGAGACAATTTCGACGACGACCAGTTCGTTCACAGCAGTGGGCACATGCAGGCGACTGTTGCCCCCATGCCGGTATATTTCGGCGAGAGCGAAGCAAAGCCAGCAGAGGAGACCATACCTGAACCTGCTGCTCCTGAAGAGAGGGTCGTTCCTCTCAGCATCCCCATGACTGAGGAGATAAATGAACCTGAGCCTGAGGCAGAACCTGTACCTGAGATGCTGTCATTCCCTGCAGAGGAGGATGATGAGGAGCAGGAATATGATGATGCTCCCACCCTGGCAGAGGTAAAGGAAGCCAGGAAAAAGGCAAAGGAAGCTGCCAGGATCGCAAGGATGGAAGAGAAGAAGGCCCAGAAGATGGCCAGGACCAACAAGAAGAACAAGGTGAGACCTGCACCCATGATCAACATGATCCCTGAGGAACCTGTGGAGAAAAAGACTCCCAAGGCCAGGACGCAGGATCTCGATATTTTGGAGGATGACGATTAAGTGAGTGTCAGAGCGTTTTTTAATTCCGTAAGAGAAGGATTTATCGGTATCATCAGACACCCTCTGGTTACCGTTGCTTCCATTACCACGATATTGCTGATGCTCATCGTAATGAGCGCGTTCTTCCTCTTTGCGACAAATGCCAGGAACATGATGAGAAAACTGGGCCAGAAGCCGCCTATCGAGGTATATATGGTCCTCAACTGTGAGGAGCAGCAGCTGGAAAACATATCTGTTGCACTTTCCAACGATTCCAGGATCCTTGCCTGGGAGATGCACAGCCCCGAACAGAATTACAACGAGTTCAAGGCCAACCTCGGTGACAGGTCATCGCTTCTCGATGAGATCGATTACAACCAGGTGCTGCCTTATACATTCAGCATCCAGCTCAAGGATCCCGCCGACGCTGAGGCTGTAATTACGGGAATACAGATAAACGAGGGAATAAGCAAGGTAGTCCAGGAGAGCCACGTAATGGAATTCCTGACCAAGGCGACAAATGTAGTAAACATTGCGACCGTTGCCTCGTTTACGGTCCTTTTCCTGATATCCCTGTTCATCATCTCCAACATGGTAAGGATATCCGTATATTCCCGTGCATCTGAGATTGAGATAATGAAGTTCGTCGGAGCAACGAACGGATACATCAGGATGCCGTACATTACCGAAGGTGCTATCGTAGGACTGCTGTCAGCCCTGATCGCCTGGGTTATCACGATCCTGTCTTACAAGGCAATATATGAAAAGATGATGGATTCCATCGATCCGGGAAGCTTCTATGCTCTCCTTAATACCAGGAGCCTCATGTGGACGCTCCTAATCATGGTAGTTCTTTTCGGAGTATTCATCGGAGGAATAGGAAGCGGTATATCGGTACGCAAGTACATCAAGGTGTAATGGATATGGTTGTAAGAAAACATTTATTTAAGGCATTAACGCTTACCATGGCCATGGGCCTCATCCTGACAGGTACGGTATCCTCAACGGACAAGGCTCTCGCCTACGACGGTATCAGCATGTCCGTGGTGGAACTGAGGAACAAGGTTTCCCAGGCGGACATCGACAAGGCAAAGAGAGAGAGGGACTACGCCAGGAACCAGGCCAGGAACGCCAGCAGCAGGCTCGAATCCCTCAACAGCCAGAGAACGGGTCTGGAGGGAGAACTTGCCAACCTCAATCAGATGTCTGCTGAACAGCAGGCACAGTATGAGATAATCTCAGGCCAGCTGCAGGCAGCACTCGAAGCAAAGGCAGCTGCTCTGGACAGGTTCATCATAGCCCAGGGTAATCTCGAGGATCAGCAGGAGCTGTTCGCGCAGAGGGTAGGAGCCATGTTCGAGTTCCAGAACAAGTCGACTCTCGAGGTATTGCTGGAATCTGACAGCATTGCAGGCTTCTTTACCAACCTGGAGATCATCTCCCTCATCGCTGATTCCGATAATCAGGCGATAGATCAGCTCCAGATAGCCATGGACGAGGCTCAGGTGGCCGCGGATCAGGCTATGGCTGAAGCAGACAACATGCAGAGGATCGCCGACGAGAAGCAGGCGGAGCTGGATGAACTGGAGCGCAGGATCGGTGTAACGACCGAGGCTCTCGAGAGCATCAGCACGGAGATAACGACTGCTGAGCAGGAGAGAGACCAGCTCAATGCAGAGGCTGCCAGACTCGATCAGAGGATCAGGGATCTGACCAGACAGTATCAGAATCAGCAGGCAGCGGCTGCAGCCAACTATAGCGGCGGCGCAACGAAGGTTGTGTCAGGAGTCAGCTTCACATGGCCTGTTGCCAGCAGGACGATCACCGATCCTTACGGACCCAGAGTCCATCCCATTTCCGGCGTAACCAAGATGCATACGGGTCTGGATATAGGCTCCAGCTACGGTGCACCGATCGTTGCCGCAGCATCCGGAACGGTCATCCAGGTCAATCTTCCCGTTCCGGGAAGGAACACGGGCGGCACCGGATATGGTAACTACCTGATCATCAGCCACGGCAACGGAATAACCACCCTCTACGGCCACTGCCGCAACATCTATGTAAGCAGCGGACAGACTGTCAGCCAGGGTCAGAAGATCGCCGAGGTAGGCAGTACAGGTTCGTCCACAGGTCCTCACCTCCATTTCGAGATCAGGGTAAACGGTTCCACCGTCAATCCCAGGAAGTATCTGCCCTGATAATGGAAAGTGATTCTTTTTACGATGTACTGGCTGCCAGATATGATCTCTTGCAGTCTGACATGGACTGTGAGGCATGGGCCGGATACCTTTCCCGGCTCATATCTGAATACTGCAGGACCAGTTCGGAAGTAAAGACGGTCATCGATCTGGGGTGCGGAACGGGTTCCGTGGATATCCCCCTGGCAGATTCCGGTTATGACGTAATAGGAATAGATAATGCCCCGGCCATGCTGGAGGTGGCATCCGCCAAGGAAAACGCAGACAAGGTCCAGTGGATCCTGAGGGACATAACGGACATCGAATTGGATTTCCAGGCTGACTGTTTCCTGTCTCTCCTGGACACTCTGGACCATATCACCGATGAGAAGGTCCTCGGGAACATATTTAATAATGTAAGTAAATATCTGCTCCCCGGCGGGGTGTTCATCTTTGATGTGATCACCAGGAAACACCTGGCAGAGACATTTGCAGACAACATATTTTATCAGGATTACGAGGACTTTCTCCTGCTGTGGGTCAATCACTATGACCCGGATACGGAGATCAACACTGCCGAACTGACATTCTTTGAGGATGACGGCACCGGCAGATATATCCGTTCTGACGGGGACCTGGTGGAGAGGTTCTATCCTGAGTCTTTCTTCATCGAGGCGGCATCTTCTGCGGGACTTAAGCACCTTAAGACCTTCGGGGAACTGTCACTGGAGGCCCCATCCTCAGATGACGAACGTATATTTATGGTATTTATAAAGGAGTAATATGGCTGATCCGTATTTCGTAGAGGGAATGCCCACAGATCCGTCGAAGGATCATTTCGTCAAGGCCAAGGCCCTGGGCGGTTTTGCCAAGGCATGCGCCATCAGATCTACTGAGATCGTAAGGACTGCCCAGCAGCTCCACGGCACTTCACCTTCTGTTACGGCAGCACTGGGCAGGTTCATGACCGGAAGCCTTCTGATCTCCGAGAACATGAAGAACGATACTGATACTCAGACCACGATAATAAAGTCCGACGGTCCTATAAGAGGGATGACATGCGTATGCGATTCATCCTTTCACTGCAGGGCGTATCCCGTTAACAGCAGTATAGAAGGGGATACCGAGCCCCATGTAAAGGCAGCTGTAGGTATGGGAACCCTGTCGGTCATCAGGGACATAGGCATGAGAGAACCTTACGGAGGACAGGTGGAGCTCAAGACCGGAGGGATCGGTGAGGATTTCACCTACTATCTCATGGCTTCGGAACAGACCCCTACCATAATGGCCCTGGGAGTCCTGATGGAAGAGGGTAAGGTCAAGCACGCAGGAGGACTGATGGTCCAGCTTATGCCCGGCTATGGTGAAGAGGAGATATCCTATCTGGAGAAGAGGGCCAACGGCTTCCCGGACGTAACATACTTTCTGGATGAAGGCTTTTCCCCTGCACAGCTCATCGATCTGTTCATGGGCGATCCTGAAATGGAATACATCGAAGCATCCGAAACATCGTTCCTCTGCCCCTGCAGCAAGGACAAGATGGCAGCAGGTCTCATGACTCTTTCGAGAAAGGATCTGGAAGAGCTCGCCGGTGATTCCAAGGGAATAGATACCGAATGCAGGTTCTGCAACGGAAAATACCACTTTACGCCCGAAGAAATAAGGGCTATGCTCTGAAATTACACCTATGATACGCCCGTGAGGGTGTAAAATTACAGGTTTTTGTAAAAATCCCTTGCCAATATATAAGACGCGTAGTACAATGCCTCTTGCGCGGTTTGCCCGACGGGGTATTTCTGCGCGCAGCTTAGATGATGAAGATTGCCGTGGTCATGGCATCTGCGTCCGTGAACATTCGGGGAACTTCATCGGAGCGAGTCGGGACAAAATGATCCCCGGCGACTTGGAGAAGGTCGGCATTACCACATTGCCATATCTTCCCGGTGGTGGCCAAAGTGCCATTTGTTTAAATGGTAACTGGAGAGCCGGGTTTTTGAATGGGAATTGAGGAAACGCCCGACAGGGTTCAAGAAAAAATGCAGAAAATTTGGAGGAAAACAAATGGCAACACAGAAGATCAGAATCAAGTTCAGAGCTTATGAGCACGAACTCCTGGATCAGACAGTAGCAGGCGTTGTTGATTCACTCAACCGTACAGGTGCCAGCTATTCAGGTCCTATTCCCCTTCCTACAGAGAAGGAGATCGTAACGATCCTTCGTTCACCCCACAAGTACAAGGATTCCAGAGAGCAGTTCGAGCAGAGAACTCATAAGAGACTTATTGATGTCTATACTCCTTCATCGGCAACGATGGACGAGCTTAAGAGTCTTGATGTACCTGCCGGTGTTTCAGTTGAGATAGACGCAAAGAACTGATATACCGCATGGTTTTATAATCGGGCATGAATCGCCAAGCTTGTGCCCGAGGTCACGTTCGCCTGGTGCGAACCAATAACCTGATAAGGAGGAAATACAAAAATGACAAAGTTCATCATTGGCAAGAAGTCCGGAATGACACAGCTCTTCGATGAGAATGGCAACGTAGTACCGGCAACCGTTATTGAAGTAGAGCCCATGTATGTGCTCCAGAACAAGACGGTAGAGACTGATGGCTATAATGCTGTCAAGGTAGGATCCGGTTCCATCCGCGAGAAGCTCGTGAATATGCCGGACAAGGGCCAGTTCAAGAATTCTGGCGTAGAGGTAAAGAGATATATCCGCGAGTTTGAGGCGGATGAGGAATATGCTCTTGGACAGGAGATCAAGGTATCTGACATGTTCGCAGTAGGCGATCACGTAGATGTTTCCGGTGTATCCAAGGGTAAGGGATTCCAGGGCAACACAAAGCGTCACGGCCAGAAGGGCGGTCCTTCAGGTCACGGCTCCATGTATCACAGAAGAGTCGGTTCTATGGGCGCTAACTCAACACCCGCACGTGTTATGCCCGGCAAGAAGATGCCTGGACATATGGGTGCTGTTAACTGCACTGTACAGAATCTCAGCGTTGTAATGGTAGATGGCGACAGAGGAATCCTTGTCCTCAGAGGTGCAGTACCCGGCCCTAAGGGCGGTATGGTCACCGTTAAGACATCTGTTAAGGCTAAGTAAGGCGGGAGGACTAAATAATGGCTAAATTAGATATTTACAATCTCAGCGGTGCCGTTACAGGTTCTATCGAGCTTTCTGACGATATCTTCGCAATTACTCCCAATGTAAACGCAATGGCGATCGTTATCAGAAACCAGCTCGCTAACCGCAGACAGGGCACACAGAGCACAAAGACAAGAAGTGAAGTAAGAGGCGGCGGTAAGCGCCCCTGGAGACAGAAGGGTACAGGCCGTGCTCGTCACGGATCTGACAGATCTGCACAGTACGTTGGAGGCGGAATCATCTTTGGCCCCAAGCCCAGATCTTATAACTACACTGTTCCCAAGAAGATCAAGAGACTCGCTATGAAGTCTGCACTCTCATCAAAGGTTGCCGAGGGCAAGCTCATCGTTGTAGAGGATATGAACCTTGACGCTATCAAGACAAAGACAATGGTCAAGGCATTGGGCGACTTGAAGGCTGATTCTGCACTGATCGTATTCGAAGATAAGAACGTAAACGCAGAGCTTTCCGCAAGGAACATCCCTACAGCTAAGACAGCTCTCGTTAACACTATCAACGTATTTGACATTTTGAAGTATGACAGCCTCGTTGTTACAAAGGCTGCAGCAGAGAAGATTCAGGAGGTGTACGTATGAAGTCAGCACAGGACGTAATTTTGACACCTGTAATCACTGAGAAGTCTGCCGGCGTCATCGATGACGGTAAGTACACATTCAAGGTTGCAACAAGTGCAAACAAGACTGAGATCAAGGAAGCTGTTGAAAAGCTTTTTGGTGTTAAGGTTACCGGCGTAAACATTTCCAACTACGACGGTAAGGTAAAGAGACAGCGTTATACATTCGGTAGGACACCTGCCTACAAGAAGGCTATCGTAACGATCGATACCGAGGGCAAGAGTGGTTCATATCTTGGCAAGGGCGGCAAGGCTGTTAAGTCAGGCGCTAAGTACAAGACATCTATCGAAGAGTTCGGCTTTGGACAGTAAGTCAGATAAGGAGTGAATAAAAATGGCAGTAAAAACATTTAATCCTACTTCTCCGGCCGTTCGTCAGATGGCAGTTGCGGACTATTCCGTACTTACTAAGAAAGAGCCTGAGAAGAGCCTTCTTGTAACAAAGAAGAACAATGCCGGCCGTAACTCATATGGCCGTATCACAGTTCGCCACCAGGGTGGCGGAAACCGCCAGAAGATCCGTGTTATCGACTGGAAGAGAACAAAGGACGGTATTCCTGCAACAGTTAAGGCTCTGGAATACGATCCTAACAGAACAGCATTCATAGCTCTTATCCAGTACGTTGACGGTTCCAAGAGCTATATCCTGGCTCCCAACGGACTCAAGGTTGGCGACAAGGTAGAGAGCGGTGAGAACGCAGACATCATCAAGGGTAACGTTCTTCCCATCTCCTCCATCCCCGTTGGTACAGTCATCTCCTGCATCGAGCTCAAGCCCGGCAAGGGTGCCCAGATGGTAAGGACAGCAGGCGCAGGCGCACAGCTCATGGCTAAGGAAGGCGCTTACGCACAGGTCCGTCTCCCCTCCGGTGAGGTCCGTATGGTATCCATCAAGTGCCGTGCGATGATCGGTGAGATCGGCAATGCCGAGCACGAGAACGTTAAGCTCGGTAAGGCAGGTAAGTCACGTCACAGAGGCGTTCGTCCTTCTGTCCGTGGTGTCGTTATGAACCCTAACGATCACCCTCATGGTGGTGGTGAAGGTAAGTCACCTATCGGTCTTCCGGGCCCTGTTACACCTTGGGGTGTACCTACTCTCGGTAAGAAGACGAGAAACAAGAAGAAGCAGTCGAGCAAGTACATTGTTCGTGGCAGAAAGGGTTAAGGAGGCAGCGTAAATGAGCAGATCTACCAAAAAGGGCTATTTTGTACAGGACAGCCTTATGAAGAAAATCACTGCAATGAACGATGCAGGTGAGAAGAAGATCGTACAGACATGGTCTCGTGCTTCC
>JAFWFV010000012.1 GCA_017515465.1 Clostridiales bacterium
AACGCCTGCATATATCCGCGCAACCTGTGAGAAAGTATCCGGCATCAAGCCTGTTCCCGTTACTGACAAGAACAGGACGGTAATAAGTTCATATACCCACGCAGTAGAGTTCGGCAAGTCTCCCATCCTGATCGGTGAGAGGATCAACCCAACAGGCAAG
Source organism: Clostridiales bacterium (assembly GCA_017515465.1). GTDB lineage: Bacteria > Bacillota > Clostridia > Saccharofermentanales > Saccharofermentanaceae > Saccharofermentans. Next base: position 161 of record JAFWFV010000012.1, read on the forward strand.
AAAAAGTTCAAGGAAGCACTCCGCGAACACGACATAGAGCATATCTTAAGCGTCGGCCTGGCCCAGCAGGAGAGGGGAGCACATGTGCTGGATGTCAACGTCGGCATCCCCGAGATAGATGAACCTGCACTCCTGACTGAGGTGGAGTTCGAGCTCCAGTCTATAATCGACCTGCCGCTGCAGATAGATACGACAGATGCCGTGGCGATGGAAAGAGCTTTGAGGAGATATAACGGCAAGCCCATGATCAACTCCGTCAACGGCAAGGAAGAGGTCATGAACGAGATCTTCCCCCTGGTAAAGAAATACGGAGGACTGCTGGTATGCCTCACCCTCGATGAGGGCGGCATCCCCGAGACTTGCGAAGGCAGGATCAAGGTAGCAGAAAAGATCATCGCCAGGGCAGAGGAATACGGCATCGCCAAAAAGGATCTCATATTCGATACACTGGCAATGACAGTAAGCGCTGATGACAGGGCTGCTCTGGCAACTCTAAATGCACTCCACTACATACGCCACGAACTGGGATGCAATACCTCACTGGGTGTATCAAACGTTTCCTTTGGCCTGCCCCAGAGAGAGATAATCACATCCTCATTCTTCCTCATGGCATTGAACGAAGGGCTTTCTGCCGCCATCATGAACCCTAACTCAAATGAGATGATGAAGGTATACTATTCGTTCAAGACTCTGATGGGTATCGATCCCAACTGTACGGATTACATTACCAACATCGATAAATATGCCGTCTCTAATCTGGCGGCTCCTGTATCCGACAACAAACAGGAAGCAGTATCTGACGACGGCCTCACGCCTCTGCAGAGAGCCATTGTAAAGGGCATGAAGGAGCAGTCTGCAAAACTTACGGCTGACCTGCTGGCTGATACTGATCCTCTGGAGATCGTATCAGGTCAGATAATACCTGCCCTGGATGTGGTAGGCAAAGGCTTTGAGAACAAGACCATGTATCTGCCCCAGCTCCTCATGAGCGCTGAGGCTTCGCAGTTCGCCTTCGAAAAGATCAAGGCACACATGGCATCATCCGGAGGCGCAGGCGTCTCCAGGGGCAAGTTTGTAATAGCTACTGTCAAAGGTGATATCCACGACATCGGCATGAATATCGTAAAGCTGATCCTGGAGAACTACGGCTTTGACGTGATAGACCTGGGCAAGGATGTTCCTCCCGAGACCGTTGTGGAAGCAGTAGTCAGGGAGCATGCTCCTCTCTGCGGCCTTTCCGCACTCATGACAACAACGGTTCCTGCAATGGAAGAAACCATAAAACTGTTGAGAAAAGACGCTCCCTGGTGTAAAGTTTGTGTAGGGGGTGCAGTCCTCACACAGGAATATGCCGACATGATCGGAGCCGATTTCTACGGAAAGGATGCGATGGCAACTGTCAGGTATGCCGTCAGTGTAGTGGACTGAGAGTTTTTTCTTTTTTTGTTTTTGTAATGAGGAGGTTATGAAAATGAAGAGGTCTTTTAAGTCCAAGAGAGCCTTTACCCTTGTTGAGATGGTCTTAGTCATTGCCATCATCGTTATCCTTGCAGCTGTGCTCTTTATCAGTATCGGAACATATCTGACCAGAGCTAAGAATGCATCTTCGTCACTTAGTCTGCATAACTGGTCAATATCCAAGGTAACGTCCGAAGTAGACGCACAGATGTGATCACCCTTTATTCGTAATCCTCGAATGCTTCCAGGCCCTTCTTTGCGGTGCCCTTTATATCGCCATGTCTGACCTGTAACATTGTTACAAAACTAGCAAATGCAAAGACTGTGGCGTAGATGAACAATACCTTGTAGCTGATGTTCCTCATGAGGTAACCTGCCAGGACTGGAGTCAGGATCTGGCCTGCCATGGATGCGGTATAGTAGAAACCCGTGAACTTGCCTGTATCTGAACCCCTGCACATCTCAACTACCATTGGCAGGGAGTTGATGCTGATGGCTGCCCATGCAACGCCGACCAGTGCAAAGATGATATATGTTATGACAGTGATGGAATGCATCATCGTGGTGAGGAAGAAGCAGACCAGATAGCTGCCTGCCAAAAGGAGCGTTCCGAACAGGATGGATCTCTTGCGCCCGATCCTGGACTGGAGGAATCCCAGAGGGATATATGAGATCAATGCGCCTGCTGATGCAATAAGGAAGCAGGTGGAAGCTCCTCCGATGCCCTCTCCCATTACTTCGCTGATATAGGTGGTGAACCAGGTGGTTACGGCATTATATGCGATGTACCACAGTGCGATGGACAGGAGCAGGAATATCATGGACTTGAGGACGGGGAAGGGCAGACGCGCTCCGCCGTTCTTTTCCTCGGTCAGATCCCATTCGGGATGACGCTTTTCGATCTCGTCATTTTCTGCCGAGAGCTTGGGCTCCCTGACGGTTATGAGCATGATGATCAGGGAGATTACCATGATTATGGAGATGACCACGAACAGAGGTCTGTAATTCACATGTTCCGCACCTTCGGTGGCGCTCTTGGGATACATGAGTGCTGCAAATATCAGATAGAGTATTCCGCCTGCCGCGCCCATCAGGTTGATGACCGCATTGCCCTTGGATCTCAGAGGCTTAGGGGTGACATCTGGCATGAGAGCGACTGCAGGAGACCTCCACACTGACATTACGAACAGCAGCAGGCCCAGGACTACTACGAAGCTTGCGGTAGTATAGAGGAATCCGGTCCTGCCCTCGAAGAATCCGTTATCGATGACGGGCAGGAAGTTAAGGAGTATGACGCTTATCACCGTACCCCAGAGGATGTAGGGCATTCTCTTGCCTATCTTAGTCTTTGTTATGTCGGAGATCTTGCCGAACACCGGCAGAAGGAACAGTGCCAGGATGTTGTCTATCGCCATGATGAATCCGGAGATAGTTTCGTTCATGTGGAAAGTCCTGGTCAGGATAAGGGGGATAACGTTGTCGTACATCTGCCAGAAAGCGCAGATACTCATGAATGCCAGACCTACC
>JAFWFV010000013.1 GCA_017515465.1 Clostridiales bacterium
GTGCTGGATTACACTGATAATCCCGAGCAGTTCAGGGAAGTCCATTTCGCAAAAGAAGAGAAGAGGCTCAGGTATGAATACCTGAAGGATGAACTGAGGAAGTATCTCAATGGCTGAAAAGAAAAAGGGCAGGGTCGCCCGGGTATTGTTCATCATCGCACTGATGATAGAAACGCCGATAGCTGCCATCATGCTCTTTGGTATTGCGGCAATGGTCCTGACCGGAAAAGGGGATGTAATGCCTTTGATCGGCGTGACGGGGATAGCAGTAGGATTTGTGATCGTTGATGCCTTTCAGATCAAAAAGGTCCATTACAGTCCGGCATTGGTCATATCCAATGCCATAGTCCTGAAACTGGCGGCATTCTGTTTTGGCGGGATCATCTTTTACCTGGCCCCGTCCATACATGTCGTCAAGGCGGCCGTAATATTTGCCGTGTTATTTGCTGTCTGCGCAGTTGCTTCCGCTGCAATAGCTCATGATATCAATGAGAGATATAAGACCGTACCAGTCAAGCCCGGAAGGCAGCTCAACATTCCCAATGTTATGGCTTTCGATTTTTATGATGCAAAGGATCATGCGGCAGATGCAAGGTCAGAATTCTGTGCCATCTATGGCGGACCGGAAGATGAGTCATCTCCGGAATTTGAAAGGGAGATCCTGGAATATGCATCCATGCCCATTATCTATCTGGTAATGTGGCTTTCAGAAAGGGGATATATCAAGCTCAGGTTCGAAGACGGCATAAGCCCCCTGGAGACATTCGGTTCTGCGATGGAATACCGCATCTCCAGAAAAGACATCGCACCTGACATTATCCCTTTCCTCGATTCCTATGTCAGGACTTTCAGCTATTATTCGGCAAGCTGCGATTATTTCCTTTTTGACTATTATGAGGCAGTAAAGAACGCTGATAATGCATATTACTGCAATGAATTCTCTGTCTCCGCATACAGGCAGATCCGTGACAGGCTCGACAGGAGATATGAGGAATATCTTATAAACAAGCCCGTTTACTATACAGGCCTTTCCACATATGAAGACGGCAGGAAACGTGACTATGAGATCAGGACCATTGGAAATGTGGACAGCGGATATGTATCCCGCTGCGATGAGATGTATAACAGCCTTTCCCTGATGCAGAAGGAAAGGATAGAGAGATATATCGCAACGAGATTCATGACGGCGGTCGATATCGTTCACGGTCTTGAAAAGTTAGTCCTCACGGTAAGCGAACAGAAGCAGGATCATCTGCAGTTTACCGTTACGGGAGAGTTCAAGGTCAAGATGCCCGTTGTATTTTCCTATTTCGTCAGGAACGGGATCTGCTTTGTTCCTGAATACGACAGGGATTATGGTTTTACGAATATCGACATAGCATATGACCTTGCCTCGGACGACAAGGATCTCTATCTCATAGATTCCCGTGAAAGAGTAGATGAAGCCGTTTCCCGCGGCAATCTGTTGAAGAAGGAAGTAAACGGTAAGGATATGCTGTTTACGCCCGCACTTTTTAGGATCTACGGGGAATGCATGAGAAGGATAGATACTCTCAACGCAATCCATAAGAATGTTACGCACATTGTGAAACCTGAATACAGGAACGGATGTCTCGTTCCCGTATCCCTTAGGATTACTGCCTCTAACGGCAGCAAAGAAGTGTTCAGGGAACATGTCGATAATATCTGGTATTGATCTCAGGAGGAGTATAGAACATGAGCAGCAACGGTAATGAACGCAAACTTTCCAAGGATGAGATCAGGCGCAGGGAGAATTTCCTGAAAGTTACGTCTGAACTGGAATCGGAGGGATATGTCAAAAAGGATCTGACCACATCCGCAATGACGGCAAATGTTGCCGGAACGGGAATAGGGGCTCTTTGTGCTGCCCCTCTGATGGTCCTGTTCTTTGTGCTGGGCGGAAGTATGGTCATTGAGGATTCACCGGCATTGTTCTTTGTTACGATCGTGGCATTTCTGGTGAGCATAGTCGTACACGAACTCCTCCACGGCATCACATGGTCGTTATTTGCCAGGGATCACTTCAAGAACATAGCTTTCGGCTTTATCGTAGAGGCATTAACCCCATACTGCACCTGCAAGGTCCCCCTGAAAAAGGGACAGTATATCGCAGGCCTTCTGATGCCTTTTCTGATCCTGGGGATAATACCGGGGATCATAGGAGCATTTACCGGCAACATGTACATCAGCATCTTCGGTGCCCTTAGCATTGTAGGTGCGGGAGGAGACCTCCTGATCTTTTCCATGATACTGAGAAACAAAGAAAACGGGAAAGTGCTCTATCTGGATCATCCCACGGAAGTAGGCCTCGTTACGTTTGTTAAGGGCGCCTGATAGTGTATAATACAACCACTTTGGATAAGAGGAGTTTTCTATGACCAGAATGAGAATGAAGCGTCACATCCCCGAGAGGATGGAAAAGTGCCACGAAAGGTGGTTTGACACCCCCATGACTAATAAAGGCAAGTGGAGACAGATCTGCGGATTCCCGGAGGATTGCCAGCTGTTCCTGGAGCTGGGATGCGGCAAGGGTAAGTTCTGCTGTCAGACAGCCCTCGATAATCCCGATGTTCTCTATATCGCAGTGGAACGTGACAGTTCCGTTATCCTGGCTGCCATCGAAAAGGCACATAACCAGGAGATACCGAATCTCTTTTTCATCAGGTGCGATGTGGGACAGATAGAAAACTTCTTTAATGAGGGTGAGGTCAACAGGATTTACATCAATTTCTGCGATCCCTGGAACAGGAGGAACAAGCCCAAGAGAAGGCTTACATACAGGGAATTCGTTGAGAAATACAAGCTCATATCAAAGCCTGACCTGGAGATCAGGTTCAAGACCGACAACGACGATCTCTTTGATTTCTCTCTCGAGGAGTTCGAACACTGCGGATTTACCCTTTCTGAACTCACAAGGGATCTCCACAATTCCGAATACGACAGCGCAAACGTCAGGACTGAATTCGAGCAGAAGTTCGCTGACGAAGGCATACCGATAAAGAGGGTAGTTGCCAGATTATGAGGAA
>JAFWFV010000061.1 GCA_017515465.1 Clostridiales bacterium
GATTGACTACAGACAACCTTGTACTTGATAGTTTGACTGCACTATATGAGAAGCGTGGCGACAGTGTGAAGATACTCTTTGATTGTTCTTATCGTGACGATACATTAATGCAGTATCAGTCATATATCGATACCGGAAAGATGGATAAGACCAAGGAATTAGGAGATAATTTCCAGCAAGATCTGAAAGAAATGGTATTTGCGTTGCAGGCGAATATACCGAATGTGGGTATTTATATCTGGAGCAACGGAGAGGATGCTGAGACTCACAATACACAGCATACGATTATTTCCTCCAATGTATTCGATAAGCTTGGAAATGAAAGAAGTGTCGGAGAGTGGATATTTGATGCTGTGAATGGTGATGTAAGAACTTATGGTTTGGAACTGCTGGATAAAGAGTTCTAAAAGATAAGTATTCTGATATGTAAATCCAAGCCATCGGATGACCAAATCAGGAATTAATCGTTCTACGGATCACATTATTCAAAAAAGACGTGATTCTAAGCAATTCTATATAAATGACTATTTCTGAAAACAGCACTGTTTGAATGAAGTTGACAGTACACAAGTACGTTAGATGCTTTCTTGGCAATTGTCATATTGTAAAGTAAGATGAGTAGTTGAGGGTTTCGCAAAAAATCCGCAGTTGCTATAGCAGCTGCAAAATCGGCGTGCTGACACAAACGCTCATGGAGCCATTCTGCAAACCAGTCCTCAGAGCTGTTTACAGTATCTGCTAACCGATAGATACGTTGACGCTCCTGCGGTAAGGTTTTCAGAATGGCTCCATTCGCTTGCCATGGGCAATGGACACTCTGTAAAATCATTATTTATGTCTGATTTGTGCTAAAATAGAATAAAAGGAGGTGCAGGTATGACAACAGAAATGATAAGACAAGCTGTTTTGACTCTTGTGGATGAATATTCTATCACGAGTGTCGTTCTTTTTGGTTCCCGCGCTTCCGGTAATAACAGGGAAGATAGCGATGTTGATCTTATCATTGAGTTTGATAAGCCTGTTACTATTCTTAAGCTTTCGTCTATAAAGAACAAACTTCAGGATATGCTTGGTCTGGATGTTGATATTGTCCATGGACCGATTAGAAGTGATGATATCCTTGAGATTGGTGAGAGTGTGAGTCTTTATGCAGCATAGAGATCGTATTGTGCTTGAGAAGATAATCAAGGAAATTGAAATATCTGACGAGATGTTAGGGACTGTTTCGTTAGAAGATTTTCTTGCGGATGAGAAGCTTAAGAGAGCTGTTAGCATGACAATCATTAATATAGGTGAGTTGATTAAACTTGTATCAGATGAATTGAGAGTTGCACATCCTGAAGTCCCGTGGAAAGATGCAGCAGGTATGAGAGATATTATTGCTCATAGATATCAGACACTTAGAATGGAAGATGTTTATTCATCTGCAATATCCGATTTCCCGGCAATAAGAATACAGATTAAGACAATACTTGATGAGGATCAGTAATCAAATCTGCTCGTTTATCTTGAGGGGTTCGCGAAAAAACCGCAGTTGCTTTATTAGCTGCAAAATCGGCGTGATGACACAATTATTATGAAGCCCGTAAACACTGTGTTTGCGTTTTTTTGTAACTAAGCCTTAGTGTGTTCCGAATTCTTTATAATTAAATAATGTAATTTGTTAAGACTTTTGTATACTATCTCTTCACCTTTGTAAGAGACCGGTACCCGGACAGCTGCTTGCTCCGTTCCATCTCGCAGAACTTCAGTATTGAAGGGTCAACTACAATGTCGTTGCTGATCCCTGCATCATCGAAGCGCAGTTTCTCGAAATAAGCGATCCTCAGGTCGCGGTCGATGGCAAGATATTCATTCTGCTCAGTGATAGCCTGTTCTAGGTCTTCAATGTCTTTTGCTGTCTGCCCGATATCAGAATTGAAGTAGTCGATCTGCTTTGACTGGTTCTTTTCCTTCTCCTCATTTGTATGGTCTTCCCGGAGCTTTAAGACGCGGGTGTTCTTGACGCGCTGGATCTGCCCGCGGTATGTCTTCCATACGAAACGTGTTACGACGGCAAAGATGATCGCTCCGACTAAGGAGGCAGCGATGCCGACGAGGTGCACATCACCACTGAAGCATCTTACAACCAGGTATACTGCAAGTATGATAAGACCTGCTGAAATGACGGGCGAGAGTATGAGCATCACGGTGGAGAAGATCAGGCCGGCTTTGGCGCTTCCGTATTTGCGTTCTGCTATATCGATCCCGGGTTTGTCCTTGAGATCCTGTATCTTTGTCTCGTGGTCGGTGATACGTTCTTTCTTCAATTCGATCACGCGGCGGAAATACTCGATGTTCTCCTTTGCATTAGATGCTGCTTCGGAAGCGTCATTGTCTGCGCACTTGCGGAGGAATTCCTTGTATCTTGAGACAAACGAAGGATCGGCTGCCGTGTTTGCCCTGTTGATATAGTAGTGGTACAAAGACTCTGTCTTCTGGTTGAAACCGGCAGTGAGACCTCTGGTCCTGGACTCGATGATGCCTCTGTAACACCTGGGATCGGTCTCGTTGATCGCAAGGCATGCTTCGAACAGTCTTAGGGCATGCTCCCATTCCTTGTTCTCAAGCGCACATTCTGCATTCTTCATCTTCAGCTCGAAATCATCCAGCTTGCCAAGCCAGCCGGCTTCATCTACAAGCACTTCATTGCCGCAGTAAGAACATGTGGTCCTGTTGCGACCGACCGGAAACTCGATCACACCGCTGCATGCAGGGCAATGGATCGTGCGGAGTTTTAAATCATCGCTCATAAATCAATCCTCACTCCCAAAAGATAGTCATATTTTACAGCAAAACCATGTTTGCCCGCCATAATAGCTTTTTGTTGCTGGCAGATCAGTAAATACTGCATATTTGGTAGAGTTATAGGTAGTATAAATATTTATACTACCCAAATCTCTACCTAGGTAGTGTTTTACTCAATATAAAAAACATACTACCGTTTTCTCTACCAAATTAGTGATCTTACTTATAATGTAGTCAGGATACGTTCGTTGACTGTAGAAATTCAGTGTTAGAATATAATTATCCTTGATAAATGAGGAGGAAATACTAATGCCGCATGTTGAGATCAAATGCTATCCGGGCAGATCTGAGGAAGTGAAGAAGAGATGTGCCGAAGAGGTAACTAGGGCGATCACTGAGACGATGGGCTGTGACGCTAACACCGTGTCAGTAGCGATAAAGGAGATAGACAAGAGTCAGTGGATGTCTACTGTTTATGATGTGCAGATCGCACCTGAAATGGACTCTCTGTATAAGAAGCCCGGATATTGATAAAAATTAGCGCAAAAGAAAAGGCCCTGAAGGTTATGGGCGGCCTTCAGGATCTTTTTAATTTGAAAATAAACTATTATTTCTTATTGTAGATCTCAGTGATCTCTCTGCATGCGTTGAGGAAATCGATGTTCAGTTTTCTCAGACGGAAGGACAGATGTCTGAGGATCAGATCCACCTTTGCGGGGCAGGAGCGGAATATCTCTTCCATGTCCTCCTGGCGGATGATCTCAACAGATGTGTTGTCAGCCTCGGATACGGCTGTTGCTGATCTGGGATCGGATGCGATTATTCCCATCTCGCCGAAGAATGATACTGCCCTGTATTCCGCCAGCCTCAGTTCGTCCTTGTGCCTGTAATTGCTGTACATGCCGATCATGCCGGAGCGGAGGATGTACATGCAGTCGTTGACATCGCCTTCCTTAAATACGATGAGGCCCTTTCTGTAATTCTTGATATTGCCCGTGTTATCGTCAGCCAGCTTCTTTAGTTCCTCTGTCAGTGCATCGGCATTGGGCTCGCTGATCTTGTTCTTGTTGGACTGATATACGTCAATGTGCTTCTTGATCTTGGAGAAGAGGGACTTGTTCTGCTTGGCAGCCTCGGATGCACGGAGCTCCTTGAGGAGGTTCTCGGCCTCTGCGTAATCTGCAGCTGTTGCACATACCCTGTTGCCGAGGTGTCTGATGAGTTCAACGATCCTGGAAGGATCTTCCGCAAAGTACTTGTCCATGTCCTCTTCGGGGATCTCTATGGCTGTTACGGGGCCTCTGGCAACGACAGTTGCGTTTCTGGGGTACGCCTCGAGGATCGCCATCTCACCGAAATACTCTCCTGCTTCGAGGACTGAAAGCTTGATCTGGTCGTCCTTGCCAAATCCTGCATATACGTCGGCCTTGCCTTCGAGGAGCTGGAAAAAGCTCTTGCCGGTATCGCCTTCCTTGATGATTATCTCGCTGTTCTTGAAAGTCTTCTCAACTAAACCCATAAGTACGCACCCTTTCTGTATGGTTATTACACCACCTAATTATATCAGAAATCTGTGATATAATATATTAATCAGCTAACAGTTTTTGCTTTTGAGAAATCATCCGTGAACAGTACTATGGACACATCCGGTTTAGACAGGAAAAAAGAATCGTTATATATCAGGACATTATCGTTTCTTTCGGATAACGTCTTTGCTTTTACCGCAGGCGTTATGTGTCTGGTCCATGTGGTCCTTCTGATCCTCATGCTGGTCTCAGGAGTCAAGCCGCTGGTGTTCATGAATATCCTGAGCGTAGTCGTATATCTGTTCTGCTTTATCCTGTGTATGAACGGAACGATCCTGCCCGTATATGTGAGCATCGTATTGGAGGTTACGGTATATACCATATTATCCTCCTACTACATCGGAATAGATAACGGAACCCATTGTTTCCTGTTCGCCATCATACCAATAATCATCTTCTTTGGCTGTAATCTGTTGCCGAGAGGCAAGAGGTGGGGGATTGCATTGATGCTCCTGCTGAACTTCTCGACATTTGCGGTACTGTATGCCATATTCTACAGCGTGAATCCGCCTTATATAGTTACTCCCGGGATCAAGCTGACGCTGATACTGTTTTCCTCATTCGTCATGGTATTCTCGACCATATTCTACAGTGTTCTGCATATCTTCCTGACTGAGAATCAGATGATCAGCCTCGAGCAGCTGAACAGGCAGCTTTATGTCGATGCTCAGGAGGATGCCCTGACCAGTCTTTTGAACCGCCGCGGTTTCCTGCCTCTTGTTGAGGAACTCATGAGTGAAGAATCGGAGGACACATTCTGCATAGCATTCTGCGATCTGGATAACTTCAAGCACGTAAATGACCGCTTTGGCCATGACGGAGGAGACGAAGTGCTTAAGAACGTGACCCTCATGATCAAGGACGAGCTGCCGGGCTGTGACATCTGCCGCTGGGGCGGGGAGGAGTTCGTAATACTTATGAAGGGCTATGACATGGAGGGCGCCAGGCTCAAGGCGGAATCTCTCCGTAACAGGATCGAGAAGCAGCCTACGGTATTCTACGGCAAGCCTATCTACATCACTACTACTATCGGTCTGGAAGAGAAGAGTCCTGTATATAGCGGACCCGAGGAGATAATCAAGAAGGCTGACGCGCGTATGTATTATGGCAAGCAGCACGGCAAGAATATCCTGGTATTTGAGGACTGACCGCCGTTTGGACAATGTGAATAAATTGTGAATAAAATATGTCGCATCTTTTAACGACCGTGGTATAATATGATTGTAATCTTTTTCCCCGGAGACTCACCACATTGCTTGAATTTCTCAGATCCCTGCTGTTTGACGGCATAGTAGAATTCGTATACTGGTACCCTGCGCTGATGGCGATGCTGTGGGTCCTGGGATCGATCATCTTTTACATGTCCAATGAGAGAAAGGGAGCGCTGCCCCTTAAGGACACACCTTTCGTATCCATCCTGATGCCGGCGCATAATGAGAGCGACATCCTCTACAACGTGGTGGACGAGATGACAAAGCTCAATTATCCCAATTACGAGATCATACTTATCAATGACGGCAGTTCCGATGATACGGCTGACGTTCTGAAGAACATAGAGAAGCTGTATGACAAAGTCAGGGTAATAGATCTTAAGCCCAACTGCGGCAAGGCCAATGCTCTTTATCTGGGCCTGATCGCGTCCAAAGGAGAGATACTGGTCGGCGTTGATGCAGATTCTTATCTGGACAGGAACGCCCTGCGATATCTGGTCTCCCACTTTGTAAATGACAATAACGGAGAGAGGGTAGGAGCAGTTACCGGCAATCCCCGTGTAAGGAACAGGGGATCTCTCCTGGGCAAGATACAGCTGTGCGAATACGCGAGCATCATATCACTGATCAAGAGGACCCAGCGCGTACTGGGCAAGGTCATGACCGTATCGGGAGTATGCGTGGCATACCGTAAAAAGGCGCTCCTCGACTGCGGGTTCTGGGATCGCGACATGATGACCGAGGACATAGCAGTCACATGGAAACTCGAAAAGAACTTCTGGGATGTCAGATATGAACCCAGAGCTCTCTGCTGGATGCTGGTACCCGAAACGGTAAAGGGATTGTGGCGTCAGCGCAAGAGATGGGCCGAAGGCGGACTGGAGGTTATCTTCAGACATGGAGACATCTTCAGGAGCTGGAGGAGGAGAAGGATGGTGCCTATATATATCGAGCAGCTCTGTTCCTTCTTCTGGTCGGTATGCTGGCTCATCCTCACGCTTATCCTGCTCATCATGGAATTCCAGAGCAAGCATGTCTTTCTGGAATACCTGTGGAAGAGCCAGTTCCTGTCCTTTGTGTGCCTGTTCCAGTTTGCGGTGGCGATATTTCTGGAATCCAAGTATGACAAGAACATCCTGAAGAGCACCTGGTCAGTCATATGGTATCCGCTGGTCTACTGGTACGTAAATGTCTTTATCACACTGGCCGCCCTGTTCAAGGCCATACTGCCAAAGAAAAAACTCGCCACGTGGAAATCACCTGACCGCGGCATAACGCAGACTGCTGCCCCTAAAAAGACACCGGTCGAAGAGGTCAGGCCGGAATATAATCCCGTCTGCACGGCATCCTACGATGACGTCAGGATAAGCAGGCTCGTACAGGCTTTTTCATCCGATCCGGAGAATGCGGATATCTCTTCGCCTCTGGTCGACGGGTCTGTGGAAAACCCCATATTCGACTCTAATTCAACTGAGCACATCGAGCATAAGGTCAATAGAAAGCCCTGGAAGAGGGTAATAGAAGTGATACTTACTGCCGCGGCATGGATCTACATGTTCATATACTGGGCATTCATGATAAACGGCATATATTGTGATCTGGCAGGTCATCCCATCAATGAGTTCTGGCTCTATAACTATGGCACCATCCATCAGACTGAAAGGTTCTTCCTGATCCTGTTTATCGGTGCCCTGATCGAGATACTGATCCTCCTGATATGGAAGGAGTATAACTATCACAGATTCGGCAAATTAAAGAGACGCAAGTTCAAGCCGGATGTAAAGGAATCCGAACTGGACGAATTCTTCGAACTTTCCGAAGATATAAAGTACAAGATGCATAATGAGAAATATATCGTGCTCGATGAGAATCCCATCCCCGACGGTATCGGGCAGGGCAGAAGGAACAAAAAGAAAAAGCGGGAAGATTAACCTGCTGAACCTCTCAGCATGCTGTATCTCTTGATCTCATCTACGACGAGGGAATTGATGGACTGTACCATGTCCTTGTCAGGCATGGCGATGTAATAACCCTGGACGAGATCTGCTCCGAGTTCACAGACCGTTCTCAGCTCATCGCTGGTCTCAACACCTTCGGCCAGAGCCTTGATGCCGTTCTTGTGTGAGAATTCTATGATATCCCTGACAAAGTGCTGCTTTTGAGGACTGTCCTGGATGCCTGACAGCAGAGCCCTGTCGATCTTAACGTAATCGGGGGTATATCTCAGCAGGTTGGTTACATTCGAATATCCTGTACCGTAATCGTCTACGGCGGTCTCTATGCCGATACGCTCATAGGTCTTCTTCATCCTCTCCAGGTCAGAGTCTGAGATCTCAGACTGTTCGGTGAGCTCAACGACGATGGATCCGGGAAGGGTGGAAACGCATTCCTCCAGCATAGCTATATCCTTGTCGGAGAGCATATGTCCGGGAATGGAATTGATAAAGACCTTCTTGCCGTCTTTGAGGATGGATCTGTGGCTCTGCATGATCTTGATGACGTTGGAGAAGGTGAGCCTCTCGATATCGTAGAGCCTGTCGTAGAATTCAGCATACCTGATGACCACCGGCGGCGGCATATAGGGATTTACGTCTGCTCTCATGAGGGCTTCGTAAGAATATATCCTGCCGGTCTTGGTATCAACGATGGGCTGGAAATGGTAATTGATCTTGTTGTCGTCCAGGATCAGCATTACTGTCTGGGCTTCCTTCTGTTCGGCCTCGGTGAGCCTGCCGTGGGTAAGCTTGAGGACATCTGCCTTGTTATTGTTCTTGCGGCTGATGGCGACGTTTACGAGGCGCTCAACATCCTCGGAGGTCTGGGGGCTGCCGTTATCGATGCCGTAATACAGCTCGATCTTATAATCGTCAGATTCGAAGTTCTCCTCGATCATCTTCATGAGCTTGTCCTTTTCATCCAGGAGTTCTCTCTCATCGGGAGACCTGGTGATCCTCAGTGCGACCAGTTCATCGTTGCCGGGCCTGATGCACAGGCAGTTGCGGGATGAGAAGAGACTCTCGAGTTCGCTGGCGACGAATACGATGGCTTTATCGCCCTCCTGACGGCCGCACTTGTTGTTGATATAGGACAGGTTCTTGATATCGATGGCCAGAGCCCCCATGTAACCGCCGTTGTTCTTCGCCATGTGCAGGAAAGTGTCTGCCTGCTCCAGGAATCCCTTGTAGTTGAGAAGTCCGGTGAGAGCGTCGGTGGTTATGCCCTTGCGGGCGATCTTGGAGCTGTTTATGAGCGCGTCACTCCTCCTGAAACATTCGAGTCCGATGCAGATGGTCCTGAGCCAGGCACGGTATTCGGGTGAGATGACTGTTGCCTTGTTATCGAACCTGACGGCTGAATAGCCGAATACCGTATCATCGAAGTAGAAAGGCATGAAGTAGAATACTGCAGGCTTTTCGCGGTATTCATAAAGCTCGGGGAGCATCTGATCCCTGTCGAAATATGTATCGGTCAGGATCCTGTCGCTATTCTCGAATTCGTTTCCGCACTTGATGACGTGCATGATCCTGTCCTCATAAGGCTTGTCAGAATCACCCATCGACGGATTGAGGCACATGTTAAAGCTGTCAAAGCCCCTGATCAGATGTATGGAACTGAATATGGCGTTGATGAGCCCGGTAAATGTTGTCTGTCCGATGAGATCCTCATCCATGTGGTTGAAAGGGGAGAAGATCGTTGCCAGGGACATGTCAGTATCCCATGAATCCCTGATGAAATATGTGGGCCTGGCACTCTCACATCCGCATCCGCATGTTCCGCCGATAAAGAGTTCTGTTTTGGAAGGGACCTTCTTTGCCTCTTCGCCCGTAACGAGAGAATCAGCCATCAGAGCGGAATTTCTGCCGAGTTCCTCTGATGAGATCGGAATGGATGTCAGCGGTATGGGTGAATGCCTGCCCTCATCGTTGGAGTCACAGCCGACAACGGCGATGTCATCCGGGATGGAATAGCCGTTGGCAGTCATGACCTTGGCAAAGCCCAGAGCCATGCAGTCGTTGGCGCATGCCACGGCATCAGGGAGCTTGTCGCCGCTCTTGATGAGGGTGTCTGCCAGGCTCTCGCCGCTGGTATACCAGAAATCGCCGTAAAAGACGCGCTCTTCGTTGAATTCTATTCCGTGTTCCTTAAGGGAATCCTTATATGCGTTCAGTCTGATTATGGAATGGGGATGCCAGTTCTTGCCTGTGAGGAATGCGATGTCCCTGATCCCGTGCTTTTCGATCAGATGATCTATCACCTTTTTCTCCGGGGTATAGTTGTCTATGTGGATCGAAGGGAAATATTTGCTGTCCTTATCAACGAACAGGACATTACCGCTATAACGCTCATGCAGATCCTCCTCGATCTGCTCAGCAACTCCCTTGGTCTGGATGGTATCAGCCAGAACGACGATGCAGTCGAACTTGTCGTAGGAGATCAATTTGAATATTGATGAATCGCCGATGGCCCTGGCCTGTGTATTCTGATATTTGATGTACATGGCGAATACGGCAATATCGTAATCAAGTTTAAGCGCTTCCTCCAGAAAACCGTTCAGGAAGAGAACATGGGAGTATTCCTCCGGGTGGCCCACCAGGACCGCCATGCGCTTGCGTTGTTTGCTTGACATACCTATATAATAATACTAATCGTTTTAAGTCACAATTAATAACTAATAAAGATTTTTTAAATTAACATACATTTTTCCTATAACGCATATTATAATAAAAAACGGGTGTGTCGGATCACCCGTAATCATAAATACCTCTGGAGGAATTAAATGACACTGGAATCCCTTTATGAAGGCTTAAATCTTCAGGACTACTACATCGGAAAAGTTACCCAGGTTTACAGGAGCTGCAGCATCGCTCAGATCGATAATCTGGAGATCATGACGAACAGGAACAAGTTCAACAGCTCATTCCTGCCCAATACCATCAACAATTTCGTTATCGTTGATTCTACCGTCGGATTGTTCCTCGGTGAGATATTCGAGAACAAGG
Organism: Clostridiales bacterium; assembly: GCA_017515465.1. Classification (GTDB taxonomy): domain Bacteria; phylum Bacillota; class Clostridia; order Saccharofermentanales; family Saccharofermentanaceae; genus Saccharofermentans. The sequence goes on from JAFWFV010000061.1 coordinate 10,585, forward strand.
CATCACGTAAGAACATCCTGGAGATGAGCTCCGGTGAGACAAATACATCTGACTATCATGAGATCAGCATCGATACGATCTCACTCATGACCCCCGAATCCAATAAATTCGAGCTGGCAGGCTTTAAGACCCTCGGCATCACCGACAAGGTCTACCTGGCAACAGACCGTGTTTACGAACTGTTCCTCCAGTCACTCGAGTTTTCCAATATCGACGAGCAGCCGCTGCCTCCCTTTGCCACATACCTCAACAGGTCACAGGCAGGAGTTGTGCTTAAGCCCAGCACGCTGTTCAACCGTCACCTGATGTGCATCGGCGCCACCAACAGCGGTAAGTCCACCACGGCTCTGGCCATCCTGGACGGCGTCATCTCCACAAAGCGTAAGGCACTGATCATCGATCCTACAGGTGAGTATAAGAACGCTTTCTCCAGTGATGAGATCACCAAGCTCGCTCTGGGCGTAGACACAGCAATCTCTCCCGGAAAGATCACAATGGAACAGTGGGAGAAGCTCTTTGAGACTGAGAACAGCAGCCAGGGCGCAGTCCTGTCTGAGGCCATCACATCCCTGCGTTACATGAAGAAGAAGGGCGATAGCGGATACTATGAAAAGATCGGTGAGAGCATCGATGAGGTTCAGGAGAACCTGGCAACCGTATCCAAGGACGACACAGATTTCAACATCGACCTGCTTCCTGAGCAGATCCAGGCAGAGTCCGTATGCGAGCCTGACAGAGACAGCAACTACAACTTCAGGTACTGCTACGATTCTCTTAAGGCTAATGCCAATGCCCAGCTCATCCAGAAGATCCAGTATCAGATGACAAATACCAGATTCCTCAAGTTCTTCTCGAACGATCCGGAACTCTATAATCTCCTCGACGTAATAGAAGAGTTCTGCCATCTTCCCGAGGCGAGCCTGTATATCGATACTTCCACACTCGGTGCGGCAGAAGGTATCGGCGGCATGGTAGTCGATCTGGTAAGCAACTTCGTAATGTCCAGGGATAACATCAGCCCCTTCGTATTCTTTATCGATGAGGTTCACAGATACGCAAAGTCCAGATATTCCGACAAGGAATTCCACGGCGGACTTACACTCCTGGCCAGAGAGGGCCGTAAGAAGGGTATATTCCTCTATCTGACAACACAGAGCCCCAAGGACGTATCTCCGATCCTGTTCGGTCAGATCGGTACGATGCTCATACACAGGCTCATGCTCAATGACGAGATAAAGACCGTAGAGAGCCATCTCGACGATTATTCCATAAAACATGTCAGGAAGCTCAATCAGGGTGAGGTCATCCTGACCAGCGTCAATCTCCTGCACAACATGTTTATCCACGTTAACAAGAGCAACAGGACCCAGTATAACGAGACGCCGCTTCTGTAACGGCATCAGGAGGATCAGCATATGCCTCATTCATCAGGCGGCGGTTCCCACGGCGGAGGTTTCCACGGCGGTGGCGGCGGAGGCCATTCCCACGGCAGCGGAGGAGGATCCTCCGGCAGTTCTGCTGACTTTTCCAACACCAGGCTGAGCAGAAAGCCGTACGCAGGATGCAGCACGTATTGTTACTATAAGGACAATACGCCCGTATTCGTGTACTCCTCCTACGATGCCAAGAACCGCAAGCTGTCAGGCTTTGACATAGCTTCCAAGATAGTATGCTTCATAATCGTCGCACCTATGTTCCTGGTATTATCTCTCTGGGCATTCGGTGAGAGCCTGAACAGACCGGACAGGCTGTCTCCTCCGTCCGATGACAAGATACTGATAGAGGACAATGCCGATGTCATATCAAAGAGTGAGGAAAAGGAACTTAAGAACGCCTTAAAGGCATTCTTTAAGGAGACCGGCATCGTTCCTGCAGTCGTAACTATCAATAACGACGAATGGGAGGGTGAGGGCAACGATTTTACGAGCGTTGCATACAATGCATATGTGACCAGGTTCAATGACGAGAAGCACTGGTTGATCCTCTATTCCGAGCCTGCCGAGCCCGACCGCAACTTTAACGACTGGTACTGGGAAGGAATGCAGGGTGATGATACTGACGATATCCTGACGATCAAGAAGACGGAAAGATTTACCGAGGACCTTCATACCAATTTCCTGAATAACAGGATAAGTGTCGGCGAGGCCATAACCATGTCATTCGAAAAGCTGACACCCACAGTAATGAAGGCTGAGGTCAATTTCTTCGGGCTGTTCTTCGCGATAGCATCGTCGGCCGGACTCGTCTGGTTCACCATATACATCTTCGATATCCATCCCATCCGCAAGAGCATCCTGAAAAAGGCCTTTAAGTGCAAGAACGACAAGGAACCCCAGGAGGTCTGCGAGTACTGCGGCGGAACATATCTGATCGGGTATCATACTTCCTGCCCCTTCTGCGGCGCTGCGGTCAAACCCCACACATATACGACAGATGAGAGCGGCAGGGTGACATCGGTCATCGAGTAATGGTGAAGCGTGGATAAGGACAGGTTTGACAGACAGCTCCGTTTCATACTGGAGGCGGACAAGGAAAAGAACATATTGAGACAGACCCATCTGTCCGGCCACGGCAGGCGTGAAAACGATTCAGAGCATGCCTGGCACATGGCTTTGATGGCTTATCTGCTGCGTGAATATTCCAATGAAGAGATAGACATCGCAAAGACGATGCTGATGTGCCTCATCCACGACATAGTGGAGATAGATGCGGGCGATACCTACGCCTACGACGATGATGCAAAAGAGACCCAGGCAGACAGGGAGAGACAGGCTGCAGAAAGGCTGTTCGGCATGCTTCCGGAGGACCAGGGTCACGAGCTCCGCACTCTGTTTGAGGAATTCGAATCTCAATCAACTCCTGAAGCCAGGTTTGCCAGGGCGATGGACAATTTCCAGCCCCTGCTCCTGAACGACAGCAACGGCGGCTCTGACTGGCTCGAACATCAGGTCAGATACGATCAGGTAATGAAAAGGCACGATTAGACAAAGCCTGGTTCCCGGGTCATCTACGACAGGAGTGTCGAGATGGTGGACAGGCATAGGGAAAAGGGTCATCTGTTATAAGTGAATAAGGCCTGCGCGGTTATTGCGCAGGCCTTCCATTATGCTTTTGTGATCCGGGTATCAGTATGCAGCAGGAATATCGGAATCAGCTCCGAGGATGGGGTTGTTATGGCAATCCTCCAGAGCCTGTGCCAGGATCTCCAGGAATTCGTCAACCTCTTCTTCGGTGTTATAGATACCGAAGCTGGCACGGATCATGCCTGCTGTCTTGGCACTGTCGCATCCGATGAAGCCCATGGCCTCCTGCTCGTCGATGCCCATGAGTCTCCAGACATAAGGATGTGCACAGAATGCACCCCTTCTGGTACCTGCGCCCAGCTGGCTCATCTTGTTAGCCAGGAACTGGGAATTAACGTCAGAGAAGTTAAACGTAACAACGCCGACTCTGTCGGAGATGTCCTCGGTATCACCGTAGATGATAACGTTATCGAACTGCTTGAGACCGTCGATGAGCTTTCTGACCAGAACCTGTTCATGAGCGGAGATATCATCGAATCCGACTTCCTCGAGAACATCAATGGCTGCACCCATTCCTATGACACCGGGATAGTTGGGGGATCCTGCCTCATAGAGCTCGGGAGCCTCCTTATATGTGACCTGGTTGTCTGTAACGATATCAACGATTCCGCCTCCGTAGAAGGTGGGCATATGCTGGTTGAGGACGTCCTTAAGTCCTACGATGGCACCGCCGCCGTAGGGGGAATACATCTTGTGTGCTGAGAATACGAAAAAGTCGATGTTCTCCTCGGGAGTGTGTCCGATCATGGAGAACTGTCTGTGTGCAACGATCTGTGCACCGTCAACTATGATCTTGGCACCGTGTTCGTGAGCCATCTGTGCAACGCGGTGTACGTCTGTTACGTAACCTGTTACGTTGGATGCCGCTGTTACGGCAACATATTTTACGCCGGGATTCTCGTCGAGGAGCCTCTCCAGATCGTCATACATTACGCGGCCCTGATCGTCGACCTCTGCATAGATGACGTGACATCTCTCTCTCCAGGACAGGTCGTTGGCGTGATGCTCGATCCTGGTGGAAAGCACAACGTCATCGGGGCTCTCGATCAGTGCTGAAGCCAGTTTGTTCAGGCCGTCAGTTGTGGTATTTACATAAATACATGTATATCTCTCTGAATCCGCATTAACGAAATCCAGTACCTTGTCACGTGTTTCCTCATAGATCTGAGTGGACAGGTTGGACTTGATCGAATAGCCGCGGCCGATGGAACCGTACATGGTCAGCTTGTCGTTTACTGCGTCCATAACGGGTTGCAGTGCAGGAGTAGTAGCCGCATTGTCGAAATTGATCATGGGGCGGGTAGAACCGTCCTCCAGCTCGACCGGCTCATCAACGCCTACTACATACTGACGGATATTGTCTATGGTATAGTTGATATCCTCAGGTTCTGCCTGGGCCGGTTCTGTCTGCTGGGCCTCAGAAGACTGTGACGGGTCGGTCACATCTGTCTGTGTACATCCGGCAACGGCTGACATGGCCATGCACAGCATGAGCGCTGTGGAAATAGAGCATTTTGTAAATCTCTTCATAAATCTACCTCTCATAGTTAATACATTCCTAAATATGCAATTATTCTACATCATTTTGCAACAATTCACATAATATGATTGTATAAATGTCAGTAACACATTTCCGGAGGGGTTATATGAAACACGTCAGATCACTTATTGCAATGCTCTTGATAACGGTGCTTATGCTCAGTATTACTTCATGCGGCAGGGCCCCTGCCTCTGACTACGATCTGGATGTAGGAGACGAGAATCCCAATATCCTCGGAGAGTGGTCCATCAAGAAGAAGGAGGACGACGGCGAGGTTTATCTGATCATCAGCCATCATGGCGAATGCGAAGAGAACATGGATTACCTGGCCTTTACGGTCTTTGACAGTCCCAAGGCCGCAGCAAAAGAGTTCGAAGAGATATCAGATGACCTTGACGGGCGTATCAAGGATTCCGGTGATAACTGGCTGACTGCCGAAATGCCCGATTGTTATGATGCGACTGTTACCGGCATGTATTATCTTGAAGAGGATATCATCATCTACACCATGATCGATATAATCAGCGAATGGCCGGTGGATCCCGATTATGAACCCGAACCTGTTCCGGATCAATATGTCTTTGACAGAATGGAACTCAAGGATTACATACTGGGTAATTCTCCTGCCATCAGGGACTACGTACTCGATGAGATACTGACCGGCACGGACCCTGCGGAGGAAAGCGAGATGAGCAGAAACAGTCTGATATCCGAACTGGAGAGCATCGGCCGTCATACATATACAGGCCCCGGGGGATATGAGATCTGCAAGATCTATTCCACTGAAGTTCTGGACGGTATCATTAACGGGGACGAAATGCCTGTGCGTGTGACATATACCGCCATCGGCGAGGATGGTCCCGACTCGTGGAGTTCAGATGATCCTGCTGTGATAACAGGATTTATCGAGGCACTCAGGCTCGTCAAGATCAACAGGATCGTTACCGATCCCGATGAGATGGGATATGCGGCTGACTGCACAAAACAGATAACTTTCGATCTCGAGGATGATACATCCTTCATGCTCGATCTCGACGAAGGGTTCAGGATCCATGAAAAGGACGTAGTCTACGAGATCACCGAGCTGGATGCTCTATACGGGATGTACGATCAGATAATGCAGCAGCCCTGAATCTGGTATAATAACATCAGCATACCGGGTTGGGAGGGTTGATCTATGTATTCACGTCTGCGTGATTCTTTTCTGGATGGACTGAGCAGTTATTATGGTTCTGACGTAATGCCTGCGGGCGCTTCCGTCAACATGAGACGTGCTCTTGCCGAGCACAGGAACAGGCTCAGGGACAAGGGACTCACCTATAAAGAAACATACATCAACACCATAGACGACCGACCGGGCGAGACACCTGCAAGATCTGAGACTTTTAATATCTCTCATTGCTACAAGCACTGCAATGTTATCGCCGAGTATTCGGACGGCAGCAATACGGTAAAACTGGACGAGTCTCCTGATGACATAGTCTATGTCCAGGTCATTGACCTTAAGGACAGGGAAAGTGCCGATCAGATACTGGTCTGCCCTAACTGCGGGCACAGGAGCGTTGCCCGTGATTTCGCGGACGGATGTCCCATGTGCAGCACGAAGTTTAAGATCAGTGAGATCTACCCCTCAGTTAATTCATATTATTCCATCCCGTGGCCCATGCCTAAGAAGGATTTTCCTGAGCAGGCCATGAAGGTCGCCAAATGGATCGGAATAGGAGGCGGTCTCCTGATAGGTCTCATCGCCCTCATCGGCATGCTGATGACAAAGAGCAGCACCTGGGTCACAGCTCTTATTTCCATTGTCGTTGCACTGGTATCAGGCTGGGGACTGTTCATATTATCTTATCTGATCTCCATGGCTGTCTTCTCCGGCAAGGCAGTCTCGGGAGCTGCCAGACTCGCAGCAGATACACTGGACATGGCAGGCGCCCAGAACAGCCAGAGACAGACGGAGCAGGCGGTATGCCAGTTCGATAAGAACTTCAACTACAGGGTCTTCGAAGGCCAGATACTCTCGGCGATAAGATCCATTGCTTATTCATCTGACAGACAGAACTGCAGCGTCTATACGGGCACGGGAGATCTGTCATTCATGGACGATCTGGTGGATATCAGATACAGAGGCGCCTGCAGATTTGAAAAGGCAGTGGCAGCAGACGGCTATCTCCATGTGATAATGACTGCTTTCCTGGATAACATCTATTACCGCGAGGGCAGTTTCTCCAAGGCCCGTGAGAGATTTACCGTCGAGATGGTCCGCCGCCAGGAAGTTCAGACAGTTCCTGACATCTCTGCCCACAGCATCAACTGCGGCAGCTGCGGTGCATCCTTTGATGCGGTGATCTCCAGGAAGTGCCCATACTGCGGAACACCTTATGCGCTGGCTGATCACGATTGGAGCGTAATACTCATCGCCAGATGAAATCCAGTCCCGGATTAACATTCTGTAAAGATACTGTTAAGTGTATTTTTTTACTGATCTCATATGATACTCTAACCATAACTATAGGCACCGCTCTGAAACATTATTAGGAGGATATAGCTATGGAAGATAAATATGAACTCAATCTCGATGAACTGAATGAAATAGCCGGTGGTTATAACCTGTCCGGTCTTGGTATGGATTTCACCACTATCGCGGATAAGATAGTCAAATACTTTGAAGATGGCGGATGGCAGAGAGTAAAGAGTTACGCGATCAATACTCTGCACATTCCGTCGACCATATTCACCATCATAGAGAGGATTCCATCTGATGAATCCAAGGTCAACATGCTCTTGGACACTGTTGAGAGCATGTTAAGATAACGGTTTTCCGGGTAGGATAATGCAATGGAAGAAAAATATGAACTCAATCTCGATGAACTTGATGAGATAGCGGGTGGCTATAACCTGGCCGATCTGGGCGTGGATTTTGCCACTATCTCGCAAAAGGTATTAAGCTACTTTCAGAATGGCGGATGGCAGAGAGTAAAGGATTATGCTCTCAACACCCTGCACATTCCGTCGTCCATATTCGACGTCATAGAGAAGATCTCGTCTGAAGATTACAGGATCAACACGCTCTTGAATACGATCAAGAGAATGTTTAAGTGACCGCATCCCGTGGCAGGATACTATCGCTGATAAGCTTGCTGTACATCTCAAACACTAACTGATCCCGGGGCTGTCTCAACATCATGTGAGACAGCCTCTTAATAATAACCAGAAAATGCGGTACAATGTTTATATTAATAAAGGAGAGTATGGGATATGGCAGACGGATTATATAGGGAGAAGAGCCTGGAGAGGATATCTTCTCCGGAGCAGCTCAACGATTATCTTAAGGTTACAAAGCCATCTGTCTGGATCATCCTGGTCTCTGTCATCCTGCTTTTGGCAGGCTTTCTCGTTTGGGGTTATTTTGCCTATATCGGCAGTTATGTCAAGGGAACGGCCACGGTTTCCAATGGTGTTCTCACCATGCGTTTTATTGATGAGCCTTTTGCCCAGAACCTTAAGGAAGGCATGGACGTAACCGTAGGTGATACATCCAGTGAGATCACGTATGTCGGTTACGATCACCAGGGCAATATAGAGATCAATGCCAATACCGAACTGAACGACGGTACATATCAGGCCACTGTTAATTACAAGACCACGCAGGTTCTGGACCTGCTCTTTGACAGGTGAGGGCCCCGGGCAGATGAAGATAAAGCAGCCCATAATCAAAGGCAGGACCAAGGTCCCGGTCGTAATGCAGATGGAAGCGCTGGAGTGCGGCGCTGCGAGTCTGGCTATGGTCATGGCCTATTACGGGAAATGGGTTCCCCTGGAACAGGTCAGATATGACTGCGGCGTCAGCAGGGACGGTTCCAATGCCAAGAACATCGTTCTCGCGGCCATGAATTACGGATTTGAGGTCAAGGGACTCAGGTGTGAACCCGAGAACCTGAAAAATGAGATCAGCAAACCCTGCATCATCCACTGGAACTTCAATCACTTTGTAGTCCTGAACGGATTCCAGGGCAATTACGCATATATCAACGATCCTGCCCGCGGCGAGGTCAAGGTGCCCATGGAGGAATTCGACAATTCCTTTACCGGCATATGTCTCACCATGGTACCCGGCAAGGACTTTGTACCTTCGGGCAAGAAAAAGAGCACCATCGCTTTTGCCAGAAAGAGACTGAGGGGCGCAGGAACTGCCGTTGCATTCCTGATGATCTCATCAGTGATCGCATATCTGTTTGGAATAATTAACCCAGTACTGTCCAAGTTCTTTATGGACAGGCTCCTGACGGGGGAGAACAGGGACCTTCTGATGCCCTTCATGGTGATCATATCCGTACTGTCCCTGTCGCAGATAATCGTAACATGGATACAATCCGTCTATAGCGTCAAGATCAGCGGCAGGATGACACTCGTAGGCGGCAGCACCTTTATGTGGAAGATCCTGAAGATGCCCATGGAGTTCTTTTCCCAGAGGATGAGCGGTGATATCCTGCTCCGCCAGCAGTCGAACTCATCAATAGCTGAGACCCTGGTCGGCACCTTTACGCCTCTGTTCCTCAACACCATCATGATGTTCTTCTATCTGTTCGTCATGCTCAGATACAGCGTACTGCTCACGATAGTAGGTGTTGCATCCATATTCGTCAACATAGCTGTTTCCAGATACATATCATCCAAGAGGGTCAACATCACCAGAGTGCAGATGAGAGACTCGGGCAAGCTGGCCGCCACCACCGTATCCAGTATCCAGATGATCGAGACCATCAAGTCCAGCGGCGCCGAGAATGGCAGTTTCCAGAAATGGGCAGGCTATCAGGCATCCGTAAACTCCCAGTCCGTCAAATTTGACAAGCTCAATTCCATCATCGGAATGATCCCCTCCATGGTTTCATCCATCGCCAATTCCGCAGTCCTCGTTCTGGGAATCTGGCTCGCCATGCAGGGCAGGTTCACCATAGGTGCCATCATGACTTTCCAGGGCTTTCTGGGTTCATTCATGAATCCTGCCATGATGCTCATCTCAGCAGGGCAGACCATCCAGGAGATGAGGACCGAGATGGAGCGTGTGGAAGACGTCATGGAATATCCAGAGGACGTTAACTACAAGGATGAGCCCGTTGCCGAGGATTCAGATTACAGCAAGCTCAAGGGAAATGTGGAACTGAAGAACGTCACTTTTGGATATTCCAGGCTGGGCAAGCCCCTCATAGAGGATTTCTCCATGAACATGAAGACGGGCAGCCGCGTTGCATTTGTAGGTTCATCAGGATGCGGCAAGTCGACTCTTTCCAAGTTGATATCAGGTCTCTACCAGCCCTGGAGCGGAGAGATCCTCTTTGACGGCAAGAGCATCAGCGATATAGACAGGACCGTATTTACAAGTTCCGTTGCCGTAGTGGATCAGGACATAGTACTCTTCGAGGATACGATAGAGGAGAACATCCGTCTGTGGAACGATTCCATAGAGGATTTCGAAGTGATACTCGCTGCCAGGGACGCTCAGATCTACGATGACATAATGGCACGCGAAGGTGGTTTTTCCGGCAAGCTCATCGAGGGAGGAAACGACCTGTCCGGCGGACAGCGCCAGAGACTGGAGATCGCACGTGTACTGGCACAGGATCCCAGCATAATCATCCTGGATGAGGCAACATCTGCTCTCGATGCCAAGACTGAGTACGAACTCGTCAAGGCAGTAAAGGAGAGAGGCATAACATGCATAATAATCGCACACAGATTGTCCACGATCCGTGACTGCGATGAGATAATAGTGCTCGACAAGGGCAAGGTTGTGGAGCGCGGAACACACGACGAGCTCTACGCCAAGGGCGGTTACTATACCGAACTGATAGCAAATGACTAGGAGAACTGTTGATGGGCTGGTTTGACGAACAGGTTAGACAGGTTAAGAAGAACGATCAGGAAGCCTTTGAGGAGTCCATCTTCCGCATGGCTTCCGTTGTTCTCGGCAGGCATGACTCCGACAAAGCCGTAGATCAGAGGATAGTTACCAAGGCATCCATAGATGAGATCCTGAAATACTACCGCTACAAGCCCGTTGAGATTCCCAAGAACATCAAGGATCCCGACGATCAGCTGGAATTCTGCCTGAGGCCTTATGGTCTGATGCGCAGGAGCATCAAGCTTTCCGAAGGCTGGTACAAAGATGCATTCGGACCCATCCTGGCATACCGCAAGGAGGACGGCATACCCGTGGCACTTCTCCCCAGAAGGATCAGCGGCTATTACTATACCGACCCTGACCACGGCACACGTGTAAATGTCGATAAGAAGACAGCATCCATATTTGATGCCGATGCCGTCTGTTTCTACCGTCCGCTGCCTCTGAAGGAACTGGGAATATCAGATCTCCTGTTATACATGAAGGAATGCGTAACGGTGAGGGATCTGTCGGTATATATCATACTGTCTGTCATAACTACACTGGTAGGAATGATCACACCTCATGTAACCAGGATCCTCACAGGTCCCGTTCTGGAGAGCAAGAACATATCATTCCTCATCGGTACGGCTATATTCATGATCAGCGTCAGCATCTCATCCATGCTCATGGGCGCGGTCAACGGATTGGGCCTCAACAGGATCAATATCAAGACATCCCTCGGAGTCGAGGCGGCAGTCATGTCCAGGGTATTAAACCTGCCCGCTAATTTCTTCCGCGAATATTCATCAGGCGAACTGTCCAGCAGGGTAGGGTCTGTAAACCAGCTCTGCATTCTCCTGGTAAGCTGCGTGTTCTCCGGAGGAATATCGTCACTGTCGTCGCTCCTCTACATCACACAGATATTCAGATATGCTCCTGCGCTTGTTGTTCCTGCTCTGCTCATAATAACCGCAACGGTAGTGATCAGCGTTACGGCTTCGCTCATGCAGATCAAATACAGCAAAAAGGCCTTGGAGTCAGGCGCCAGGAACTACGGCATGAGCTTTGCACTGATATCAGGCATCCAGAAGATCAAGCTGGCAGGAGCAGAGAAGAGGGCATTTGCCCGCTGGGCACATTCATACTCTGAGTCAGCCAGCTATGTCTATAACAAGCCCTTATTCCTGATCGTAAATCCTGCCATCAGTCTGGCGGTATCCCTCTGCGGAACTATCGTGCTCTACTATCTGGCAGTAACGACCAATGTCACGCCTCCGGATTACCTGGCCTTTAATGCGGCATATGGTGCTGTAATGTCGGCATTTACGGCTCTGGCATCCATTGCTCTTTCCGTTGCTAACATCAAGCCTATCCTCGACATGGCTGAGCCCATACTGAAGACAAAGCCTGAATCATCAGAGAACAAGGAGATCCTGACATCCATCTCAGGTAACATCGAACTGTCCAACGTATGCTTCCGCTACAAGGAATCGATGCCCTATGTGATCGACGGATTGAACCTCAAGATCAAGTCCGGGGAGTACATAGCCATAGTAGGTTCCACCGGCTGCGGCAAATCAACGCTCGTCAGGCTCCTTCTCGGATTTGAGACCCCGGAAAAGGGCGCCATCTATTACGACGGCAAGGACATTGCCAGACTGGATCTGAGGTCCCTAAGGCGAAAGATAGGTTCCGTTACGCAGAACGGATCCCTGTTCCAGGGCGATATCTATTCCAATATCGTAATATCCGCTCCTCATCTGACACTGGATGATGCGTGGGCAGCAGTAGAGCTCGCAGGCATAGCAGACGATATCCACGACATGCCCATGGGAATGAATACCATGATATCAGAGGGCCAGGGCGGCATCTCAGGCGGACAGAAGCAGCGTCTCATGATCGCCAGAGCCGTAGCGCATAAGCCCAGGGTTCTCATATTCGACGAGGCCACCAGTGCCCTGGACAACAAGACCCAGAAGCAGGTATCAGATGCTCTGGACGGTCTCAAGTGCACCAGGATAGTGATCGCTCACAGGCTGTCCACCATAAAGCACTGTGACAGGATCCTGGTCCTGGACAAGGGTCACATCGTCGAGGACGGAACATACGATGAACTCATCGCCCGTCAGGGCATGTTCGCAGAACTGGTAGCCAGACAGAGACTAGATACATAAAAGGGGAGGGAAGACAATGAAGAAAGCTTTATTAGCAGCAACATCCATGATCCTGATCGCAGCATCCATATCAGGCTGTTTTGGACAGGGGAAGTGGTATCAGTCCGTTATCGATTACTACGGTGACGGATTTGCACTTAACTGGGAGAACGAGGGACAACTCAAGAACACCGTAATAGGCAGCGAGCAGAAGGACCCTACTATAAAATTCGGCTATAACATCATCGATCTGGACGGTGACGGCACAGACGAGATCCTCATAGGCATCATCGACGGTTCCAACCAGACAAAGATCACTGACGTATATGTAAACCGCGGTGATCTGGGAGCATATGATGTCCTGCACGGATCAGAAGGAGATTATATCTATCTGTGTACGGGAAATATCCTCAGGGTCGATTCGAGCTACGGTAATACGACTGAGTCAGAATTCCTGAAATACAATTCCAAGGACTATTCATTTACCGTGGTTGACGGCAACATGGCCGCACCGAAGACAGTGGAGCTGACACCCTTCGAATAAATGGTATACCTGAATACGATCATAACCGGAATGGCTCTGTTCCCGATAGTTGCGGCATTGTTTACAATGCCGTATGCTCTGTTCCAGTACCACAGGCACGGTGCCGTATCCAAGTACAGATCCATGATCATTTACAGTTTCATCCTGTACATGATGATCGCTTTCCTCATGACCGTTCTGCCTCTGCCGTCCCTGGAATCCACGGCAGGCAACGACTGGCACGACCATCTGAACCTGATACCCTGCATGCAGATATATCTCTACTGGCAGGACAAGTCATTCAGTGCCATTGCATTTATCGAATACCTGAAGAGCTATTCTTTCTGGCAATTAGCCTTTAACGTACTCCTGACTGTACCGTTCGGGATCTATCTCAGGTATTATTTCAGGCAGGGATTTAAGAACACACTGCTGTTCTCATTCCTGCTGAGCCTGTTTTATGAGATAACCCAGTTCTCATCTCTGTGGAGCATATATCCGGGCCCATACAGACTCGCTGATGTTGAGGACCTCATATGTAACACTCTAGGCGGCGTCATAGGCTACGTGATCGGATATCTCTTTGTCCGTATCCTGCCGGGCAGGGACAGGATAGATCAGACGGCCCGCAGATCCTCCATGGTCGTAACCGGCAGCAGGCGTTTCTGGGCAGTATCTTTTGATGTTCTCTGCTGCATACTGCTCCATCAGTTTATCGTCATGGCGGCAGAAATGTTCGTTCCCGGCTTTTTCGTTGACGGCATAATATCTTTCTGGTCGATGTTCTGTCTCATGTCCATACTGCAGATCATCGTATTCAAGGGTGCGACCCTGGGCCATGCCATATGCAGGATCACGCTGGTCTCCACTGACGGCAGGAGGCCTGCCGCCGGACAGATCGTCAAGCGTTACGTCATGTTGTGGTTGTTCCTGGAGGCCCCGGCCATCATACTGCATCTGATCCCTTTTGGAGAGATGAACCTGATCAAATCCGTCCTGGTACTCGTCCTCTATCTGCTCATTCCTTTTTATGTCTACTGGTACTTCATAAACATCGTCTGCCTCAGGGGAGAGCGCATTTTGCCTCACGACAGGATCAGCGGCACAACATACATAGCCGTCGGCAGCAAAGTACAGAAAACAGAAAACAAATGACAAATTCTTTATAAATATCAAACATTAATGTTATAATCACGGAGACATTAAATATATGTGAGGTTTTTATGAAGCTCAAGAAACTTTTCGCGTCACTTCTCATTATGTCCATGGCAGTAACCTCTGTCACATCATGTGATCTGCTGGAGGACGAGGATGATGACGGCAGCGTAACACAGGCTGTCACAGAGGAAACAGAACAGGGCGGCACCAGGAGTGCTCCCGCAACACCACTCCAGCTGACGGTAGATAAGAACACCGGAAACATGGAGATCGTAAGGCCCGTTTCACAGGAAACACCTATGGCAGACGACGGATCATGGACCATATTCGTCTATATCTGCGGAGCTGACCTGGAGTCAGGAGACGGAGCCGCAACAGGCGACATCGAGGAGATGTGCGCCGCATCAGCATCAGACGATGTCAGGTTCGTAGTCCAGACAGGCGGTGCATCCGACTGGCAGAACGACTACGCCAATAACGGCAACATCGGCAGGTTCATTATCCAGGACAATCAGGTTCAGGAACTGGATCAGCTGGACGACGCTGACATGGGTGATACTGCAACCCTCACTGATTTCATCAAGTGGGGCGTAGCTGAATATCCCGGCGAGCGCATGGGACTGATCTTCTGGAACCATGGCGGCGGATCCATCACCGGTGTATGCTTCGACGAGAACCACGAGGGCAATTCCCTCAGTCTCCGTGAGATCGACTCAGCACTCTACAGTGCTTTCCCTGACATGACAGACCGTTTCGAGTTCATCGGCTTTGACGCATGTCTCATGGGTACGGTCGAGACTGCCAACATCCTTGCTTCCTATGCGAGATACATGGTGGGCTCCCAGGAGACCGAGCCCGGCAACGGCTGGGATTACACATCCATCGGTAACTTCCTTGCAGATAACCCTGAGTGCTCAGGTGCTGAACTGGGTGAGGCCATTGCAGATGGATTCTACAATTCCTGTGCAGCAATCAGCCAGGAGGACGACTGCACGCTCTCAGTAATCGATCTGGACAAGATGGACGATCTGGTCAAGGCATTTAATGACTTTGCCAAGAACATGTACGAGGCATCAGAGACAACATCCGTTCAGGCTGCTATGATCCGCGGCATCGAGGAAGCAGACAACTTCGGCGGCAACAACAGATCAGAGGGCTACACCAACATGGTGGACATGGCAGGCATCATCAATGCATGCAGCGATTATGCTGACGGCTCGGCAGCCCTCAGCGCCATCAACGAAGCAGTAGTTTATAACAAGACAGGGCCCCGCCACAGCGGATGCTCCGGTCTTTCCATGTACTATCCTCTCTCAGTAGAGGGTTCCACGGAACTTTCCGTATTCGAGAGCGTAACCATCAGCCCTTTCTTCGCTTCATTCGTTGACCGTCAGGATTTCAGCAGTGCCATCAACTACGATCCCGACCAGCAGGACCAGTCCCAGTCCCAGGGCGGAGAAGGATCAGCAGAAGGTGCTTACTACGATTCCGAGAACGGCTGCTACTACTACGAGCAGGACGGCGTACAGTACTGCTACGTGGAGAGCGAACAGGCATATTATTTCTACGACGATGAGGCAGGCGACTGGGCTCAGGTGCAGGACGATAACCAGACAGACTACAGCACACAGGAGTACTCATCCAACGACGATTACGGATATTCCGACGAGTACTTCTACGACGATAACGGTCAGTGGGAATCAACCTGCGAATACGATTACGACGACGATTCCGGATGCTACCGCTCCAGATCAGCTAATACCGATCACTGGACATATGCAGACAACTACGAGCCCACCGGTGAGTCGAGCCACATCACATTCCTCCAGGATCCTAACCTGAACGATGAAGGCGTATATAATTTCACCCTCACCAGGAAGGCTGTGGACAGGAGTGCTTACGTATGTGCATACGTCTATCAGATCCTCGAAGGTGATGAGGAGGCTATCCTCATCGGTGAGACCATAGACATCGAAGCAGACTGGGACAAGGGCTATTTTGAGGACGGATTCGACGGCTACTGGCTCAGCCTGCCCGACGGACAGAACCTGTCCACGAGCATCGTAGACTATAGTGACGATTACGTTGTCTACACATCACCCATTCTCCTCAACGGCAACGAGACATATCTCAGGATGAAGCTGATGCTGGAGTCCGGTGAACTCATCGTTGAGGGCACATGGGACGGTATCGATGCCAACGGCGCTGCTGCACGTAACATCAGGCCTCTGGTCAAAGGCGACAAGATCGTTCCTCTCTACGATTCACTCACAATAGAGAGCGGTGAAGAGGGCCAGTACGAAGGTGCAGAGTTCAAGGTAAAGGACGATTTCGAGATCGTATATTCTCTCCTGGACGAAGCAGACTTCCTCTATGCATTCATCATCGAAGACATCTATAACGACTACTACATGACAGACTTCATGGAGTTCAACGTGGATGCCGACGGAAACGTAAGCTACTACGAGTACGAATAATACCCGTAAAAAACTAAAACGTTAAGACCGGTTCCTGACCATCAGGGACCGGTCTTTGTGTATAATAGATAAAAACCATAGGAAACATGACACATGAGCAAATATAACGTTAAACCCGATTACAGCCACTGCATCACAGGCATTCCCAATTCGATCCTGAAGTACTTTAATATAGAACCTAACGGAAAGACAAACAGGGAACTCGACGCGGTCCTGGATAGGGAATATAAAAACGTAGTCCTCCTGGTGCTGGACGGCGTGGGTAACTCCGTGATATCAAGAAATCTGGGCTTCGAGTCTTCTTTTTATCAGCACAAGATAGACTACGTCTCATCAGTCTTTCCTTCGTCGACCGTACCTGCCACCACGTCGCTCCTGTCAGGCCTGCAGCCCTGTGAGCACGCATGGGCGGGCTGGGACGTTTACTATAAGGAGATCGGACAGAACGTTACGGTCTTTACAAATACCATCCAGAACACTGACAAGCAGGCGGCAGAATACCATGCTGCCCGGACGCTGACGCCGTACAGGACGATACTGGACAGGATAACAGAGGCCGGGTATGCCTCATACATGGTCTCTCCGTATCAGGGCATAATCTCAAGCTCGATGGCAGACACGGTAAAAAAGATAAAGAAACTGACGGATGAGGACGGTACAAAGTTCATATATGCCTACTGGCCTGAATCCGACGACATCCTCCACATGTACGGCGGGGGCGGGGAAGAAAAGCCTCAGATAAAGAAGTTCCTCATCGACGCACAGCAGAAGATCGTCAAACTGACAAAGGAAATGCAGGATACTATCCTCATAATAACTGCAGACCATGGCCATACGGACGTACAGATGACCTATCCCGAGGAACATGCCGACCTGATGGATACACTGGAGCGCCTTCCCTCGCTGGAACCCAGAGCTGCGGCCTTCTTCGTCAAAAAAGGCAGGAAGAGGGAATTCAAGAAACTGTTCGCAGAGTATTACGGCGGTCAGTTCGATCTCATGACCTCTGATCAGGCATTGGAGCAGGGACTCTTCGGCACGGAGAAACCCCATCCGAAGTTCAGGAGCATGCTGGGCGATTACATAGCAATAGCCAGAGACGACATGTCGTTCAACTTCGTAAACGGGGAGACATGGGTATCCTGCCATGGGGGGCTGAGTGAACAGGAGATGTATGTGCCTCTCATCGTCTACAAGGATCACTTCTTCCTGGGAACAGATGTGGAAAGTTATATCGGAGAGGCCCTGAACAGACTCAAAAAGAAATATCCCTGGGCAGACAGATCCATGTTCGACAAAAAATACAGATACGAAATAGAAGAGGGCAAGTGCGGCCCTGAATTCGTCAGATATTTCAGGTGGGACAAAAAGAATACAGACAGATATGCCGAGGGCTTGGACGGAGAAAAGTTCATAGACCGCATCATCCTGGATCAGGAGGATCAGATACAATACGCCAACGAAGTCGTGGAAGAGCTGGACGTCAGACCTGATTATGGAGTGGATGCCCACGGCTGGCATCTGGAGATCTTCAAGTTCAGAAAGCACAGACTGGGCGGCTATTCCGCATACGTTCAGGCGGGAGACCGCACCACAGGCGGCTCCAGGGAATTCTTCTTCACCCCTGATCAGATGGCAGGATCATTCGAGGACTTCCTCCAATCCAACGGCGAACTCCTCTCAGGAGCCTTCGGCCTAACATCAGACTACATGCGTAATTTCAAAGGCCTCAAGGAATTCCTGGGATTCGACAGATAACAAAGACTTATTTGCTTGTTCTAGCCACCCTGTGTGCAATATTCTGCCACAGGTGAGGCAGAACGCCGTAGTCACGGTTTGCTTCGCATATGCCGCACTCACTGATAAATAACGGCAGACCTGCCTGCTTGCCCGGAAGAATCTGCCAGACCAGTACCCTCCACATGAAGCTGTCCGTTAACACACGGCCCGGCAGTATAGACATAACCGTCAGCAATCAATATTTACAGAGCAGAGGACAGCCAGACATAAAACCAAACGTACAGCAAAACGGTTGTGTCCACGCATATGGAATCCTCCAGAAACATCAAGGATATGTAATAATTTTATCACCAGAAAATGTAATAAAAAACAAAGAATACCTTAATTATAATTAAAGTGTATTCAGAACATAATCTGGATAAAGGTTACTGATATGAAACATATAGATGAAGCAAAGTAAATAAGGATTTTGGTGAAGAAAATGAATGATGTTATTGATCCTATAGTCGAAAAGATAGTTGATGATAATGCGAGTTTAAAATCATTTCAAAACCTTCTCAATGATCAATCAAACAGTGAAAAATCTAAAGTATTACTCCAATATCCTACAGTATACATTCATAATTGGGAGAATACTGAAAAGTATGAGGTGTATATTGGTGAATCAAACGATGTAATAAAGAGGACACGTCAGCATTATGATAAAAGCCAGGATTCTAATGCATGGCAGAATAAATTGCTTACTCACAATGCATATCTTTATATTATAGGACACAAACATTTCAATAAATCCTTGACATTGGATATAGAAAACCGACTCATTA
>JAFWFV010000062.1 GCA_017515465.1 Clostridiales bacterium
CCGTCAAAGGAGGAATCCTTGCCTGTGGAAAGGTCACCTGTGGACCTGTAGGATCTGCCCTCACCCTTTACTGTCTTGTCTATTGTATACATCCTGGAATAGATGGAAAGGTCTGACATGATGTCAGATAATTCCTCTTCGCCATAGTCGCCGTAAACCACCTTGGCCAGGTCACGGGCAAAGGCTTCGTCGCCTGTGGTACTGACCAGATAGTCAGGGGATTCAAATACGCTGATCAGGTAATCAGATACGGAATAAAGGCCGTTTGAGATCCTGTCTGCGGCACATGAATCGCCGCCTGCGATCTCCTGGCAGCGGCTTACTATACCGCTTCCCGTACTGTCCATGTAGGAGAGTCTGGAGGATGTGGCAGATGCCAGGGTAATGATCATCAGGACGGACAGTATGATGCCTGCCAGTCCGAATGCCAGTCCTCCTATGAGATATTCCGGTCTCCTCTTACCTTTCATCCACGTCTCCGCTGTTATTAAGTTCGTCCAGTGTATATCCGAATGCCGGAACATATATCCTCATGAATTCATCAGCCTCGGCAAGGCCCATGGAACGGATGGAATCCTCCAGGGTCTTTTCCGCAGATGAGAACTCCCTGTTGCCGGTGGATGCCTCCCTGAGGCACTTGATATATGCGGTTATCTTGTCAGCGGCCTTGACGATCTTTTTCATGATCCGGCCCTCATCGCCCTCATACCGGGGATCCAGCAATGCGAGATATTCACCTCGGAGATCAGAGGGCAGCAGGCTCGTCAGCGATCTGGCAGCCTCGGATTCCACCTCCTTATATGCTCTGGTGATCTCCTTGTTCCTGTACTTGATGGGAGTGGGAAGGTCGCCTGTTATGATCTCAGTGCAGTCGTGGTAGAGCCCGAATGCCGCTGCCTTCAGAGGATCTATTGGTGTGAAGCCCTCCTCTGCGGAGTGGTTCCTGTTATACATCAGTGCCAGGCACTGGGCAATGACCGCAACGTCAAAACTGTGTTCCTTGATATTCTCCGTTCTGGAGTTCCTCATCAGGCCCCATCTGGCGATATACTGCATGCGGTCGATCATTGCAAAGAAACTGTATACTTCGTTGTTATTGTTGTCTTCCATATTATTCTCCGTCAGTTCTTGTATAGTTCGTTAAAGCAGTCCGTTGCGAACTGATCCGTCATCCCTGCTATGTAATCCGTAACCTTGACTGCATCGGGACATCCTTGCTGGGGGTGGTTAACGGCAAATTTCGCAAATTTCCTGATGGAACCCTTCTTGGACTCCAGAGCCTGGTCAGGATTCTCCATTGCCGCCATGAATGCATCGAAGAGACCTTCGATCATGATCTCGACGGTCTTCTCATATGTATTGACCTTGCCGGATCTGTAGATCCTGCTGACATTTGTGTTGAGGAAGTTCTGCAGAGCATCTGCAGTCGTGTCGCTCATCCTGATCTCGTCCCTGTCCATGCTGTTGTTGATGACGTCCTCGACCAGGGTGTTGATCATCTGGGAATTGCTGGTACCCAGGACTGCTGCAGCCTCAGGAGCAAAGACCCCGATATCTTGGATAATGCCGGTCCTCAGGGCATCTTCTATGTCCCTGCCCACGTATGCGATCTTGTCGGCAAACCTGACGACGCAGCCCTCCAGTGTGGCAGGCGCACTCCTCTGCTTCTTGGGAATGAGATAGGATACCTCCTCAGCGGGCTTGTCCCTGAAGGGAACGAGGGACTTCTCATCGTAGATCTCACCGCAGTGGGACAGTATGCCGTCCCTGACCTCAAAGGAGAGGTTAAGTCCGATGCCGGGCTTGCCCTCCAGGACATCCACTACCCTGATGCTGTGAGCCTCATGCTCGAAGAACCTGTCAGGCTCCACCTTGCGGAGACAGTTATTGAGGAATCTCTCACCGCTGTGTCCAAAGGGGGCATGACCGATGTCATGGCCCAGGGCTATGGCCTGGATGAGGTCCGTGTTGAGGTTAAGGGCTTTGCCTATGGTAGACGCGATGTAATAAACGTACAGCACGTGTTCGAGACGGCAGCAGATGTGGTCGTTGGAAGGGTTGAAGAAGACCTGCGTCTTGTGCTTGAGCCTCCTGAAGGACTGGGAGAAGATTATCCTGCCGACATCCCTCTCGTAGACATCCCTGACGACATTGTCCTCCTCGGCAGTTTCCCTGCCCCTGCTCTGGGAGGCCTTCATGGCAAAAGGTGATAAGGTCTGTTCCTTCTGGAGCTTGAGGACCCTCAGTTTCTCCTTGTTTGCATCAGAAACCCCTGAACTTACCTGAACGTCCTTAAAGGCTTCGCTGTACAGTTCAAACAGATCGAATATCTCACTCATGTCTAACCTCCCTGACTAGTGTCAGACCTTCCTGAGCCCTGCGGCTCTCGCCAGAAGGTTCTTTCTCATGCCGTCAAAGTCGATGGTGATGAGAGCATCACCTCCGACGCGTTCACACTTAAGGATAACACCTTCGCCGAATCTGTCATGGACCACCTTCATACCCTCGGTGATCTCCTCCGGCTTCAATGTGCCTGGTCTATCCACAGGCTTTGTGCCGTCCCCTTTGCCGGTGAATCTGGTGGACAGTGCATTTGCTATGCTGCGTCTGGCTTCCTCCCTGTGGGGAGCGGGAGTCCTGTCCTTTTCAGGTTCAGGTCTCTTTGTGCCTATCTTGTAGAGCAGGTTGGGATCGATCTCCTTGAGGAATCTGGAAGGCATGTTGCTCTGTGTCTGTCCGAAGAGCATCCTCTGACGGGTCATCATGACGAAGAGATTCCTCTTGGCCCTGGTGATGGCAACATACATGAGCCTCCTCTCCTCCTCGATGTCATCAGGTGTCTGGATGGATCTGTAGCTGGGGAATATGGTCTCCTCAACGCCTACGATGAATACGACTCCGAATTCCAGGCCCTTGGCACTGTGGATGGACATGAGCCTGACGTAATCCTCAGTCTCCTCCTCCCTCTCCTCATCGGTATATAATGCAGCATTTGCAACGTAGAGAGCCAGTACTCCCGCAGTGGTATCGGCCACTGCAAAGCCCTGCTCGTTCAGCAGTTCAACATCATCCTCCGATACGGTGGATGCCCTGTGGGCCTTGTCGAATTCAGCCGCCTCGGTCAGGAGCTCCTTAAGGTTCTCGACCCTGTCTACGATCTCGCCTTTCTTCTCCCTCTGGGCAATGATCTCATCGATGAGACCGGAGGTGTTCTGAACATATTCCATGAACTGTGCAAAGTTCATCTCCTCCCTGTCCAGCTCATCCCTCATGGAATCTATAGTATCGGTAAAGTCCCTGAGCCTGGCCGATGCCCTGGACAGTTCGTCGTAATCAGCTGCATTCCTGGCTACGTCGTAGAGGCTCCTGCCCTCCTCAGCACCGATATATCTGAGCTTGTCTATGGTGGCATCGCCGATGCCCCTCCTGGGAACGTTTATAACCCTCTCAAAGGCCAGGTTATCGTTGGGATCGTTGATGAGCCTCAGGTAGCATAACAGGTCCTTGATCTCCTTGCGGTCGTAGAACCTCAGACCTCCATAGACCCTGAAGGGTATCTCCCTCTGCCTCATGGCACTCTCTATGGAACGGGACAGGGCGTTCATCCTGTATAATACGGCGCAGTCTGAAAACTTGAACTTGTTCTTGTCCACCAGGCGCTTGATGGTGGTGGCGACAAAGTCCGCCTCGCCCATCTGGCTGTCGGTGTTGACGACCACGATCTTTTCCCCGTTGCCCACGGATGTCCTGAGTTCCTTTTTCTTCCTCCTGGTGTTGTTGGCAATGACCTGATTGGCCGCCTCCAGGATGTAGCCGGTAGACCTGTAGTTCTGGACCAGCTTTATTACCTTGCATCCGGGAAAATCCTTTTCGAAATTGAGGATCATCCTCACGTCGGCTCCGCGGAAAGAATAGATGGACTGATCGTCGTCGCCTACGACGCAGATATTGCCGTGTTTTCCCGCCAGGAGCATGACCGCCTCATACTGGGGCAGGTTCGTGTCCTGATACTCGTCGACCATGATGTATCTGAACTTCTCCTGATACATTTCCAGAATGTCAGGATTCTCCCGCAGGAGCCTGGTCATGTTGAGCAGTATGTCATCGAAATCCATGGCGTTATTGAGCAGGAGGATCTCGGAATATCTCCTGTATACCTTGGCGTATATGGATCTGGTATAGTCGCTGCCGGCCTCGGCCGTGAACTGATCGGGGGTGATCATCTTGTTCTTGGCAGAGGAGATCTCGAACTGGATGTTCCTGGGCTTGAACTTCTTCTCATCGATATCCAGTTCCTTCATGGCCTCCTTGATCAGCCTGGCCTGGTCGTCGGTATCTACGATGGTGAAGTTCTCGGAGTAATGGAGGAGCTCGGCGTGCTTCCTCAGTATCCTGGCAAAGATGCTGTGGAAGGTTCCGCACCAGATATACCTGGAGCTGTCCCCAACGAGGGATGCTATCCTCTCACGCATCTCTCCTGCCGCCTTGTTGGTGAAGGTTATGGCAAGGATCTGGGACGGCCTCACATGATGCATCTTCATCATGTAGGCGATGCGGTATGTGATGACACGGGTCTTGCCCGAACCTGCGCCTGCAAGTATCAGGAGAGGTCCGTCCAGATGTGTCACTGCCGCTCTCTGCTCGTCGTTGAGCTCATCCAGGAGTTCTGATCCGTCGCCTGATACTCCCTCAGAACTGCCGTTATATATCTCCTGCAGCTCACTGAAAAAATCGTTGTTGTAATCTTCCAAAACAAAAGCTCCGCTAACTTATTATTTTTCTTATTATAGCATGATGTGTGACCGATTATTGGGCTATTTCCTAGACTTTGACTGATAATCCGAAGATCGGGATCGCCGCCCGGCTTGAAAGATCACAGTAACGCACCTTTTTAAGTGTGCTCAATACAAATGTAGTGAATATGTCTCGCTTTTCTTCAGAAGTGCCTTTGGC
>JAFWFV010000063.1 GCA_017515465.1 Clostridiales bacterium
CTGCCTGTTTTCCGGGAACGGGGTCCCTGATCTCCCGCTCCTGAGCCAGGATCAAACTCTCAAAAAAATATTTGAGAGCCATTTGGCTCAATTACTAATTTAAAAACTCAATTCAATAGAATCGATTAGGCTCGTTATTTTTCAAGTTTTGCATTCTATTCAATTTTCAAGATCCGCGCCCTTCTGCGAGTGTTATTTCTCGCGAAGTGCTTGAATATATTACCCCGTGACCATATTATTGTCAAGCGGTTTTTTCGGCTTTTTTGATTATTTTTTCAGAATATTCGAATACGCCCCGTTTTGACAACAAAACAGGGCGCCCTTTATATAATAATATACATTAGAAATCTGTCAGATAACGCCTCCGGGCTTTCTGATGTTTGCCTTTCTCCGGCGGTTCCTGTTCTTCAGGCTGTTCACCTTAATGAACAACGCTATGTTGATCACGATGATTGCCAGGATGATGATCCCGCATACGGCTGCCACTACCGGCTGTTCCTTTGCAAAGAGCACCAGAGGATGTGTCTTGACCTCCTCGATCACCTGGGGAACGGGTGTTGGGGAAGGTGTTGTGGTCACCTCCGGCTGCTCGGCAGGTTCAGTCTCTTCCACCACGTAGTTGACTAGCTCATCGCCCGGGAATATCAGGCTGTCGTACTGGGGCTGCTGCGCAGCGGGGGCATTTACATACCTGTAATCGCCGGTGGTTCCGGGATATACGACTTCCGGATGTCTCGTCCAGCATTCCAGGTGTCCGTATGCAGTAACAGATGCCGCATACATGGTCGTATAGTAGTAATAGTCTGCAGGGATTCCGCAGATTGATACCATTACCGCATGTCCGTTGGCGTTGACAGTGGAGAGTGTAAGTCCCTTGCCCGCCATTGAGGTGGTTCCCGTCTTGCCTCCGATTATGGCTATGAGATGTGAATCTATGCCTTCACCTGTCTGGGATGCGAGCCATGGATCGAAGAGCAGATAGTCAGAGTTCTTGACGTATTTCCATGCGTCGTCCGTATGTCTGTTCGTTGCCTTGAAGATGTGGCTCTCCGAGCCGATCAGGATCTTGAAATCCTCGTTTTTTGAGGCATTTGCCATCATGAGGCACAGATCATGGGATGTCGTATAGTGATTGTCATCATGGAGTCCGCTGGCATTGACGAAATGCGTTCCCGTACATCCCAGGTTCTCGGCTCTCTTATTCATGATGCAGGCAAATGCACGGAGCTTGAAATTAGCCTTGATCTCCTCCTCGGACTTGCCCAGCTGTTCTATGATGTATGATGCATTTATCCCGTCAGGACCTACGTCAGAGCCGGAAGCGGGATACTTCTCGAACATGGCGTCAACTACGCCTTCCGCAATGACATTGGCCGCGTCGTTGCCGGAGGGGAGCATCAGGCCGTAAAGGAGTTCAGATACCTGAACTATCTCGCCTACCCCGACACCCATTATGGATGAATCGGATGTGATGGCACCCATGGCATTTGACGATACCGTAAGGTAATCATCCAGGTTCAGATAATCCAGTCCCAGCTGACATGTCATGATCTTGGTCTGGGAGGCCGGATAGATCTTCTTGTCAGGGTCGACGCTGAGTATTATCTCCCCGTCCGTATCGTCATAAACGCAATATGACGCACAGTGGACATTCTCCAAGGGTGGCACGCGGAGCTGCGGCTGCTCTATTGTTGCAGACACACCTCCCGCCAGCACACCGGACATCACCACAGATGATGTCACCAGAAGGGATAATACAGTCCTTATGGCCCTGCTGATCATTCTATCTCTTCTCCGCCGTCTTCCTTATCTGCGGATGCTTCAGAAGGCTGGGTCTCACCTGAATCTCCTTCAGATACTGCTTCCTCAGCGGGATCATCTTCCTCGACGCTGCGGTCTGTAAGTGCGAAATCCACGATCTTTGCATCCTTGGATCTCATGAGCCTTACACCCGATGTAGCTCTGGAAAGTGTAGGGATCTCCTCGGCAGATACCCTGATGATCACACCCTGATCGGTAATGATGAGCAGGTCGTGATCGTTGGATACGATGGTAACTCCGATGAGGCTGCCCGTCTTTTCAGATACCTTGTATGTGATGAGGCCCTTACCGCCTCTGTTCTGGACCTTATAATCGTCTACGGAACTCCTCTTGCCGTATCCGTTCTCGGATATGACGAGCAGGTTGCCGTCGTCGGTTACGGGAACCATTCCAATTACGTTGTCATCATCAGACAGCTTGATCCCTCGGACACCGGTTGCGCTCCTGCCCATCTCACGGCAGTCATCTGAATTGAACCTGATGGCCTTGCCTGCGGATGTGACGAGTATGATCTCCTGGCCCTCACCTGTCAGAGATACAGCAACAACGGCATCGTCCTCTCTGATGTTTGTGGCGATGAGACCGTTCTTGTTGATGTTCGCATACTTGGAAACAGCCGTTCTCTTGACGATACCCTTCTTTGTGGCAACGGTGAGATACAGATGCTCATCCTCAAAATCATCGATGGGGATAATGTTGGTTATCTTCTCGCTCTCACCGAGCTTGAGGAGGTTGACGATGGCGGTGCCCCTGGCGCTCCTGCTCAGGGTTTCAGGGATCTTGTATCCCTTGATCTTGAACACTCTGCCGGTATCGGTAAAGCACAGCAGGAACTTGTGCGTGGTGGTCGTAATGATCTTCTCCACATAGTCTTCGTCTCTGGTGCTCTGACCGGAAATACCGCGTCCTCCTCTGTGCTGAGCCTTGTATGTGTCGATCCTCTGACGCTTGATGTAACCCATGTGTGTGAGGGTAACGACAATATCCTCCTCCTGGATGAGGGATTCATCATCGATGTCCTCGAAGGAGCCCATGATGATCTCACTTACCCTGGGGGTGGCAAACTTACGCTTGATCTCCAGGATCTCACCCTTGATGGTCTCATGGAGCACGGCTTTATCACTGAGGATGAGGATGTACTGCTCGATACGCTTGTTAAGCTCCTCGATCTCAGCCTCCAGCTTCTCCCTCTCGAGTCCGGTAAGACGTCCGAGTCTCATATCAACGATATGCTGAGCCTGCTTGTCAGAGAATCCGAATCTCTCGCACATGCGGTCCTTGGCCTCTGCCTCGGTCCTGGATGATCTGATGATGTTGATGATCTCATCGATGTGATCCATGGCGATGAGCAGACCCTCATCGATGTGGCGTCTCGCCTCGTCCTTCTCCTTGTCGAATTCGGTCCTTCTGGTGACTACATTCTCCTGGTGCTCAACGTAGTAGCTGAGAGCATCCCTGAGAGTAATGAGCTTGGGCTCCAGCTTGCCATCGCTGTCGGGAACGAGAGCGAGCATGTTGGCGCAGCATGCGTCCTGCAGAGCACAGTTCTTATAGAGCTGATTGAGGACGACCTCAGGGTTGGCATCCTTCTTGACCTCAATGACGATACGGACCTTCTCATTACGGTCGGATTCGTCTCTGAGTCCGGAGATGCCCTCCACCTTCTTTTCCTTGACGAGCTCCGCCATCCTCTCGATGAGTCTGGCCTTGTTAACAGCGAAGGGAAGGTCATGGACGATTATCCTGGTCTTGCCTGCGTGGTCCTCGATCTCGCAGTGGGCACGGACCACGATCCTGCCCTTGCCGGTTGTATATGCCTCTCTGATACCCATGGTGCCGAGGATCTGTCCGCCCAGAGGGAAGTCAGGACCCTTAACGACTGTCATGAGATCATCGATGGTGCAGTCGGGATTATCCAGCATCATTACGACGCCGTCTATTACCTCTCCGAGATTGTGGGGAGGGATATTGGTAGCCATACCTACAGCGATTCCCACAGAGCCGTTTACGAGCAGATTAGGGAATCTGGAAGGAAGTGCCACGGGTTCCATCTCATGCTCATCGAAGTTAGGTCTGAAATCAACGGTGTTCTTGTTGATGTCCCTCATCATCTCGAGAGCGATCTTGTCCAGCCTGGCCTCTGTATAACGGTATGCTGCCGGCGGGTCACCGTCTATGGAACCAAAGTTGCCGTGTCCGTCTACGAGGGGATGTCTCAGGGAGAAATCCTGAGCGAGCCTGACCAATGCATCGTAAACGGATGCGTCACCATGGGGATGGAAACGTCCGAGAACGTCACCTATGGTAGTAGCGCACTTACGGTACGGCTTGTCAGGGGTGAATCCCTGTGTAAACATCGAATACAGGATCCTTCTGTGAACGGGCTTCATTCCGTCTCTGATATCGGGAAGAGCACGGTCTGATATAACTGACATAGCGTAGTCGATGAATGACTTACGCATTTCTTTATCAAGGTCTACAGGTATGATAGTCGTTTGTTCGGACTTAAAAACCTCATCCATCTGCGCTTCCTGCTGCTGGCGCATTTCCTTATTATCGGACATCGGATACCTCCACTGGTTACAATTAACCTAAGTATTATACCATACTTATAATTATTACTAAATATATTAATAATATAAGGAAAAGGCTGCCCTCCCTAGTTTGCCAGTAACAAGTAAATAAAAAACACTCAAAAGCAAGGAAATCCCTTGCTTTTCTTATGCTTTTAGGTTATAATTAGCGTGTCGGTAGATAAGGCGTTAGGAGGCTCATTATGTACGTCGAAGTAACTAAGA
>JAFWFV010000064.1 GCA_017515465.1 Clostridiales bacterium
GCCAAAGGCACTTCTGAAGAAAAGCGAGACATATTCACTACATTTGTATTGAGCACACTTAAAAAGGTGCGTTACTGTGATCTTTCAAGCCGGGCGGCGATCCCGATCTTCGGATTATCAGTCAAAGTCTAGGAAATAGCCAAATATTTGGACACCAAATATTTTATAATTAAGGCATAAAACGAAGGGAGGCACCCGAAATGAAGACTTTTATCCAGGATACTTTGAGAGACATCTACCACGATGTGGATTGTCCCTATGCGCAGAGATTATTGAAGGCAAACATCAGGAAGGTTAACGAGGATTATGTTTTTGGGAAGTCTCTCATTCCCTGCAGGCACTGCCAGTCCCTGAGCTATATCTTTCATAACAGGATGGAGAGTTATGTTAATAACATGAGGTCCAAGAACCTCTCCTACATGCTGGATGGCAACTGGCTTCTAATACAGACTGATGTCGCCTTCTGGAAGATAGGATACGACCGTTATTCCAGGGACTTCTTCCTCTTTCACGGCAACACCGCCCCGGAGAGCACTGAGGTTAAGACCCACGACAAGAACGAATACCACAGGCAGGCAGATGCCATGCACCGCAGGTCACTGTCAGACTATCTGGATTACATCTACGAGCACGACCGCTTCAGGAGAGGTGACTATAACCACGCACCCAGAGGTTCCAGGAATCAGCGCAGCAAGTGTGCGAGAGCCAGGAATAATCTGAAGCGAGCCGAGAGGGCCAGGGTATACGCACTCCTGGACCAGATGTCAGCAGGAGCTTGCGGGTGAGACCGTCAGGTCTTGCCCTTTAACTTGCCATCTACCATTTCCTGATGCTGCCTGATCATATCTGCCAGTTTGGCCGCAAACTCTGTACCATCGTATATGGTATCGGTGTGCATGTTTCTTTCGTGATAGGCTTTTATATCGTCTATACTTATTAGATCGTTTGCCAGCATGAGGGCATATAGCACGTCTGCGATCTCATAGTAATAGGACATACGGCTCCCGACTTTCTTATCGGGCATGTGCTCCATCAGATCAGCAAGTGATCCGAACACCTGGCAGCCTCTGTTGACCGCCGTGATCCTGTCGGCGATCAGCTTTGATCTGCCATAGTAGTTCATGGCATCTTCGATCCGCTGCATGACATCTTCTTTCTTATTCACAGCAGCAGCGTACCGCTCATCCATTGTGAGGTCATCTCCGGTGCGGTGCATATATGTGCGGGGCGTCATCCTGAACATGGGATCTTCCTTGCCACGAAAAGAAAAGTATTCCTTGTCTCCCCTATAGTATCTGAACCACTGTTTGTCCAGCAGTTCTTCTTTCTGCCGATCGTCTATCTCACCGAAATAGCTTTCGGGCAGACCGAAAAGAAGGACAGTTCCCGCTGTCTCTCTGCGGGGATCGGCTTACTGCCTCTTTCCCACTGGCTTATTGCCTGGCGCGTAACGCCGATTTCATTTGCCAGGTCCTGCATGGATATGTTGCAAAGCCTTCTGACATATCTTAATCCGTTCATTATTAACCTCCGAAAACACGAAGTGATATGTTGTTTTTTGAGAATACAGATGGTTTACAGGCCGTGTCAACCGGCAACCAAATGCGGGCAGCCCCTGAGGGCTTACCCGCATTTCTTCCAGTCCATATTTCCGTCGTAAGGTGTGATCAGCTGATCGATCTCTCCGAGCAGGTCGAAGACCCTATCCCAATCAACTGCCGCGACATTGATGTTGTTCAGTTTGAAAAACATCTTATAGGCATCGCATTCCAGCTCGAGCCCGTCAATGTCATCGAAATTTCCGATAAAACGTTCTTCCATACTACATGCCTCCTTGATAGCTCCTGAGATATGTGTACTACTGCCGCCGGGAAGAACAATACTATCACACCCGTCTGACGATGGGTATGCCTTTTTGTGGATTATTTCTTGTCAAGAGGGTAACAGTACTATTAATCGTTCTTATGGAAGTCTGGATCGCTTCCCGCATCCTTGAAATCGGGTTCCTCTTCCCTCTCGTTTGTCCGTACTGTCTGATCGAGCCTCCCTTTTACCACCTGGAGTATGGAATCTATTATTACCGCCAGCGTTGCAACGCCCATGTCATCCAACGGGCCAAAGAGCAGGTCAGGCGCAGCCATGTATATGAGCGCCAGCGCTGCGATCACGATCTGGATTACCGATAGTGAATTCTTATTCATTTGAAGGCCTCCCGGATACGTTTCTTTTTATCTACCACTATTGTAACATCTCATTTAATATTTTTGCCGCTAACGGCATTTTTATTAAATGAAAATAATACACTATTCTTTAACACTTCATTCACACAATGCTAAATCATATGTCATATCCGGATGCTACAATCAAATCATACAAAACAAGTCTTCATAGGCTTTCTAGACTCCACCGATCCGCAGGTTACCCACCCCTCCTTCCTGCGGATCTTTTATGTTTGTATTTCCTGGGACGACATCAACGAAGCATGGAACAGGATCGTAGAAACAGGCGCACCTCAGGATGATGCTCCCAAGCAGGGCGAAGACCTGAACTGGCAGTGCTGGACTCATGACCCCGACGGCATCAAGATCGAACTGATGCAGCTCGCAGAAGACAGCCCACAAATGAAGTTCATCAAGAGCGCTGGATATTGATCAGGCATTAAGAGCAGTTAGCTTATCAGTTACTGCTTCTTCAATAAACCTGTTTAAAGTCATCTGATGTTCTATCGCATAAATGGCAGCTCTCCTGTGAAGGTCGCTGCCAAGTCTGACATTAAGGCTTCCTTTATATGCGATCTCAGGTTCAGTGTTCTCTTCTTCACATAATGCCAGGTAGTCATCTACTGCACGATGAAAATCGTCAACCAGATCCCTGGCTGTTGTTCCCTCATAAGAGATAAGTGACCTGATGCCCTGGACCTTACCATACAGCAGGAAATCATTTTCTGAGAATTCAACGCTGCCAATGTATCCTTTGTATTCCATTATGTTGTTCATAATAAACCCTCCAATTGCAGGATATCACCCGGGCAATTGATTTGCAACTATATTTAGTTGCAGTTACCCAGCGCAAAACAAAATACGCCCGGACCATACGATCCGGGCGCCATTGCCTTTATACTATTTACTTTTTAAAACTTACTTTCCTTCCAGCTCCTCGAGCATTGTCAGGAAGTCGATCCTCTCCAGATACTGGATGTCCTCGGTGGACAGTTTGCCCTGTTCTGCGTCGTTGATCTTTTTAAGTAATTGCTCATCCATGTTGCCCCACCTCACTGTTACCCATTCTACAATTCTATGTCCGTTTTTTATGTTACAAAGCGGATAAAAAATGATTTTCAACAGATTGCAGAAATGGCATTAATATTTTTAGACAAAATTGCCAATTCACTGAAGAGATGGTTTGGAGTATTATGTCGCGTTATCCCTCGGGATAGAGGACAGGATGCATCGGAGATGCAATAGATACGGTCATTTCGCGGGATTCGGCCACCGGGACGTACGATCCGTCCGGCCTGACGATAACGGGTACGCCCTCATGATTCCTGACACGGGCAACATAATCGGAAATGCCCTCCAGCCTGGTGGAAAAGCACATAGCTCCCTTGTCGTTGTCGTGGAAGAAATGCAGGTCTGATCCGGCTGTCATGGGCTTGCCCAGCGAGAGGGCATATTCGTATGCCAGAGCATTCATGTTGGGCTTGTTGGCAGCGTTATATACCTCGATGCCGTCGCAGTAATGCGGACTAAGCTTGATGTCAGAGAGGTAGTCCCTCTCCCTGAAGGGATGGGCCTGGATCATGAGGCCGCCGGCCTCGTGGATCGTCTCATAAAGTTCGCGGCGCGTCATGTGCATTATGTCTTCATGTGCCAGGAGCCATTCTCTGTCGATCCCGTAGAGCAGGTATTCGTCCCTGCCGAAATTGAACTCTACACCGAACATGACCAAGAAGTCCGTGCCCGTGGCAGCAGCCAGGGCGCGTTCGTAACCTGAGCAGTATATGTCTATTTTTTCTTCCCAAGGCAGGTCCAACGGGATACACGTATTTCCGTTCAGGAAATGGTCAGTTACGATCATGCCGCTGTAACCCTTATCGATCAAATAAGGGATATAATCCTCGCCGTGCACTTTGCCGCACTTGCTGGCTTCGACCGTATGCAGATGTGTCTCGTAGAGATAACCTGTCACGTAAGATCCTCGTATATCTGTAGTGTCTCCTCCACTGTGGAGCCAGTTATGTAGTATACATCTCCATCCGAGATAAATCTAATGCAGTTTCCGACATTTTTGTTTATAAACATACTGCATCCGTGTTCGCCGTTGACCGTAAAATTTCCCGTGAACACGGGATCCATGGCAACGCCGTATTCCCTGTAGTATTTCAGAGCGGATGTATCCTCCAGAGAAACATCGCTGATGGACGATACAGGAACTTTATATGTGTCGATCACATGGTGGCAGATTACGTTGCCGTCCTCGATGCGGACAGACATGGGTGATTTGCCGAGCATCAGCATGTATCCGATGGCCATGAATGATCCGAGCAGCAGCAGTATCGATACTGCTGCTATCACCTTGCCTGCAGGATGAGCCAGATTGATGGTGCCTCCGATACCCATCCTCTTTTCCACGTTCAGTCTCCTGTCGTCAGGGTTGTAGTAGAACTGACCCAGGAGCCAGTTATCGTCGTCATCGGGAGCAACGGTCGTTTCCTTTCTGTAGCGCCTGTCGATCATGATGTTCTTTCTGGCCATCAGTATGACTGCGCCCATTACCAGCAGAACGTAGATCCCCACCAGGATGAGGGTGATCAGTTCGGCCGGTATTACGAGGTACAATGCCATGGCGCAGATGATGAATGCCGTATTGATCCAGGTGACCTGAACCATGGAATCTGCCATTGCCTTTTTCCTGGCCCTGTTATAGTTCATGTTGACGTCGCTGTCCTCGGAGATGACCTCATTCCTGATGTTGTCCATCATGATGGCGATGGGCAGGATGATGAGGCCTACGCTCATGAAGGAGCCTGCCATGATGGCGATGCCTGCAGGTGCATTTCCTCCCATTCCGGAGATGATGCCCTGAAGCTTTACAACGCCCAGATCGCTCAGCAAAGCCGTTATAAAGAAAACAACTGCTATGATGTTGGGGATCAGGATGTTTACGATCTTCAGAGCGTGAACTGAACCTGCACTCTTGAGATCTGTAAATGTTTGTCCCTTGCCGGAAGCGATGCCGATGGTCCTCTTGAGAGTCTTCATCTCCCTGTTGCCCTTTGCATAGGGGATCATCATTATCACGAGTGACGGGATGACCATCATGCTCCAGACCGTTATGCGGATCACCTCATCGGGGATGAACACGGTCAGTACCGCCAGGACGAGGATGACGCTCATTATGATGAGAGCCGTCTTTCTGTTGGCAGAAGCGATCCTGTCCACATCCTCTGATACGGGGCTGTCCTTGAACTCGCCGCGGTTCCTGACGCCGTAGATCAGCTTTCTGTTCCTCCAGTTACCCGGATAGTCGTAAAAGAACATTACCAGCATGGTAACGGCTATCAAAGCGATCATAATAAAATCTACAACTACCATAACTTACCTCTTATCCGTAGTACTCGTCGATCAGTTTCCGGAGTTCCGTTTTGGAAACACCCGAGATCCTGGCCTCGGAGACTATCCTTCTCAATTCTTTCTTGTTCTCTTCGGAGATTACGCCGGTCTGCTCGATCTGCTGCCTGACGCGTGCCCCGTTCTTTCTGTCGGTCATGATGTACCCTTCACTTTTCAGTATCTGGTAAGTCTTGCTGACCGTCATGGTATTTATCCCTATCTCCATTGCCAGAGCCCTGACGGTGGGAAGCTGCTCCCCGGCTTTGAGTTCGCCGGAGGAGATCCCCATCACTATCTGGTTCCTGATCTGCATATAGATGGGCACATCAGAGTATTCATCTATCCTTATGATCATGCTTCCACCTTCTTTCTCTTGATAGACCATGCTCCCAGGATCACTGCAAAGATGATGAACGGGATCATAGCGATCAGTCCGTTAGGCAATGGTCCTAACACCATTAACTTGTCAAGATCCGGATCATTCGCATTCATGAACACCTGGGGCAGCGTCGCCATGGCATTGAAAGATCCGTGCAGAAGAGCTGCATACCAGATGCACTTTGTCCTGTCGTATACGACCTCCTCCAGTATTCCGAGCACGATGCAGCACACGGTGAAAGTTAAAAGTCCCAGTACAGGCGCACCAAGATAGTCGAAGCCGTACTCGTATCCGCCGAAGATAATAGCAGGAAAGTGGAAAACTCCCCAGATCGTTCCTCCGATAAGCCATGTGCCGATCTTGCCGAAGCTCTTGTTAAGCTCGGGATACAGGAATCCTCTCCAGCCAACTTCCTCACCGATCGCCGTGATGATATTTATGAAGGGCGCAATGAACGCAGCTGGGACGAGCTGGACGATCAGGTATGTCTTCATATCCATTCCTACCTGCTTCAGAACCTCTTCGAGGTTCACGCCCTGTGCCTGCGCCTTTGCTGCCAGCATCGTTCCTGTCATGTCGAAAGTGTTCGGGAAGATGACAAAGAACAGTGCTGCACCCAAAGCCGTCAGAGGGAGCGCCACATAAGCTGCCAGGAAGAGCCATCCGATGTTGCC
Source organism: Clostridiales bacterium (assembly GCA_017515465.1). Lineage (GTDB taxonomy): Bacteria > Bacillota > Clostridia > Saccharofermentanales > Saccharofermentanaceae > Saccharofermentans. The sequence continues at coordinate 6,666 of JAFWFV010000064.1, forward strand.
CTTAAACTTCGGCTTCCAACCCATGCCCCTGAGGCCTTTGTTAGCGATCAATGCAGCAACGAACGGAGCAAACATGCAGACTGCCAGACTCCCCCGGAATACCAGTGTACCGGTCGTTCCGGGATTATTTACCATATAGACAGATCCGACGATCTGCAGCGTCCAAGCGATCACATAGGTGATCACTACAAACATTGTTATCTTCTTCTTATCCATAACCAACCTCTTTCCATAACTCATTCATTGTATGCTTTGTATTAGTCCTTGTAATACAGACAATACACCGTCCCGGATCAGATGTCAATACTTTTTCGACGGCGGGTGATTTTTCCTCTGCAGTAATATAAAATGTTATTTAGATCAATCTAATAAGGGACAGACAGATAATGGCAGTTCTTTGCACCAATTGTTCAGGCAAGCTCATATTCAATCCGGCATCTCAGAAGCTGGAGTGTGTTTCATGCGGGAGCAAGTTCTACCCTGAGGATGTGGCGGACAAGGATGCAGAGCTTCACGCTAAATATTACAGCACCCGCGTATATACGTGCAGCCACTGCGGCGCGGAGGTCATAACAAGTGATACTGAGGTCTCCACATTCTGCGTGTACTGCGGAAATCCGGCGATCGTCTTCAACAGGATCTCACAGGAGTGCCGTCCAGACGGGCTGATCCCTTTCAAGATAACAAAGGACCAGGCGGTCTCTAATATCTCATCGAAGTTCTTACGCAATCCCCTGGTGCCCAATGAGGTCAAGGCGAAGCTTACTCCGGATAATATAAGAGGTATATATATCCCATACTGGATAGTCAATGCCAATTACACGGAAGCCGATTATCTGAGCGGCGAAGTCGGCAGCGGCAAGAGCAAGTCCACACACTATTTTTCCAGAGCAGGTGATGTGGAATTTAATAACGTTCCGGTAGACGGATCAAAGACTCTGGACGATGATGCCAGCTGCAAGCTGGAACCGTTCTATCTCGAGGAAGCAAAGGATTTCGATGAGGATTATCTGAACGGCTTCTATTCTAATATCTCCGACCTGTCTTATTTCGATCTGAAGAACTCCGCTGCCGAGAGGTGCCATAAGCTCTTCGCAGATGAGATAGTTCAGTCAGTCAAAGCGAAGAATGTGAAGATCGTGGATTCCATCAGGTGGATAGATATCATGGATGATCCTCTCTACATGATGATGCCCGTCTGGTTCTTTACTTTCAAATACAAGGAGAAACCATATACGATCCTCGTTAACGGACAGACCGGCAAAGTGGCCGGCACCATGCCGTGGATCATAAAGAGGGTCGTGTGGATAAGCATAGCAGTGACCATTGCCGTAATGGCGCTTCTGGCACTTTTATATATCGGATTGCTGCCGGGAAGGCAGAGCGGATTTGTGCCCGTTCTGACATTCGTCATCGCAGGCATCATCACCCTGTCTGCAGCCGGATTTGGCAAAGGCCTTTCCGGACTGTTGAGGATCAGGAACAACCTGAGACTGACGCAGGATAAGGGGATCTTTAAATATGTTAAGAGGAGGCAGGAGTAAGACATGAGCAGATTATTCGCAGATCCGAGCATGATACTGACATACCTTGTCTTTGCTGTCTTCTGGATCTTTTCCGGCGTCGGCTGCGCACTGTTCATTGTCTACAAGGCACTGGGCAGGTATAACGATTTCGGAGACAGCATCCCCGGCATTGATGAATACTCGAAAAAGGGCATTCATTTCAACCGCAATTCCGATGATGTGGACAGTCATGAGAAGAGAAGGCTCTTCGAAGTCTACGGAAGCAATCCCTACGAGGGTATCAAACGGTCCATTCCGGAACAGCTCGTAAAGAACGGTGCGCATGAAAAGCCTGATACGGATCCATGGTCCATTGACGATTGACCCGTAGCTGCCGATTTGTTATACTTCAGAAAACTAAACGGAAGGACGCATATTATGTACTGGATAACCCCCAACATTCAGCTCATGAACGGTTATTACAGGGACTCCTATAGGAGTAGTGCGCCCATTTTCAGGTAATCCTTTAATAAAACATACTATTTCCGCACTGCTCCTTTTCTTACAGAAAGGAGTTTTTTATGTCTGCAAAAAAGCAATTAAACAAACTGTACTGGAATAATTTCCTGTTCAACATATCCATCGCGGGAGCGGCGTGGGTGCTGCTCCTGGTGTCCCGCGGATTTTCTCTCGTACAGGTGGGGATCGCAGAGACAGTATTTCATTTAGTGAGCATTATCTGCGAGATCCCGTCCGGTATGTTCGCAGATGTCATCGGCCGCAAAAAGAGCCTGCTGCTGTCTTGCGTAACGGGAGTCCTGTCAGGATTCTTCATGGCGTTCGTGGATAACTTTGCAGGTGTTCTGATCTCCATCGCTTTCTCGGCGGTAACGTACAATCTGTGCACAGGAACGGATTCCGCCTGCGCATACGACTCCCTGCTGGAAGAGGGCAGGACAGATGAATACGACGGCTATATTTCCAAACAGACGATCATATACCGCATCAGTAACGGCCTGGCTACTCTCGCGGCAGGCGTCGCCCTCATCATCGGCAATACCATGGCCCAGCTCCTGGGCATAGCCATCGACGCCGTCAGGTTCGCCGTCCTGCTGTCCCTGAAAGAGAATACGGTCGTTTCAGAAAACCACGATAACCTGGGCAAGAGGATCAGGGACTGCGTTACCGGGAGCCTCGGATTCCTAAAAGGCAATCTTGCCGCAGCACGTCTGATATTCCGCAACGCTCTGGTGGGAGCAGTCGACATACTGCTGCTGTTCTTTCTCCAGGCCAAACTCCCCATGACCGGCATCCCGGACTGGGTATTAGGTCCTCTCCTGTTCATCATGTCCATGGGCGGCATACTGGGAGCTCACCTGAGCATCCGTTTCAAGACATGGCGGTTTGGTCATCTGTTCATCCTGTGCCTGGCGATGGTTATGGCCGGATTCCTGGCAGAATTTACGGGCATCGCATGGATCATGACACTGGGAGGATTCCTCGCTGCCTTTGCCGACGACCTGATACAGATCAGGGCGGATGTGGAGCTGAACAACATGGTCCCTGCGCCTCAGAGGGCTACGCTGATATCCGTGAACTCACTGGTCTTTTCCCTGGTCATGATCGTCATGAGCCCACTGGCCGGATGGCTGTTCACATATTTGTGAGGCGGTTATAATATAGGTATATCTACAACAGGACGGATCACTGACATGAGAACGATACGTTTAGGAAAGACAGGAATAGAAGTCCCGCAAAATGCTTTCGGGGCACTTCCCATCCAGAGGGTAACAACGGACGAGGCGGTAAGCCTCCTGAGGAACGCCTACGACGGCGGCATGAGGTTCTTTGACACCGCCAGAGCCTATACCGACAGCGAGGTCAAGGTAGGCATAGCTTTCGAGGGTATGAGGGACAAGGTCTTTATTTCTTCCAAGACCCAGGCCACCACCAGGGACAAGTTCTGGGAGGATCTGGAGACGTCGCTTGCCAATCTCAGAACGGATTACATCGACATCTATCAGCTTCACTGCGTGTCCAGATGTTACGATGAGTCTGACGACATCTATCAGTGTCTTGTTGAGGCAAAGACACAGGGCAAGATCCGCCACATCGGCATCACCGCACATAAGATCGGCGTGGCCGAGGATATAGTAAAGAGCGGCCTTTATGAAACGCTGCAGTTTCCCTTCTCCTACCTGGCAACAGACCGCGACATCGAACTCGTCAGGAGCTGCAAGGAAAACGACATGGGCTTCATCGCCATGAAAGGCCTTTCCGGCGGGCTTCTCACCAACTCCCGGGCCTGCATGGCTTTCATGAACGAACACGACGCCCTCCCCATCTGGGGCATCCAGAGGCAGTCAGAACTTGACGAGTGGCTCAGTTTCTTTGACAGTGACATCACCATGACGGACGAGATCCGGGAAGTGATAGACAGAGACAGGAAAGAGCTTTCCGGCGACTTCTGCCGCGGCTGCGGATACTGCATGCCCTGCACCGTGGACATCACCATCAACCAGTGCGCCAGGATGAGCCAGATGATCAGACGCGCCCCCTCACAGAACTGGCTGACCGACCGCTGGATCGATGAGATGATGAAGATCGAGGACTGCATCGAATGCGGCATCTGCAAGACGAGATGCCCCTACGAGCTGGACATCCCTACCCTGCTTCGTAAGAACCTCGCGGATTATAAGGAGATATTAGACGGCAAACCTGTCTGATACCGCTTGTTAATATTCTATTTACCGATAGATAATGATTAATCCATCTGCGGTGAATTATAATTAAATGTAATCTAGAATAAAGGAGAATATATTTATGGAAAACAAAGCAGACGAGATCTTTCAGAAGGTATTTAGCCCTGATTACGCAGGCGTCACAGAATTAAACCCTGACGACCTTTCCGACATAACGGGCGGCAAGATCGACAAGAAGGCTGAAAACAGGCTCATCGACGGCATCAAGCTGGCAAAGTCCACAGGCGTCAGCCTCAGCGAAGTACTGAAGCAGCTGCCTTCCTACTACAACCTGCTCCATGCGCTGTTCCCCGACGTAACACAACAGGAAGCAATCAACTACATCAAGAACAACTGGAATAAGTATTGATATGGCATATCGGATCAACAGTAACTGCAATAACTGCGGCAAGTGTGAATTTGTCTGTCCCGAGGATGCCATCAGGGAGGGCCGGAAGAGATTCGAGATCGACCCTGATGTGTGCGACTCCTGCGGCGGATGCGACTACGTCTGCCCCGAGGACGCGATAATCCCCGACTGAGCTTGTCCTGATAAGCAATAATAAACCGGTGCTTCACTTATGAGGCACCGGTTATTTTTATGGTTATATTTGATGTTACTCCTTGATGTGCTGGCACAGACTGATGGCAAGGATCCCCTTGAGCAGGTCATGGTAAGTCGCCATCATGAAATCGTTATTAACGTAGAACTCATCGTAGCCTTTCTTTCTGATCTCCATCCTGAGGTGGAGGCTCGTATAGAAAGCCAGATCGTATTTCCGCGTGGCAGACAAACAGTACTCTTATCATTTTTGGTTTCTTTCTATTAAATAGTTTCTGCAGAACACATAGAATATATCATATCTGGTTCGTTATTTTGGGGAGCAGATAATGGAGAGCGGGGGCGACGAAAATGTCTGCCGGCAGTGCTTTTCTGAAATTTTCTTTGAAAGCGCAGAACTAATAAGTTTCATGTAACGCAACGTTGATGAATGCTGGGTCATCGACGATAGTTCTGCAGGATAATCCCAATAAAACGCAAAACGATAAATGTGGGTTAACATTACCACTTTTGCGTTTTTGATAAAATTGGTAACGTTAACTGGACTTTTTCTTGCTCGGATGAAACCTGCAACTATCTTGTTTTCGATTTTGATAATCACGATGATAGTTCTGATTCGGTTAAATGGCAGGAAGAAGCTAATGCATGTTGCCATACTTTATATAAAGTGTTACGCATGTAAAAACAAATTGATAACTACTTCTTTGTGTTCTGTTTTGTTTCCTTGACAGTAGGCAGTGTCTCTGTCGAAAGTCCTGCTCTGGCAAACTCACGCATGATCATGTCCGCGGCCATCTCACCGCCCGCGGGAAAACTCACCCAGGAACCGTCCTTATTGGTTATCTTGATGAAATGGCGGGTCAGCTTCTGGCCGTTCAGCTTATATTCCGTGGAGAAATGGGTAACCATGGAGATGTCGTTCATCTCGCCCACGCTCACGAACTTCTGCATGAATACCACATAATAACTCTGACCGATGGCGAGGATCCCTTTGAGCAGGTCATGGTAGGTCGCCATCATGAAATCGTTATTAACGTAGAACTCATCGTAGCCTTTCTTTCTGATCTCCATCCTGAGGTGGTGGCTCGTATAGAAAACCAGATCGTATTTCCGCGCTGCAAAGATACTGATCCCCATTATCACCGCAGACACGATGAAAGCCCACCAGAACGGGATATCTATATTATCGTATTCGTTGAACTTCAATATGAACATCATTGGCAGGAGCAGGAATACGATCCCCAGGACCACAAACAGAGTAATGAAATACTGCCTGCGGATATTGTCGCAGACCTCGAACATGTCTTTGCCCTTTTGCCTGCGGTGGATCTTTGCCTCATATCTCTCCAGATCGGTCTCGCCGGTCTTCTCATCCAGCCTCTCAGGCTTGATGTAGTTCAGGTATGCATGCCTGATGCAAAAGACCGCGATAGCGGTCATCAGGATCGACCCGACTATGGCCACCACCATCAGCGGCCCTGTAAAAGAGCCGTTATAAATGAAGTAAACAGTTCCAACCAGATCCGCCGCTAAGATGATGATCCAGACTACCGCAAGCCCTATATCACGTCTCTTGTTTTTGCTGCTCATCTCATGACTTCCCCGTGATCACCAGACTGTCAGGCTCCACATGGCACTTCAGGAATACTATCTCAACACCGGCCTTTACTGCCTCGTCCCAGGCTGTGCCGAACTCCTCGTGCATGGCAACATTCGGCCTCACCTCGTCTATCCCGTCCATCTGTATCACGAAAGCGGCCATGGCGTGATAGCCCGCTTTCTTCGCCTCTGCAAGTTCCCTCAGATGCTTTACTCCACGCTCCGTGGGCGCATCGGGAAAGTACCCGGTCCCGTCGATCTCCAGAGTACAGCCCTTGACCTCCATCAGATATCTCTCACCATTCCTCTCCATGTAGAAATCGATCCTGGAGTTGCCGTACCTGTACTCGGGGATTATCTTGGTATAGCCCTGTTTACTGAGCCACTCACTGGCCACCTTGTTCGGCGCCTGACTGTCAATATTTATCAGGAGACCGTTACTCTTTCTCACTGCCACCAGATCATACTTTGTCTTGCGTCCCGGAGAATCAGGCGCAGTAAGCCACACGTCGCACCCGGGTATCAGGAGTTCTCTGCACCTGCCGGTATTCTTGACGTGAACGGTCTCAGTCCTGCCCTCTATCTCCACCTGAGCGATAAAGCGGTTCGGCCTGCTGATAAAAGTTGCTCTTGTTATATTCTGATACTGCATTAACTAGTATTTTATGTGGGTCGTCGCGTGGATGTCAATCCTGACGTCAATCTAATGCGTGTTGGATTGACTATTCAGACTAAACGTCAGACTAAACCGTTTTACCTGAACATTAGTGGAATTATTCAGACTAGCTGTCAGACTAAACCGTTTTACCTGAACATCAGTCTGACAAGTAATCACATATAGCCCTGACTACCTCAATATCTGCAGGCAGCCAGTCCACCAGATCCAGTTCAGAAGGCTCCAGCCACCTGGCCGCCTCATGCTCCTTGAGCTTCAGTTCAGATCCGGGTGCCAGCTCAGCCCAGAAGCAGTCCATGGACAGGTGAAACTCAGGGTAGTCGTACTCTACCCGGGTCAGGAGTTTCCCTACCAGGATATCCGCATCCAGTTCTTCTCTGATCTCTCTTATCAGCGCATCCTTAGGTCTCTCGCCGGGCTCTATCTTGCCTCCCGGAAATTCCCAGCCGTCCTTGAACTCCCCATATCCGCGCTGTGTCGCAAATATGAGGTCTCCAGACCTGATTATCGCTGCTGTTACTCTGATGGTCTTTCTAGTCATGGTTCAATGATACCATATCGTTTACCCGCATAAAATGTGTGCCGGCGGTACACCTATCAGACCTGTATCGATGATAAACTGAATCATTACTAGTTAAGGGTAAGATGGTATGTTTCGAAGAACTGCTGTGTTGGTCATCAATATGCTTATCCCGCTCCTGCTGGGGTTATCGATCTACATGACTTCACCAAGCAGTACTTACCTGTCAGAACAATTCAGCAAGATCGGGATCGTGTTCCCAAAGATCTATTACCCGGATCTCATCTCATTCTATGCATGTGACTTTTGCTGGGGGTATGCACTGTACTCTGGTCTCGAATTGTTTAACGACGGCACACACAAGGTTATTCTGCCGGCAATGCTGACCGCTGCCGCTGTCGAAGCGGCGCAGCTGATACCCGGATTCCCGGGCACATTCGACGTGCTCGATATCCTGGTGGAGATGATGGCGGTCATGCTGGCTGTAATAATAACAACTTTTATCTTGGGAGGAATTAAACATGAAAAACAAGAAGCTTATTAACAGAACGTGCTCATGTCTGTTGGTGGCAGCCTTTGTCCTGATGTCTGTGGCAAGTAGCTCGACGAAGGAGACAACAAAGGTAGTTGTAGACGGAAGCGATCAGATAAGTTCCGATGACGGATCAGGAAGCGGAGTCACAAAGGAAACAACTGCATCTAATGAAGTCTCTTATGAGATTACCGATACGCGTTTCAACTACTATACGAACAGTATTGGTAATTTGGAGTACTATGGTATCGTCGAGATTACCAATACCGGTTCATCTTATCTGTACATGGATGACTGCACTTTTGATCTTGAAGATAATGATGGTCACCTGCTCCAGAGTGACAACATGATACCTTCATGTCCTGATGTCATCGCTCCAGGCGAAAAGGGATATTTTTACAGCAGTATCGGAAGCTCCAGCATCGATGATGGTGTATCACTGGATAACGGAGTTAAGCTTGTTCCCAGTATATCAGTTGAAGTTGCAAGAGGTGGCGCAAGCGCTATCGTTGAATATGATGTATCAGACACTGATCTGAGAACCGATGATTATAATCGCCCCAAGGTAACAGGACGAGTTACCAACAATACAGGCAAAGACAATTCGTACCTCTATGTTAATGTACTGTTCTACGATAGCGAAGGAAAGATTATCGCAATATCAGGAACAACGGTCACCGATCTTAGCGCAGGTGCTACTGTAAGCTTTGAATGTTCAACTCTGTTCACCGATGACTCGCTCACGATGGATTCGATCGGGAGTTATGAAGTAATTGCCAGAGATGCTTATATGCAGTTCTAAACAGAAACAATGGACTTTATGATGCCTCCCACAAGAATAAACACAGCTAACCATGCCAGAGTCATCAAACATGCATAGAATAACTTTGCTATACACCTGACAAAGATATTCTTGTGATCAACAAAAGGAAATACATCGTAAAGACCGGTCCATGATGTAAAGATATCAACTATAGTAAGCATGCTCACCAGAGTACTTAGTTTGATTATCAGTAAGGTAAGTACATCACCTCCATCCACGCTTATCGCCAATGAGCAGTAGATGATAAACGGATAACCGATGACTGCGATGGGGATCTTCCACCAAGTTCTGCTCCTGAATCCCGGTGGCGGTAACAGGGGTTTGAGCTTAGTGGAGGATCCTATCTTGCGGGTCAGCACATTGATCAACTCATCAACATTTGAATACCTGTTATCCGGGTCAAAACTCATAGCTTTAGCAGCGATCTTTTCTATCCTGCTGTCGTCAGGGAAAGCATCCTTGAGCATCCTGCCTACTGCATAAATATCTGTTCTCGCATCTGATTGCTTGAATCCATATTGTTCCGGGGCAGCTCTTCCATTCGTACCTAGCAGGACCGTGTCTTCAGTACTATTCTTCTTGAAAGTCTTGGCAGCATCATAGTCAATGATCCACACCTTTCCTGTTTCATCGAAAAGGATGTTGGATGGTTTCAGATCCCTGTGGATAATCGGCGGCGTGGCACTGTGCAGGAACTTCAGTCCTTCGAGGAGACTTATGAAGTATTTGAGTTTTGTCTTGCCTGACATGCTATGGTTATCGATGACGGCATCAAAAGTACTGCCGCGAACATATTCTTCGATGACGATCAATTCTTCTCCGTCTTCGAAGATGTCATAGACTTCAGGGATATGTTCATTCCTGTTGCTAAGAAGGAAATCATAAACACTGCGTTCAAAATGCATGAGACGTTTCATTAGGAAAACATCATTACTGATCTCATTTATAACGAGACAGTGCTTATCGTCGAAATGATATAATTCCTTATATATTGAAATGTCGTGCATGTTTGTATTATATCATCCGAAAGAAGGTATTAATATGTCTGAGAACACCACAGACCTTATGCAAAAACTGATCACAACAGAGTCAGATCAAAATCTGTCCGAATACATCGGATCCATAGACGGCAAGTATCCGCTGACATTCACTGACTTCATGAACGGCTATCTCGAAAAGCATGGCCTGTCCATCGCCGACATCCAGAAACAGAGCGGCATAGACAGGAACTACATATATCAGCTGATCAATGGGCGCAAGAATCCGGGCAGGGACAAGATCATTGCGATAGCGATATCAGCAGGCATGTCTCTTGCTGAGTGCCAGCGCGCACTGGAGATAACAAACGAAGGTATCCTATACCCCAAGAACAAGCGTGACAGTGTAATTATATATGCTATCAACAACAGTAAATCAGTCATGGATCTGAACTGGATGCTGGAGGATTATAACCTTCCCAAACTAAACACATAACACCAATCTTTACAATACCTATTGACACAGTAGGCTTTACATGATATCGTTAATCAAAAATCAGGTAAAGGAGGCGTGGCAATGAATTTTATGTGCATGTGTATCTGCTGCGCTCCCGTAAACTGATCATATAGATCAGCATGGATCTGAAGTGTACGGGAGTTCTTAGGAATTCCCGTTTTTATTGGAGGTTTACATGAGCATCAAGAACGATATCGCAGATTACATCAGGAATGGCGAGACCAGCTCACAGGGTCTGGGACTGGAGATAGAGCATTTTGTCATCAACGAAGAAGGAAACCAGATCGACTTTCATGAGATCTCATATCTCATCAAGCACATAGGTGACATACTGGGTGCTGAGATCATCTACATGGACGGCTATCCCGTGGGATATCAGACACCTGAGTATTCGGTCACGCTGGAACCCGCATGCCAGTTCGAGATCAGCATCAATCCCTATTCAGACATCTCCACAATAGAGAAGATCTACGTTGAATTCACGGGGCTCTGGGCACCGCTTCTGAAGGCGAGGGGCTATGCCTTTGAGACGAAGGGTAATCTCCCTCTGGTGGAGAAAGGCGTACTCGACCCTGACGACATAACACTCTCTCCCAAGAAGAGATACAAGTACATGGATGCCTATTTCAGGCAATCCGGTCATTACGGAAAATACATGATGAGGGCATCTGCTTCGACACAGGTTTCCATCGACTTTAGGTCCGAGGAGGATCTGGTCAGGAAGCTTTCCATCCTGCAGAAGATCTCCCCCGTTCTCATGATCGCCATGGAGAACAAGACATGTCCCGGATCCATGCTCAAGGGCAACCCCGGGAGACCACACCTGTTCAGGATCCAGGAATGGGACGACCTGGACAATGACAGGACGGGATTCTATCCCCGTTCTTTCGAACCTGATTTCGGATACGACAAAGTGGCCGATGTAGTCTACCACACTCCCCTGATCCTGCTGACAGATGACGGTGAGACAACGGACGTGGGATCCAAGAATGCCAAAGACCTGTTCGAGTGCGGCATGCTGACAGAAGCCGAGCTGGATCAGGCCAGGAGGAACAAGCTCATCGAGCATTTCATATCAATGGGCTTCTTCCATTTCAGGATCAAGAAATACATCGAGATCCGCGTAGCCGACAGCGTTCCGCTGGACCGTGCACTGGGATATGTTGCACTCCTCAAGGGCATCGTCTATTCCGACGAGAACCTGGCGATCTTGGAGAAGGAACTCTCTGACATCGATACACCTGCCAAGATCCAGCAGGCAGTAGATGAGATAGAGATCTACGGCTACGATGCAAAGATCTATGGCGGCAGGACTGCAGCAGAGTGGGCTTCACATCTGGCAGAACTGGCACTGAACAAACTGAACGGTAAGGACAAGGAGTATTTGGAAAGTGTGCGAGCTTTTTGGGGTATCAACTGAGACAAAGATCCGGATCAACTCATATCTGGATACTTTCTTCAAGCGCAGCGTTGAACACCACAACGGCTGGGGCCTGGCCCTGCTCGACGGCGGATATTCTTCCATCGAGAAAGAACCGATCCGCGCCGTCGACAGCCAATACCTGAAGAACAGGCTGACAGGGAACATAGATACATCTGCATGTATTGCCCACATACGCAATGCGACCATCGGCGATGTCTCCTTTTCCAACACGCACCCCTTTTCCCTCACTGACATTTCAGGCCGCAGGTGGACCCTGGTCCATAACGGCACCATCTTCGACTCACCTCTGCTAAGCCCATACCTGCACGAACAGGCCGGCACCACTGACAGCGAGAGGATACTCTACTACATTGTTGATTCAGTTAATAGTTCCTGCCCCGAAAGCCTGACCGAACAGGACAGACATGAACTGATCGACAGGATCATCAGAGATATCACGCCGGAAAACAAGGTCAACATCCTGCTCTACGACGGCGAAGACCTCTATGTTCACAAGAACGAAGCTGGCACATTATTCAGGAGCATCCTCCCCGAAGGCGCAGTCTTTGCCACTCACCCCCTGGACAGTTCCGCCTGGGAGGAGATCCCGCAGAACACGCTCCTGGTTTACAAAAGCGGCCGCCTGGTCTACCAGGGCACGCCGCACGCTAACACCTACGTCCATGACGAAGAAAAGATGAAACTGATCTATCTGGATCACGCGGTACTGTAAAATAAGGCTTTGTAACATTGTTACACATCTTAAAACCCCTCCGGGCACCCCGTTTCTACCCCTTTCAAGGTGACATCAGCCCAATTAAATGCTATTCTTATGCTGTTTGGGTTTTATTTCAGAATATATAGTGTAAGGAGAGCACCATGTTATTAGCACTTGCCTTGATCCCGGTAGTCGTACTACTGATAATCATCTATTTTTGCGATAAAAAGGAAAAAGAACCTATAGGGCTCCTGATCGGACTGTTCTTTGCAGGTGCGGCTACGATAATAACCGCGATCATCATCGAAGCCATTGGCGAACTGATCCTGACACCGTTCCTGAGATCTGTCCCTGCCATCATGAAGACTATCTTCGCACTTTTCATCGTAGGTCCCGCCGAGGAGCTGGGCAAGTATCTGGTTCTGTGGCTCATCACATGGAAGAACAAGCACTTCGACTACAGCTACGATGCCATCGTCTATGCGGTGTTCGTATCCCTCGGATTCGCATGTTTTGAGAATATCGGCTACGTCTTCAGCAACGGCTTCGGAACCGCGATACTGCGTATGTTTACTGCCGTTCCCGGACACGCCTGCTTTGCAGTGTTCATGGGTTTCTTCTATGCAAAGGCAAAGTACTCCAAGCTGACAAATGAAAAAGGCAAGTTCGCTCTCTTCACTGCTCTGTCCATGATCGTGCCCATCATAGTCCACGGTCTCTACGATGCGATCATCATGTTCGGCGGCGCAACAGGGAACAACTTCCTGGCAGGCGCCAGCTTACTGCTGTGGATCGGCTTCGTCATCCTGATGTTCGGTGCGGCAATTTCCGTCGTCGTCTTCTCATCCAAGCGTGACTTCTGCATCATCGACCTGCCCAAGGGCGAACAGGTGGTATATAAGCCTGCAGTCGAAGGTCTCTGGACATGCAGCTGCGGCAAGCAATGCCGTCTCAACTTCTGCACTGAGTGCGGCAAGCCCCGTCCCATCGGCAACAGATGGGTATGTCCCAACTGCGGCAATCTGGCAGCCATGAACTTCTGCGGCAAGTGCGGCAAGCCCAGAGCGGTGCTGAACAGCCCGAATCAGGTCAATAATCCCGTTTAAGACCCGGTCGATCCGGAGCATTTTTCCAACACTAGAAGAATCTGACGTTTACACCGGAAGATTTCTAGTGTGATCCGCCATTTTTTCCCGGTCCGCAAGATTTCGCAGTTTACACCGGAAGATTTCTAGTGCAAACAGCGGATTCTTCTAGTGCAGCCGGAACTGCAGCTGGAACTGCAGCCGGAACCAGTGACTTAATCCATGAGATTTTAAATACTAGTAAATATCGAAAATACTACCTATTAATTTTGGTAGTTGACCATGAAATCTCTGGTATACCAATAAATCTGCGGTTTACTACGAAAATTTTTGGTAGTAGACCGCATTTTTTCTGGTAGCAGCATATCCACACCGGCAGCACACATAGAAACACACCGGCAACTCACCCCTCAGAACCACTTATTCTTCTTCGCCACCCAGGTGAACAGCAGGATAACAAATGCCGACAGCAGTATTACGTAGATATATCCGATTGACCTTCTACCTGTTATTCACCAATATTATCATGCACCTTCGTCGATCATGTCCAGTACCTTTATCAGGGCACCGTCCCAGATGCAGCGGGACTCAAATGATCCTACATCCACACCCTCGCCAGCCATATCCCTGGCCATAAAGTATTCATCAAGAGTCCTGGTAATATAGATGTCAGGAGCAGTTCCGAGATATGTATCCTCAGGATATTCAACGCTTACGGTGGGAACATAGACGAAGAGGAAATGGCTGTTGGGCAGATAGCAGTTGAACGGGGATCCGCAGATGCCCTCGCCCTTGGTATTCGTTCCTACAACTGTTGCTTTGTCGTATGCCTTCAGGAGGACGGTAAAGATGTCTCCTGATGAGAAAGTACTCTGTGATGTCAGTGCATAGATATTATAGTCACCTGTTGCCCTGCCCTCTACCGAAAAGTCCTCAGTGCCGTAGAAGTAGTCACCATCCAGTTCAGGAACGGTGGATTCCAGGATCAGAGGATTGACGATATGGTAGAACGGGTTCGAATAGTAAGTCTTTGTATAGTCGTTCCTGCCGCCATAGAAACGGGCCACATAAGGCACGTCGTGACTGAAGACTACAGGCAGTACATTCTTGTTTACAAAACTGCTGTCTCCGCCGGGGTTGTTGCGCAGATCGAGGATGATGTTTTCTGCACCCACCTGATCGATAGCAGCCTGCAGGTCAGATGCCAGCTTATCGCCCTGATCCACTTTACATCCGGTTATGTTTATATAGACCAGCTTGCGGTCTTCGTCGACAGCGATGTTATAGATGCTGTTATCCTCATCACCCGATGAAGAGGAAGACTGGGAAAGATCGTAGAGATCCGGATAAGATTTGTATCCTTCAACGAAGGCCATATCGAATCCGGGATCGTCGTACAGTTCAATATTGACAGTCGATCCGTCACGCATCTCCAGAACAGTATCGTACTTGACACCTACACCGTCGTTAAATATCAGGTTGGAACGGAAGAAACAGTCGTTGCCCTGATCGTATACCGGAACATATCTCTCAAAAAAGTCGAAACACAGGTCACGGGGATCCTGCCCGTTCATGGAGACGATGCGTGCCCACTGGTATTCATCATGAGCCTTGCCGGGCAATGCCGGTGTAGCCATTATGTAGTTTCCGTCCACATATCCAAAGATATAGGCTCCGTAGTCCGTCATCTCTGCAACATCATCTCTGAGCTCTTCATTCCAGGTATAGTTATAGTCCTTGATATCCTGTGATCCCATGACCTCAGTCAGGGTGAACATCGCACCGTCCACATCCCTGCCGTAGTTAGGGAAACCCATGAGATTGTGCGCACCGGGCATGACCGCCAGGAAAGCAGACATGTAGCCCAGATATTCGAGATCAGAATCCGTTCCTGAGATGTAATCACGGTAGGTGTTATAGAGCTCATCGTAGCTGATGCCGTATGCCTGTTCGATCTCCTGCGTTGCGGGATTCTCCCTGACAGCCAGATCGTACATGTAATCCAGATCCGCGATCTTCTGCTCATCAGTCAGTGTCAGATCAACGGGAGTGTATTTTCCGTCGTCGTTCATGATGGACATCTTATACAGGTATGGTCCAAAGATAATGGCAGCGGTTATCACACATATGAGTACCAGTCCTGCTACAGTGAGTATTATTCCGATTATGATCTTCGCCGCCAGAGGCAGAGGCGTCTGGGGCGGTTTCTGTTTAGCCATATTCCCTCCAAAGATATTTGATATCTTTAGACATTATAGCATTCTTTGGCGGTAAGGGTTATCGTCAGATACATCCAGGCCCTTAAGCAGATACTGCGGAGGGATATAGTCAGCAGGCTCCACATCGGGAGAGTAGTTGCAGAACACCAGGGCAATATACGTAATGCAGGTGTTATCCTCACTATTCTCAGGGATCATGGCATAGACAAAGCCGTTGTAGTCATCCGCATCCATGGCGATGATATCGTACCCGTCAGGCTCACCCGTTACTGAATAATAATCCGTGTAAGGCTCCACGCCGATAGCGGAAAGACGTGCCATCTCCTCGCCATAACCGTCACCGTGATCGATGGTCATACAGGCCATGATCTGGGGATCCCAGGGGTTATAGTACATGAGGCTGTATTTCTTGACATCTGCGCCGTCGGGTATCGTCTCAGGAAAGACATCGAACATAGGATAGTTGCCCATGGCATACTCGCTGTCCGGTCCCCGGTCATTATGTATGTAGTTGTTGTATTCCAGGTAGGACGTTGACGTCTCTACCTTTGCAGACGATACCAGCAGGCCGAACATACCTACTATCGCCACCACAATGAACACATAGAACGTAACACCCGCCAGGAGCAGTATTGTAAGGACCTTGACCGCGGTTACAAATCCCTTGTGACGTGCGATCTTTTTCAGCAGTCCCGTAACATAGAGCGTAACGATGCACATCGCCACGAAAGATGCGAATGTGGCCACCACCGCTCCAAAGCGTTTCAGGTCCGGCTCATAAGCTGCCACCTGCAGCACGGTCGCCGCCATGGTCAGGATCACGCCTATGATCCCCGCTATCTGTACTCCCCTGAGCATCTTATCTTTTTCATTTACTGCATAGGCCGCCATCTTGTCAGCAACCTCCCTGGTCTCTTTATCCATCATGTCTTTTTTCCTCTCCCCGTCAATGATCTCCCTGACGTCAACATCATAGAAATCCGCGATCTCCGTCAGCAGCGAAATGTCAGGCAGGTTGGATCCCGTCTCCCATCTGGAAACGGTCCTGACGCTGACATTAAACCTTCCGGCAAGCTGTTCCTGGGTCAGGTTCTTTTCGTTTCTTAACTGTTTCAGGAATCTTCCTGTCCTGATCTGGTCCAATCCGGTACACCTCCTTTGCTGCCGTCATAGTATCTCCGGGAAGAGAAAAGCACCACGACACATCGTGTCTGGTGCCTGTAATTATAACAAAATTCAGCAATTCATTCAGAGTGGGGCGCACTTCTGAATGATTCACTGATCTCGCAATGTAACCGGTAATGTTATGTCATTACATTACGCACTACATTGCAATTCACCCAAAAAACTGACCCCCTGCAGAGCAAGGGGTCAGCCATTAATCTCAGATATAAAAGCTGATCAGACGTTAGGAAGACCTAATGCGCTGATGATCTCGCCTACATCGTCGAAGTCATCCGCAGACTGGGACATTACGAGCATGATCATGGAGCCGGAGCAGTAGTAACCTCCATAGACATCTCCGGTGCGGTTCCTGTCGCCAAAGATATCAGTCTCGGGAGCAGATCCCTTTATGACGATGTATCCACCGTTACTTGTCTGCTCTGCAATATAATCGCCCTTGAATTGATCATTCTTGTTAAATGTATCCAGGAATGATTCGTAATCCTTATCAAAAGCCTTCTTGGCATCAGCTGCGTCATCACAGAACTGTACAGTGATCATTGCGTGTCCGTGCCTTGCTGCAACTACAACACCATCGCCTACGCCGTTGTGCTCATCGACCTCAGTCTCATAGATATCGTCATCCTCGATCTTCAGATCGTCCTTCAGGACTGCAAGGAATGACTCCTTGTCATACTCCTTGACGCTCTTGGAACATGCTGTAAGTGAAAAAAGCATGGGAAATACCATGACGAGTGCGATAGCTGATCTAACCTTTCTCATTGAAAATACCCCCCTAATATTAATGGATGCCAAAAAGCATCAATAATATTTATAACAGATTCTGTTTAGGAGGGCAACTTGAAACCGCACAATTCGAAGTGCTCTTTCCCGCCGTATTCATAGGGGATATTCAGATCGTCCAGATGATCCGTCATCCTGCGGACGTATCTGTCTGTGGGACTGCGCTGCATGATGTTGATGTCGAAGTATTCTCCCACGGAAAAGATCTCGGCCGATATGCCACCACTCAGTGCCATGTCAAAATAGGGCCTGACGGACTTGATATATCTGTCTATGCCGTCCCAGGGTACGCGGCCGGTGTAGCTTACGCCAAAGGTATTGTTACCTATTCCCTCCAGCATTTCGCCGAGCATATATGAGTGTTTCTCTTCCAGGGTCATGCCCCTGATCATGTGCTCATTCCGGATATGCCTGTTGATGGTCATGATGTCGTTCTCATCGCTGCCCCTCAGGATCAGGATCCCCCTGGATATGGTGTTGAGGCGCTCGATGCTGCCGCCCCTGACAGAAGCGGGATAAACCATGGGCACGATATTCACGTGGCAGAGGTGGCTCACAGGTCTTTTGAGAGCTTTGCGGAACTGGTGCTGCATGCCGCAGACTATGGGGAGATCTCCGCCTTCATCCAGGTCAGATATGGCCATAAAGATCAGTGAGGCGATAAACGATGCGGGGCTGCCGTCAACACCTGATACGTATTTCATCAGCGTATCCTGCCTGACAGACAGGAAAAAGGCAGACCATTCATCCTTATTCCCGTATCCGGCAGGCTGATCAGAAAGCTTATAGACTTTATCAGGACGGACTGCCGCCACGAGCGGATCTTCCTCCATCTCATGTTCGGGATAGGGGTAGTCGCAAGACTCCCCGGGACTTATCTCATCTCCGGGCAGCGCGAAAGATCCTCCGAAAGACTCGTCAGGATGGATCTCCTTCAGGTAAAGATACAGTATCGTCTTGAGGAAGGGGAATAACCCGTTGCCGTCAGTAATGAAATGCGATGAATGCATGCTGACCTTATTGCCGGAATAAGTAAATGCAAAGAGATGGTGACCGGTCCCCTCATCGCCCAGCACTATCCTGCTGCCCTCAGGCAGTACGGCTATTGGTTCGGGATTGGGGACCATGAAATACTCCTCGCCTTCCCTCACCAGTCTGACGGCATAATAGGGAAACCTCAATGCTGCCAGATTGACAGCCCTGGTCAGCACTTCAGGGTCCACCGCATCATTCAGTTCCAGATCGACGCGGATCGTATGCAGAAGCTCTTCACCGGCGGCGTAGAGCAGATTATTAACCCTGTAGCGCACGTTACTATCCATGAGTCAATGATAGCACAAAACAGATGGCTTGATCATCAAGCCTTTTTTACCGGAGAGGTGTAATATATTAGTTATGGTAAATAACTCATGGGGGGAATTATATGAGAAAGATATCATTGCTTCTCAGCATGGTAATGATCATCACAATGCTGGGTTCCGCCGTATATGCCGGCACGCAGGTCACGGACACGCTGACATACGATAAAACATTAGAAGATCCGAGTGTTTTAAATACATACAGAGAATGGACATACAATGAAGCTGTGTCCGAGGCGGTATATGCGGGGCAGTCAGCGATCAACGACGGATCGATCCAGCTGAGATCAAAGAACAGCAATTCCGGTATCGTTACGACCACATCGCCCGGATACATATCCAAGATCACGGTTACATGGAACAGCACAACGGAAACAGGCAGGACTCTGGACGTATATGGCAAAAGCAGCGCATATACTGATCCTACCAATCTGTACAGCAGCGATCCAAGTGTCAAGGGCACACTTCTCGGTTCCATCGTATACGGTACGGATACTGAACTGACGATCAGCGGAAGCTATCAATACGTCGGCGTCAGGTCCGCCAGCGGTGCCATGTATCTGGATGATATCTCCTTCACGTGGGATTCCGAGGCTTCTTCGGGAGAAACCGAAGAAGCCACAGTCAGTTTTGATGCCAACGGCGGATCGGAAACCATGCCTCCGGCCGTTGTAACCGTCGGCAAATCATATAAGCTTCCCCGCTGCACTTTCACAGCTCCGGAGGGTAAGAGATTCCTCTGCTGGATGATAGACGGCATCACTTACGATCCCAATGAATCCGTTACGATCACGAAGAATACGACAGTCGTTGCACAATGGGTTGATGAGGATGCACCCACAGTGAATACCGACTTGATAGATCTGTCGTTCACTCAAAAGACTTCATCATCTTACGCAAAATGGGAAGACATGGCCGGCGTTTCCGGCACCGTATATGCCGGTTTCACTGCAGGTAATGGCAATAACATCCAGATCAACAGCAGTGGAAATAACAAAGGCATCATCAGTACCACATCCATAGGAAAGGCAAAGAAAGTAACGATAAGGTGGGGCAGCAATACACCGTCAACTGCCGTAATCGACATTTACGGAAGTGCGTCAGGAGCGTACAGTTCCCCGTCTGACCTGTACTCCCCTGAATCGCAGGGAACCCTGATCGGTTCCATCTCATGCGGTGACGAGACCACTCTGACGATCCCCGGGGATTACTACTATATCGGCATCAGATCCAGGAGCGGTGTCGCATATATCTATGAACTGACCATAGAGTGGCTGCCTGCGGAATTGCCCGATCCCTACCAGGTTTTATTCGACAGCAACGGCGGCTCCGGAAGCATGGCTGAATACTATATAAGAAGCTCATATATGACTCTTCCCGATAACGGCTTTACTGCCCCTGCCGGAACAAGGTTCGGCGGATGGCAGCTCGGAGATAAGGTATATAACCATGGGATAGATGTGCCTATATCAGAAGATACCGTATTCCGGGCCGTCTGGACTGACATCAGCGGCAACACCATAGTTACGGATACTGTCGACCATGAACTCACGGGTGTCACCGGCAGTTCATTGACAGAATGGGCAGACAGATCAGACCATTCCGGAACCGTATATGCAGGAAGCACCCAGACGGTCAACAATAAATCAACGAAGATATCTGACACCAATGCAGGCATCATAACAACTGCTTCGGGTGGTTTTGCCAGGAGCATTTCCGCCGACTGGTCAGACAGCGGCACTAACATCATCAGGGTCTACGGAAAGCATACGCCCTATTCCTCCGTCTCCGATCTCTTCGATACGGCCACGGCAGGTGATTATCTCGGCAGGCTTACCACCGGCGCATCTTCCCTCACGATCGATCCCGATTATGAGTATATCGGCATCAGATCACAGACAGGCAATGCCCTCGTCGATTCCATCATGATCGACTGGGAAGCAACATGTGAACTCAGCACCATCTCATTTGACACAGGAGACGGCACTGCAGCTTCCGGCCTGGATATCATCTATCTGGCAACGGGATCGATCTTTGAGATCCCCCACTACGATATCATCCCGCCCGAGGGAAAGTCCTTTGCAGGATGGCAGATAAACGGTACCTCCCGCGTGGTATTGGATTACGATAAACTGAGGATAACAGAAGACACGGTCCTGACAGCAGTCTACACCGACGCCGTCTTCGCTCCGGACATCTACGATGGCGATACCCGTCTCACCGATTTCGATAACAGGTCCTACGGAGGAATGGTAACGAGATTCAGGAACATCCCTGAGGGTACCATCGGCATCAGAGAGATATATAACATCCGTGGCGGCTACACAAAGGTGATAGTCCTCGATGCTTATGCACTGAATCATTTCTGCTTCGGCAAGGACACCCCCTACAATGACGATATCGTGGACGTTATCTATCTCAAACTGCCCGCAGGTTATGTCCTGACAGGAGATCCCCGGGCTGTTACCGGTACGGACAAAGGCTTCGTTATCAACGGTGTAGATCCTGACGATCATCTCTTCTACAAGATGGATCCGGACGGAACCTATTCCATCCCTGATCGCATTGGTCAGACAGACTGCACCTATGCAGTAAAGGCCTATACCTACGGCACATATACCGCAACCGCAGCGCTCAATGAAGCCAACACGCTGCAGGGCTTTTCCGCCAGCATCGCAGACGATATCTCCATGAACCTCTACATGTCATTCAGCGACGATGTCAGGGACAGCCTGAATGCATACATGCTGATCACAACGCCGGACGGTAGCACTTCAAGGATCTTCATCAAAGACATCAAGGATTCGCCCGTTACGGTTAACGGTCAGACATGTTATTCATTCTCCTGCCCCGTCTCTGCAAAGGATATGAGCAAGAAAATGACCGCACAGCTTTATGTCGACGGTTACGAGTTCGGTGATGAGATAAGCCTCTCCGTCAAGGACTATGCAACATACATCTATGACCACCGCGACGAGGAAGGATACTCGGATGCAGTTCCGTTAGTCATCGCTATGCTCAACTACGGTACGGCTGCACAGGAGTACTTCGGTGTTGATACAAATGATCCCGCCAACGGTTATCTCGATCCTGAAGACATAGGCGGCAGAGTTGTCAATGCCGAAGAGATCGATAAGCCGTTTGATCCCGTTATGCAAATAGATCATCTTCCCGAAGGCACAACGTTCTACGGAGCTTCACTGTCACTTAAATCCAGAACGACTCTCTCGCTCTACTTTACAAGTGACAGAACTCTGCATTTCAGATGTGCAAGTCATCCCATAGATGTATCCGGATCTGACGGTGTCTGGATCGTCAGGATCAGGAATATAGACCCTTGTGATCTTGATTCATATATTGAACTGCAGTGCTATACTCTCGAAGAAAGCGGAACGATATCTTATTGCCCGCTGACATACTGTTATAACGTACTGTCCAGGATATACGATAACGCACCTCTGCGTGATGTGTGCAGCGCGCTTTACCTGTACCATCTGGAAGCAAAGAGCTATAAGGAGAATCACTGCTAAGCTATGCCACTCTAATAAGCGGACGCGATAATCCGAAAAGCACAAAAGAAAATGCGATCAGATCAATAGTCAGCTATGGTCTTGACCGCATTTTCTTATTTGCCGGTTCTTATCTTACTTACAACTCATCCATCATCAAGAAGTCTCTGAGTTTTATGTGTGTCACTCTTTTTTTACTGAGAATTATTTCGCACTATTGCAAAATTCTCAATACGACTGAGAATTTTGCAAAGTAATTGAATAATTCTCAATGAATACTGCAAGTGATCAAGCAAGTTAGATATGAATAAAACAACAGCAAATAACAGACCGTATCGTGCTGCACAATGTGCAAATTTGTGATAATAACTCCTCGCAAACGCAGTATTCACAACGCATATCCAATTTTACCCAAATTGGTCCTGTGAAAATAATCACCAAACAGAATATTTACACTACAACTATTTGGGATTATAATCTATTTAGTTCGGTCGCAACCGAGTCGGAAGGAGTCGAATAAAATGGTTTTCGTTGGAAGAACGCAGGAATTATCCAAACTTAAGCGCTTGATATCTGCCGATAATATGGGTATGGCACTTATCTACGGTAGACGAAGGGTTGGAAAGAGTGAATTAGTTAAGCAGGCTCTGAAGGAAACCGATATCCCGGCAGTTTACTATGAGTGTAAACAGGTTGCGGAGGAAAGTAACGTTAATGGAATATGTGAAGTAATCTCAGAGGTTCTGGATCTTCCTAAGCTTGGCTTTACTACCATCGAGGATGTTACGAAGTATCTCTTTGAACAGGCGAAAGATAAGAAGCTGATCTTAGTATTGGATGAGTATCCATATATCCGTGAGAACATAACCGGGCTGGACAGTATACTTCAATCACTGGTAGATAAATATAAGGATTCCTCTAAGCTGACGTTGATCCTTCTCGGTTCTTATGTTGATGTTATGAAATCGCTCCTTGAGAAGTCGAATCCACTTTACGGCAGGACTGATCTGGTTATCGATCTTCAGCAGATGGATTATTATGATTCCTCCTTATTCTATCCTGCGTTTTCTGAGGAAGATAAGGTCAGGATATATTCTGTCTTCGGCGGTATTCCCTACTACAATAGACTTGTAGATGACAGTAAAAGTGTCAGGGAGAACATTATCGACCTGATAGCTTCTTCGGGAGCGAGGCTTGAGAATGAAGTATCGATGCATCTTAACAGCGAGATCTCAAAAATAGTAAATGCGAACGAAGTTTTCGAAGCGCTCTCACAGGGCAACACCAAGTACAAGGACATACTATCCAGATCACACGTTTCCAGTGGTCCTACTCTCATTGATGTTCTGGATAAACTTATAAGGATGCAGGTCGTCGAGAAGAAAGCTCCCATTAACGATGAAGATAACAAGAAGAAAGCCGGATATTATATCAGTGATAATCTGTCATTGTTTTACTATAGATATATATTCAAGTATTCATCACAGATGAAGATAATGGATCCTAATGCTTTTTACGATAAATACATCGACAGGGATTTTGAAGAGCAGTATGTTCCAAGGAAGTTCGAGGAAGTTTGCAGGCAGTATCTTATACGTCAGAACAGATCCGGTAAGATAGAACCTGTTATCGAGAAGATCGGAAAGTACTACTACGATGATCCGAAGAATAAGACAAATGGCGAATTCGATGTTGTCACCCTGGATGAGAACGGATATGTATTCTACGAAGTCAAATTCAGGAAAAAGAGCATATCGAAGTCAATGATCAATGAAGAAATCGAACAGGTAAAGCTCACAGGTCTTAATTGCTATAAGTATGTTTTCTTCGCAAGATCAGGTTTTCAGGCAGAAGAAACGCAAGACATAAAGATTATCGGACTTAATGAATTGTACAAAGAAGGATAAAGATGTACGTGCTTTCCTCTATCTTATAATGTCAACACATTTCACAAATCTGCAGTACAGAGATGTTTCAACTATCGCAAAATTCTCAATGAATACTGCAAGTGATCAAGCAAGTTAGATATGAATAAAACAACAGCAAATCACAGACCGTATCGTGCTGCACAATGTGCAAATTTGTGATAATAACTCCTCGCAAACGCAGTATTTACAACGCATATCAAATTTTACCCAAATCGGTCCTGTGAAAAATATCACCAAATAGTTGCAATATATCTCTTAGTTGATACACTGCTGACAGGAGGTGAAA
This sequence comes from Clostridiales bacterium, assembly GCA_017515465.1. Taxonomy (GTDB): domain Bacteria; phylum Bacillota; class Clostridia; order Saccharofermentanales; family Saccharofermentanaceae; genus Saccharofermentans. Next base: position 31,612 of record JAFWFV010000064.1, read on the forward strand.
TATAATGTCCGGACATCACCTGAAGAAACTAAGAATGGCCAATGGCCTTTCTCAAACATATGTTGCAAAAGAACTTCACATCGACAGAGCGAAAGTATCACGCTGGGAAAATGATATTATACTTCCTTCTGACGAAGAACTAAAAGCCCTTTCAAAACTCTATTCTGTTGACATCAAGACACTTAAGAGCAGATTAAATAAGATGGACATTGAAACTTCTCTGGAAGACTCTGAATCTCTTATAGCTGAGAAACTGGATGAACTACACTTATCTGTCTCAAACAAACTGAATGCAGCAATTGCAAACCAGAAAGAATCGATAAGACAGCAGGGTGAGCAGACCTCAAATTTCGAAAACCTGCTCGTATATCAGGATCTGTTCGATATAGTGCGTGTGTTCTCATCCAGTGAAGAATACTCTGACTGCAATATAGATACTATTGATGAAAGATTGAAATAAAGCACAATTATGTAACAGGATGTAACAGGGCAGATCATATGAAACGTCCAAATATGGGCCTTTGAGGATGCTCGTGCTCACATTTGCTCACATTTGTGCAGAACTATTGATTTCTTAAATCTCGTTTTGTAAATTTAACTTATCGGGAGGACACACGGATGAAGACATACCATCTGCGGGATATAAGGATCAGCCGGGGAATAACACAAAAGGAAGTTTCCGGACATCTGCATGTTTCTAGGCAGACGATTTCACGTTGGGAGAATGGAATAACAAGTCCTACAGATAGTGATATTGGTTGTCTTGCTAAACTGTACTCCATTGATAAGGATGTATTGATAAACGCAATAAAGAAAGATGGTGAGATTCGCTTAAAAGACAGAGATGTGGGGGATTGTGATGAGATAGCCAGGCAGATAGAAGATATGCACCTTACAATTACTAATGAAACTCAAGCATCTCTGGAAAAGCAGGATTCATATTATAAAGAACAGCTAAAAAAACAAGAAGAACAATTGAAACGTCAGGAAGAACTGGTTACCTTACTAAAAGACTCCAAAAATACCCGAAACAGAGAATATACAAGAATATTTGTCTTGATGATGATTGCGGTTATTGTCCTGGCAGTAATACTGTTTGCATATATTTTAATAACAAACTATCGAAGTCATAGACCTGAATACGGTGTATCAGTTCAGGCAATTGAAATAGAGGAGGAAATAAAATGAAGAAAGCAGTTTCTATGTTGGTAACAACTATCCTATTAATGGGATTATCAGTAAATTGTCTGGCTTATGATTATGAAGAATCAACAGGTACTGGTATAACAAGCTATACTGATTACTTTAATAGTCATGAAGTGTCTACAAGAACTGAATTTTTGGAGATAATTGATTCCATGGATTTGGTTGATAATGATCCCAATTTTGTAGAGATTTCCTGCAGTATAGATGTAGATACGATGGAAGGCTATATTCTGGTTGATACAGTTTATGAAGCCGAGCCTGAAACTGATTTAAAGGGAACAAAAACAGGAAAAGCTTCACACGAAGTATATTCCGATGGAGGTTCGCTCATATATACAGTTACGGCCAAGGGAACTTTCAGTTATACATCAAGTTCATGCTCTGTAATCTCTAAAGAGGGATCTTTTACATATCCAAGTGGGAGTTTTTGGAGAAGCACACCGACAGTATCGAGTGGTAATTCCTCGGTAACAAAGGCATACGTTAAGGTTAGTGGTACAGCAACATGTCTTGGTGTGTTAAGTAAATCATATACCTTGTATTTGTTTTGCAATAACAGTGGTTCGCTGACAAGCTCATATTCTGGTTCATGATAATAAAAAACAACCATCCGATTATCTTGCAGGATCAGCGGATGGTTGTAAAAGGCAGGTGATGCACGGAAAACACGGTTGCAGGCGCCTTCATTCGATCACCTTTATACGCTGAGTATAGCACGGATCGATCATGTTGGCTAGGAAAGTTCATCTTGCACAGGAAACCTCAGACATGACACAAATATGACATATCATTGAACTATAATATGCAAATTGAATGAGGATGCAGGATGAAGATGATTATCTATTCAGATGGAGATTGATTATGAAACAGAAAATTCTAAAAAAGATTACAGCTATTATTATGGTGGTAACATGTGTTGCAGGGATGGCCTTTAGCACTAATGCTTATAATATTTCATTTGGCGCTTCTGGAAATGTGGGTTATTCAAGCGGAACAGATTACTATACTGATTCGGCACACACATCGGTTTTGTCCGGAGTCGGGTTTATTGGTTTACCGGCCGGGGTATTCCCATCAAACAAATATGTAAATGTTCGACTCTACAAATCCAGAAAATCATCATCTGTTAATTCACCAGCTGTTTTGCACTACTCTACAGGAGCTATTGTATTTGATGCATATTCTGCAGCGACTTGCTATACCGGAGCTAGCACCAATGCCAGCACTGGTGCAACTGTAGGAGTGTATGTAACATACTAATGTTGTAAATACGGAGGCAACAAGAGATGACAAGCAGAAAGCATCGTTTAATATCTGTTCTATTATCATTCTCACTTCTGCTTGTATCATGCGGAAAGAACACTGATGTGACTTCGTTCAGAAATGTCGATGATGAGAATACCTCATATGAGACTGACCAGTCCGCATCTTTGTCAACAGATTATATATTTGGAATTGTCTATACTGATCCGTCCTGTTACAGGTTCTATGATGGGAAGAATCAGGTTTGCTTTAACAGGTGCCATGGTGTTCCGGTAATAATGTCTTATGAAGAGATCACTTCTCTGGATGTGGGAGAAAAAATAAAGATCGACAGAGACCGGAGTGTCTCTGTCGATTATATGAATATTGACCTTGATTGGCAGCCGCAAACACTGGACTTTGAAGGGTATTATTATGGGGCATTGCCCGGACGGATCGATATAAGTGACGAGTATTACTTTACACACCTTTGCTACAATCTGCATCCTGACGGGAGTGAATCATTTAACTATGATCTTGAGGAAGAACTGCAGGACAAAGAACTATGGGAACTGCATGATCACAATGAGCATCTGAGAAATGCTATGGGAGAATTAGGTTTGATCCTGAAGCATGATGATCTGCAGTGGATTCCCCTTTCCGAGGGCTGTAGCATTGTTATTGATAATACTGATGGTTCCTTTAGCTATGATGTAGAGATATCAGACCTTCAAGACAAGCTTGCAGAGTACCGTGAAAATGACGGGATCATGTGGTGTTCTGCTAGCGCAGATCTAAATGAAAATGGTGAGATCTATGCATTGCAGATCCATATATTTGAAAACAATTAGTTTTCTATCCTGTATTTGGCTTGTATTCCTTCTGACCGGATGCAGAGACAGCGATCCGGATACAGAGTATGTCCTCGGTAATCCCGACGCAGGATCATTATGTTTTGCTGCTGACGAATTATTGATCGAATGTGAAGATAGCTCCTCTGTATGTGATCTGTTCTTTTGTGATGACAAGTTGTGTCTGATCGTCAAAAACAGTTTGGATCAGGATAACAATGACACTCGTTCGAATTATACTGCTGTCCTGATCGATCCCGGTTCAGAAGAAGTAATAGACAAATTCAGTTTTAATATTCCGGACTATAGTCTGGTCTCTTTCTGTTATGCCGGAGATAACAGGATCGCCTGCAGCAAATTAAGTAACGGTTATATAATCGTTGATATGGCAGACGGCACATTGGTGTACGACAAGACAGTTCCCGGGATCGGCAGTATCCCGACTTCTGTATCTTCGGCAGATGATGGATTTGTCTTTGTGTCTGACGGGTTGATCGCAAAGGTCTCTTCTGAGGGCGAGATCATGAACAGCATACCTTTCAGTGCTGACATTAATGAGATCCCGAGACGCAATGCATGTTTTACTGTCAACGGCAGATTCTTTGTTTCTGTAGACCGCAATATGGAGATGTCTTACTATGAACTTGATCTTGGGCGGGAATATGTATCCGATGAGCCGGTTGCTCTGCAAAGCGATCTTGATCTTAGCTGGCCGGCGCTATTTAACTATGGTCAGTTTGCGTACGATCAATTTGCAAATACTATATACGAGATAGATCCGTATTCAAAAACAAGATCAACATGTTCACTCCTGGAAAATATGCTCATAAGCCCGGAACAAGGTGCTCTAAAGTCTTCATCTTTCTATGTTCTGGATAAGGTTACATATGCTAATATCCGGCAATACTACGGATCATTGATCGGAATACAGATAATAAAGCCGGATCATGATCTGGATCTTACCGGCAGAGAAAAGATAACAGTAAGAGGCGACAATGCCACTATGGACAGATCTCTGGCATATGTCGCATATTCCTATAACACCAGTCAGGATGAATACTATGTTGTAATTCAGAATTATGGCGAAGAGTACGGGTATGAAACGATAGATGAAGCCCAGGCCAGGACCTTACGACTGATCCAGGACTTTCAGAGAGGCGATGCTCCTGATATCTTTTACGGCAATTCTTTTGACTACATTTATATGGGTGAACACGGATTAGTTACGGATCTGAAACCTTTTATTGATTCCGGTGCTATCGTTGACAGATCTATGCTGTCTGAGAACATTGCTGATATGTTGTTCCGCAATGACCATTGTTATCAGATCTTTAGCGGATACTCACTGTTTGGTCTATTCGGCGATGATGGTCTGCAGAACAATATCGATGATTATCTGATATACGAAGATCCCCGTTTCGCAGAAACCATCAATGGCCGTTATCCATCTGCTGATCTGGTCAACTTTATGATCGGATATACGATACGGAGTATCGATGACTTATCCAGGCTTAATGATCATGAAACAGTCGAAAACATGCTGAATATTGCAGTAACAAACGGGATCTCTCCCGGTGAGCAGCAAAATGGACAGGTATATAACGATGCTGAATACACGTCGTTGGCTGATGTCGGATCGTTTCAACAATATTCCATGTTGTCCTCGTTCAGAAGAGAGATCATGGCGTTTTATGGTTTCCCGACAATAGATACTACCTGCTATCTGGCAAATCCTAAGTGCCTTGTAGCAGTTTCGGCATCGACCACAAAACCGGAAGCATGCATAGATTTTCTAAGTTATATGTTTACGGACGGATCACAACGGACATGTCTGTATAACAATTCGATCCCGGTTGTGGAAAGGACTCTTGATACTTACTTCAACTATATGGAGGATCCCGGATCTGTTCCTGAAGACGATATATCATTGAAGACGCTGATACCCAATACAGATCCGTCAGCAAACCGTCAACAGGACCGGTCAGAGGTTGTAACCAAATATGAAGATGCTGTCCGTTCCGTTAATGGTATCCTGACATATGACTGGGGTATATACGGTATCATTTTTGATGAGGTCAATTCCTACTATCTGCAGAACAGAGATGTTTCAACTATCGCAGATTCCCTGATCAACAGGCTGGATCTCTACATTGAGGAAAACGGCATATGAAATAACCCGGACCGCGATGTTAAAACGGTCCGGGTTATTGGATCACAGTGTTTGTCGGAGTTCAATAGCCTGAGGTGGAGGGGTAATTATGGAAAAGGCTATTGAGGCTGTGATCAGGAGGCTATGAATCTGCCGGCGAATTCCGCTGCTGCCTTGAGGTCGGATCCGTTGGGTCTGCCCTTGTGGAGGCCCTTGAACTCACCCTTGCAGTGAAATTCGCGGTCGTCGGTGGCTATTCCTTTCTTTGCAGCTTCTGCCCTCACTTTTTTGAGGGTTGAGTTGAGCATTGCTGCAGAGCCGAAATTGACTATCTTTCCTACCTTGCTGCTGTCCAGACGGGAGATGAAATCCCTGACCTCGGGGTCGATGCTGAAGGCATAGTATGAGTTGCCGAGAAAGAGTATGTCAACCTTATCCTCTACGGGAACACTGATGGGCAGTGCCTCACATCCCACTGCAGATGCAACGGCTTCTGCGAGGCGTTTGGTGTTCCCTGTCTTTGTGTAATATCTTACTGCTATATTCATGATGTTCACCTGCTCATCAGAGAGCTGCGATCACTTGCTTCTTTACCTCTGCCATGTCGAATGTGGGTTCGAACCTGGCTACTACCTTGCCGCTCCTGTCTACCAGGAACTTGGTGAAGTTCCACTTAATGTATGCCTTGTCGCCATAGGCCTTGTTGTTGGCTGCCGAGAACTTTTCCAGAGCCTTGTTCTTGATGCCCTTTCCGAATCCCTCGAAAGGCTTCTCTGTTGCCAGGAAGGCGAACAGTGGATCTGCGTTCTCACCGTTGACATCGATCTTGGCAAACTGGGGGAACTCAGTTCCGAACTTTACTGTGCAGAACTCGTGGATCTCATCAGCGTCGCCGGGAGCCTGATTAGCGAACTGGTTGCAGGGGAAGTCCAATATCTCCAGACCCTGATCCCTGAATTCCTTGTACATCTCTTCCAGGGGTTCATAGTGAGGTGTGAAGCCGCAGCCTGTTGCGGTATTGACGATGAGGAGCACCTTGCCCTCGTAGTCTGAAAGTGATACTTCGTTGCCTTTTCTGTCCTTTACCTTAAAATCGTAAACTGTCTTCATGTGGGTTATCGTTCCTTTCTTTTGCAATCCTTTTTGTTTAGCAGTTCGTATAGGAGTTCGTATAGCATCTTTGCCTTTTCCGGGGGCAGATCCACGCCGCAAGCTACCTTAAGCGGGATCTCCTTCGCCCTCTCCTGGAGAGCTCTGCCATCATCTGTCAGTGTGATGACCACAACTCGGTCATCCTCACTGCTCCTCTTCCTTGTAATGTATCCTGCCTGCTCCATCTTTTTAAGGAGGGGCGATACCGTGCCGTTGTCCAGGAGGAGCTTGTCACAGATCTCACCTACCGTCAGGCCATCCCTCTCCCACAGAACGAGAAAGACGATGTACTGTGTGTATGTCAGTCCCAGTTCCTTCAGGTGGGGCGTGTAAAGACCGATTATGTTCCTCGATGCAGCATAGAGAGGAAAGCACAGCTGATTGGAAAGTTTCATTGCTTCACGATAGTCGTATTCCATTTCCGTGTTTCCTTTCTGTTTGATACAACTATATTGTATGCAACATATTTCGAAATGTCAACAGGAAAGTTCGACAGCCGTCAATATTTTTTCATGGAGTAGGTAAAGACCTCGGAGATCTCGTGGTCGTAGCCGTCGTAGAAGCCCTTTGGCATGCCCAGGACGATCCTGGCGCCTCTATTGTAAAGGAGCAATAGTCTTCCCTCCTGCCTGTCAAATGTGAGGCCTTCTATCTCCCCCTGGAGCGTTACGTCGTCGAAAGTCCTCTCGAGGGTAACTGTGCAGTTTGTATCTCCTTCTGTTATCACAGCCCGGTACAAATGGTCAGGTTCCTGGTCGTCTGCCGTGCCGTCATCTGCTGTTATGTAGATACATCCGTCCAGATATGCGATACCCTGGATCCACTGGGGCGGCATCTGCATGTGGACCTTGCCCAGGTATTCTCCCGAATCCAGGTCGTACTGGTAGAGATACCTGCCGCTCTCCTCCCCTACCCAGGAGCACATCCACACGATCCTGTGATCAGGATCTATGGCGATGCCTGAACACTCCAGCTGACCGCTTTCTTCCTCGAAAGGAAATGTCCTCTTGAGAGTCAGTGTATCCGCATCGTAGACAGCTATCTGGATATTGGTGCCGACGCCGTCCATGAAATACTCCGCGCCGATATAAAGCTCATTCTCAAAAACATCTATGTCGCCTATGTGATTGACCTCTGTCTCATATCCCTCGAACGGGGATTCATTTAACGCAATGAGGTTCCACTGCCTGTCGTACTTGGCCAGTGTCGCAGATCCGCTCACCCAGTAATAGTCACCCTCCGAGCACACACCCTGGCGTCCCTTGACTTCGGCTGAACCGGTGAGCTCGTAGGAATATGAGGGCATCATGAGAGACATGTCATCCTCGGGCCTGGCAGATCCGGCAGCACAGCCGCACATTATGCCTGCGGACAGAATAGCCGCCAGTGCAGCACTAAATACTCTCAGATCATTTCGGTCCACGGGGATCCCTCACCACTATCAGCATGTTGCCGGTTTCGACCCCGACGGGCACATCTCCTGTCACCGTTTCTGCCGCACCGGAACCGACTGATAACAGATCACTTACGCTGATCGCGCCGTCGGACGATCTGGCCTGAACAGTGAAACTGCCATATTCTGTGAGTTCTCCCTCACTGTCGGGATCAAAGGTATAGACACGGACCTCTGCCTGTCCGCCGTGGTAGATTATCAGCTGCCTGATCTCCCTGAGAAAGATGTCAACGTTCTCTATGTACGTATGGGGAGCATGTGTATCGATATAGATATTCATGTCCAGGTTAACGAGGCTGGAGTTGGGATAGTCCTCCAGCAGTCCTGTATCGAAACGGTGGTTGTCCAGGAGGGTTGCTATATCGTTTTCCGTATCGTTTGTCATCTGGATGTCGTAGTGGGTATCGTAGCTGCGTGCCACGTAACCGCGTGCGAGGACGCCCGCAAATATCATCAAGCCCAGTATGCAGATGCCTGCCAGGATCATGAAGCCGTTGACCACGATAAGGATTACTGCCCATGCCTTGCCCTTGTTCTTTGCCGCAGCGGCAATGGCCATGATAAGGCCCGCGATAAAGCATGCGCTGCATCCGATCAACATCGCAAAACCTGATACGGGAGATACATTTACCTTACCCTCACTGATGAACGGTGCGATCGCACCGAATATAAAGACCGGTATCACCAGAAAGCTGATAACGGTCAGGACGGTGGATATCCCGCAGAGCGTCGTGTACGTATTTTTATTCTTTTCCATAATGTTTAATTATAACCTCTTGTGCTGTATAATCCAATCATCTGCAGCTAGCCGGGTTTACTTCTGATCGGTCCTTAATCCGGCAATATCGCAGTTTTTTTGAGGGACAGATGGGTAAGATAGGCAGCATTTATAAGGAATACCTCTTTGACAGGCACATCCTGGTCAACGATTCAGACAACGCCGAAACTGACAGGGCCGAGACTCTCATGGCTCTGGCCAGGCTCCTTAATATCAGGATCACGGATGGTGCAGATCTCGTCCACCGCGACATGATCAGCTTTGCCTCGGGATTGCTGGGCGAAGATGTTCCCGAACCATTCTACAGGGGTTTCCCGCAGTCGGTCAGGGACCTTACTCCGGGTGAACTGTTCTACGACCAGCTCCTGAACTATTACATAACCTACGATCTGGGCGACATGTCAGAGACGCGTCACTCCGTGCTGGAGGGAGATATCCCGCGCCTGGCCTTTCGCGAGGAAGGAACGGTCAAGGACTTTTCAATCGTAACGGCAGAAAAAGCCATGACGATGGTCTCAGATATAGTCAATGATCTCATGTGTGGCAGCAGGCCTCTGAACGATAAACAGTTCGGACTGATCGCACAGTATGTGCGGGACACGGGATTTAGGCCCGCTAACGTCTCCTCCAAGAACACCGCCATCAGGCTCCTCATGGATACACGTGATCTGTACTTCGCGGGATTCATCGAGATGAGCGACGTGATAAAACTCACCGAGGAAATGAACTTCCGCCTCTATAACAGGACAGACATCAGAAAGCTCAACCTCAAAAATCAGGACAGGAAGTTCATTACGGGAGTCATCAACGAACTGATACGTCAGGGCAGGATCAATACCGGGGACTGCTACGAAAAACAAAAGCACTGGGCAGGTCTCCTGCACCACATCCATTACAAGCCCGTAAATGACGACGCAGGCAGGTTCGCCGTCCTCATGAGGAGCGGCATCAATCACTCGGCATATACCGCTTTCGAGCGGGAGATGAACAACATGTGCATCAGGAATGCCGTTGACATCCTGAAGGAACAGAAAGGGTCCGGCGCCGTATTGAGAAACCTCAACTACATCATCAGCAGATGCGGGACGGAGGACAACATCAGATACGTTCTGGACAACATAGATTCCGGAAACTGTCTCCTCCTCATGCAGCTATATCTGCAGTATCTGAGATACGGAAACAAAAAGACATCCAGGTCCTTCAGCTTTGCAAAGTTCGGCATGCTAAAGGAATATTCCGAGAACGAGACCGACATGAAAAAGCGCAGGTCATTCCTGACTTCTGACAAGGTGGATGTTCTGCAGGATCATGTATTTAGCATCCTCAGGAAAAACCTCGCAGGCAGACTCGGCAAAGTATATATCGACCCTGACATGAAGCGTTACGCCCTCCCCATCCAGGAGAGCACTGCCCAGTCCGGCTTCGGCGTCCTGCCAAAGGGATCACGCCTCAGGATGGATGAATTCAAAAAGCTCAGAGGCTTTACATACTGGGAGAAAGTCGACGACATCGACCTGACGGTCATCGGCATTGACGAACAGGGCAACCAGTACGAATTCTCCTGGAGGACAATGGCCACCAGCAATTCCCCCGCCATCACCTATTCAGGCGACGAGACCAGCGGCTATAACGGCGGATCGGAATACTACGACATCGACGTTGATATCTTCAGACAGGAATACCCTGACGTGAGATATCTGGTATTCTGCGACAACGTCTATTCCAGCCTGACATTTGACAAGTGCATCTGCCGGGCCGGCTACATGATCCGCGACAGGGAGGATTCCGGAGAAGTCTTCGAGCCGAAGACGGTCAGTTCATCCTTTGCGGTAAATGCAAAGAGCAGGTTCTGCTATCTCTTTGCCGTGGACCTCATGAGGAATGAATTCGTCTGGCTAAACTGTGCCAGATCCTCAAACCTCAATGTCGCAGGAGAGAGCAGGTTCTTCTTCCTGATAGACGAGATGAACGTCACGGACCTCATGAACATGAAGTGGTTCTTTGAACTTACCGCAACAGAGGTGTGTGATAATATGGAAGACGCCGATGTGATCGTAACAGACAAGAGCATTGACGTTCCCGCAGGCAAGGACCTCATCCGGGAATACGACACGGAAAAGATACTGGCTTTGATGAACTGACATGGAGGATAGAACATGAAAAAGATCGTTTCAGTCTTACTGACCCTGACACTCCTGGCATCCACGGGATACAGCCTGTCCAAGATCGTTGGCGCCGGACAGAAGGGCGACAACCCCGCAGGCGGGATCTACGACGATGCCCATGAATGGGCAACATACTGGTGCGGTCCCTGCAAGCAGGTGGATATGGACACTGTCCCTGGCGACCCTCACGACATCGAACTCTATACCATGAAGGACAAGGAATTAGGCTTCAAATACCAGGTGTCGGCAATGTACATGGACTATGCAACGTCACTTACTCCCGAGCCGTCCTATTCATACGGCAATTTCGACTACGAATACATGCAGGTATTTCTGGAAGAGACGGACTTTTCCGAGATCGTGGACAAGTATGATCTGACCATCGAACTGGAGGAGATCGAATTCGGACATGACGGCGAGACCTACGACCCCTTCTACAACGCGACAGTAAACTTCAACACAGAACGTCAGCTGGACGAGGATGAGATGCATGAGATCCTGGAATTTGCATACGATGCGCTCCGCGATTTCGATGAACGCGAGCACTTCAGCCGCAACCAGTACTGCAAGGAAGCATACTTCTACGTATGGTGCGCCCCCTCCGACAGAGACCGCGAGCTGGGTCACAAGTACACTAGCGACTGCCGCATATTCGGATGGAGATCGGAGCACAGGAATTAAGCTGCAGGTTCCTGAAATAACTACCACACAGGAGACATATATGAAACTACGGGAATACAGGACAGAAGATGCGGAAAAGATCGTCAGCTGGATCAGGACTGAGGAAGAATTATACAGATGGTCAGCCGACATCTACGGCAAGTTTCCCCTGCCTGCGTCAGACATGGACGATAATTACAGGAATGCAATGAGGTCAGGAAAGTTCATACCCCTGACTGCAATAGACGATAATGGCACTCCCGTTGGTCATTTCATAATCAGATATCCTGATCCGGATAATACGGATTCCGTCAGGTTCGGATTCATAGTCGTGGACCCTGACATCAGGGGCAAGGGATACGGCAGGCAGATGATCCTGCTGGGTTTCGAATACGTTAAGGAAAACCTGGGCGCCAAAAGGATAGACCTGGGGGTATTCGACAATAACCCCCGGGCCAGAAGATGTTATGAATCAGTGGGATTTAAACCATATGGCGGACATGACGTACCGACGCCTTTCGGCAGCTGGCACGTGTCAGACCTGGAGATATTTACAGACGTCTCTTGATCCTGGCGGTAACGCCGTCTAATTCCAGATTGCGGTCGCCTGAGAAATAATACTTGCTGCCGTTATGCTCGATGTGGCCGGAGTGCCAGTACTCAATACCGTACATGTCGCGCTTGTCCTTGAACAGGAGTTCCACGCTCCTGCCGCAGGCCAGCTCCTCAGTGCCCAGCCAGTAGCGTCCGTTATCACCCTTCTTGAGCTTGCCGGAGACCTGCACGTCGGCATTCAGTCTCTTGGCCTGATAGTAGGCTTCCTCCAGTTCGTGGCAGAAACGCTCCAGCTGCTGCTGGGCATAAAGCGTCTCCGCGGTAGGCATAAGATCTGAGATCATTACCTGTTCCTGATCCAGGTATTTGGTCATCTTGAAGAAATCCTCGATCTGTCTTTCCAGACTGGCGACCTCATCCAGCCACTCTTCGTACTTGATCATATGCCTCCCCCTTTCTTGTGAAGCCATAAGAGATAGAACCGCATCAATCTTATTCTAACCTATATGACCCGTCATTAGAAGATTAATCTTTGCCCTTTGGCATTACTTTGCTGCGAATGAAATACGTTATGAAGAAAGGCAGTACGATGGATGCCCCCTTGCTGATCAGGAATGGCATTCCGGCGTCCGATCCTCCGAACACGAAAGTCCTGAAGACATATACTATTCCGTCGGCCATCAGCAGGTTCAGGAAAAACGTCAGCAGGAATATGATGAACGACTTCCTGCTCATGGTCTTGTAAACGTGCCTGGCAGTAAGGAAATACTGTATGATGAATCCTGTTATGACGCCGATGGTATTGGCAGCCACCGGAGGAATGTATCTTTCCAGAACGCGGCATACGATGACGTCTATAACGGTAACGAACACACTTATCAGCCCGTACATCACGAAAGCCTTGTGGTTCCTGATAAAACCCCTGATCTTTTCCATCCTGATCTCCCAAGTCTATACTGCTACCATTATACAATTATACTTTGCCGAATCCTCCACCGAGTTTATAATGATAACAGGATAGATCAGATAAGGGGGGACAGCCGTCATGACAGCACGTGAGATCACAGACAGGGTATTCATGGGCATCGCCGCCTTTGGTGTCATCGCCAATTTCTTTCCGGTGATCACAGTACAGCTGATATACGATGATTCCGTCAAGTTCCAGAACGAGAACATCATGGAGGGCCAGTACGGCTTTATCCTCATGATCCTGTCCATCACTACTCTGATCTGCGCTCTGCTGTGCAAGCGCATAATAGCATCCGTCATGGGATTCATAACAGCCGCCACCAGTGCCTTCATGCTCTTCCTGGTAAACGACAGGGCAGTAACGGTAGCCAAATGGATGGATGATCCCGACAGCGCGTTCGGCGGGTTCATCGGAATGAGCGGCATCAGGAACATTACGGCCACCCGGGCCGCAGGTTTTTACGTCGTCATGGCAGGTGCCATACTGCTGGCACTGATCTCCATCATCAACCTGATCGTAAGGGATAAGGAACGCTAGATCATTCGTAAGAACTGTAATCTATCTCCTGATACTGAGGGTTTCCGGAGTCATCGTCAACACGGACTCTCATCGTCTTTGTCTCAGGATCAAATGATTCCAGATGATATCCCCACAGTTCTGAATAGGTATCATCCGTGGCAGGATAGACGGGCGGAAATTCGGGAGAGAACAGTCCCACATATTCGAATCCGTCAAAGTTATAACCGCCTTCATCACACCTTTTGTCATCGGTCATCAGGAACCAGATCAGGTTGTCCCAGTCCTCCAGCACGAAGGTCGGATCCACGTGATAGTAGTTATCACCCAGCTTGATGAGGGACCACTCGTGACGTCCGTTAGATATTGTAGTAGCATCGACACCCAGCTGGATGAGCAGGTACGAATAAGCCTTGGATATCTCGCTGCAGATACCGTTATCGGTACTCAGCAGTCTGTAGGCCGACGTGTATGAGACCGGCTCTTCGTTTTCGATCTTCGCGAAAGTATCGTAATCGTATGTATATGTGTGTGCGAAATACCGGTAGAGCGCCAGCGCCTTTTCAAAGTCGCTGTATTCAGGCCTTATGTTCTCATTTATTATCGACTCCACCTTGTCTTCGAACTCTGCGATCATCTGCTGAGCCTCTTCCTTGGGGACCTTGTAGAGGATGGGGGCATTATCCCCCTCGTACTCAAATGCCAGGTAATCGTCAGGAGACTTGATTATCTCGTACAGTACCGGGAAATACCTGTCCGGGAACTCACCGACCACCCACAGATAATCAGCCTTGCTGGCACAGACAAAGGTATCCTCTCCTGCCATGACCGCATCGACCAGACGGTTCCAGACTTCTATCTTCTCCTGTCCGTAAACGTCATAAGCAAATGAAGTGGTGACCTTGGGTTGAAATTCGAACCAGGGCTCAGGTTCCGTCTCAGACGGCACGGTCTCAGCGGCATCCGTAACCGCAGTTATCCCGGATGAGGAGGCAGTCACCTCCGATGATGTGATCTCTGTCTCACTGCTGCTGCGTGAGACGGCAGATATGGCCATGGCGGCCAGTAATATACAGCTTGTTATCTTTTTCATATTCCTTATCACCTCTCGGTCAGATTATAAATATAACTCTCCCATTCTCCAAACGGTTATTTTGAAAAAGCCTGAAAGCCCCTGAAAACTTATAAATGTAACACTGTTAAACAGCCCTTACACGCCCTGAAATGGTATAATTGATACACTGATCTTCAGATAAGGAGCACTAAACATGCAGATACGCGAATACACCAACAGAGACCTCCCTGACATGATCAGGATATGGAACGATATCGTAGATGAGGGCATTGCCTTTCCACAGGAGGAACTCCTGAACGCTGAGACAGGCGCAGCTTTCTTCTCATCCCAAAGCTACACGGGCGTCGCCGAAGAGGACGGCAGGATCTACGGGCTTTATATCCTTCACCCCAACAACGTGGGCAGGTGCGGCCACATCTGCAACGCCAGCTACGCCGTAGACAGAAGCAGCCGCGGCAGGCACATCGGCGAGATGCTGGTAAAGGACTGCCTCGATCGTGCAAAGGAGACAGGCTTTAGAGTCCTGCAGTTCAACGCCGTAGTAGAGAGCAACATCCACGCCAGGCATCTCTACGAGCGTCTGGGATTTACCCAGCTGGGGACCATACCCGGGGGTTTCCGCATGAAGGACGGAACATACGTAAATATCTGCCCATATTACAGAGAACTTTGATCTAAACAGACATATCCCCTCCGCTCTGTTGCTTAAGCATCAGATCGCGTAAACATCAACGATTGAACCATGCCTGATCCAGCCTCATAATCAAGGCATCAAAACTGAAATGGAGGGAAAAGACCATGGACAAGAAAACATTAGACAACAAAGAACTGGAAAAGACTGCAGGCGGTACGGGCATAGGCGAGATACCTCTCCCGCCCCTCGATGACCCGGAATACCGGGAGCTGATCAAGCATTTGGGACTTCCTCCCTACGGACTCCCCGATCCTGAGAACACCATCATCGGTAAGCCCAGGAATCCTAACTCCTCCCGTGTCCTGCGGTAAGCAGTTTTACTTACCCAGGAATTCCAGCACAGCCCTGTTGAACTCAGCAGGGCTGTGCTGCTATGAAATGGTTGCCGCGGATAAAGACCAGTTCAGCTCCGGGAATGCCGGATGCGATCAGCCTGGTATGAGATTCCCTGATCATGTCATTCGTCCCTGCAATTACCAGCGTGGGGCAGGTAATCCCGGCAAGTTCATCTACTGATACATTGGGGTCGTTTACCATCAGGCCCAGCATCTCGGAATTGGCCAGTGCCGACGCACTCTTTGATGCAAACCTGGACGCCATCTTATACCCGATCTCGATGGGGATCTGGGTGGATCTCTTAACTCCTGAACTGTCCAGGTTCGCACCGTTTAATATCAGCTTTTTGACACGGGACGGGTACTTCATGGCAAATACCATGGCAATGTTGCCGCCGTCGGAAAACCCCAGGATATCCGCAGCAGATATCCCGTGCAGATCCATGAACCCCAGCAGGTCATCTGCGAACTGCCTGATGGTAAAGGGCATGGTCCCCCGCTCCGTCCTGCCGTGTCCTCTGGTATCTAATGCATAGACGTGATATGAGCGGCCAAACTCATCCATCTGTCCCTTGAAATAATCACTGCTCTCCCCGTTGCCGTGGAGGAGGATCAACGGCTCGCCTGAGCCTGATTCCACAAAGTAGTGCTTGATGTCCATCGAAACCGGATCACAACCTCCTCTCACATATTCCACCATTAATTATATTTTACAGCCCCGTCAAATCAAACACTAATAAGTCGTGGTATAATACCCCGTAGGATAATGAAAGTCAAAGAAAGACAAAGAGGATCTTCCGACTGATGGGACTGTTCGAACTATTGCTCCTGGCCGTGGGCCTTGCCATGGATGCCTTTGCCGTGTCCATCTGTAAGGGTCTGTCCGCGCCTAAGCTGACCAAAAAGGAATACCTGCTCTGCGGTATCTGGTTCGGCGCTTTTCAGGGGATCATGCCCTTCATAGGTTATCTGGCAGGATCGGGCTTTGAGAGATATATCTCACTCATCGCCCCCTGGCTGGCATTTATCCTCCTGTCCCTCATCGGCGGCAACATGATCAAGGAGGCGTTATCTCCCGAGGAGGAGGTAAAGCCCGGCTTTGATATCAAGACCATGTTCCTGATGGCCGTGGCCACGAGCATCGACGCCCTGGCAGTAGGCATCACCTTTGTGGCCGTTCCGGTCAGCATACTCAGTACAGGGAAACTTACAAACGTCCTGCTGGCAGTTGCGGTCATTGGCATCATAACATTCGTCATATCTATGGCAGGCGTCAGGATCGGAAGCCTGTTCGGCAGCCGCTTCAGATCCGGATCTGAGATCATGGGCGGCACCATATTGATCTTCATAGGACTCAGGTCCCTCATAACCCATCTGGACAGTTCCAACACACTGGGGGATTCAGAGGTAATATTCGGGATGCTGATCCCTCTGGCAGGAACACTCACCGGGTCCGCCGTGATCTACGCCAGAAAGGAAATGCTGTCAAAGAAGATCAGGACCGTCCTCTATGTCATCAGCTATTGCATCATGTTCTTAATCGCCGTATGGGGCATGCTGAGGCACGCAATGGAGGGCCTGTCTAACGATAATACACACGGCATCCTGCCCGTTGCCATATGCTTCATTGCAGGGTTACTGTTCCAGTTCCTGCTGGACAAGACCGTTCCTCATACACACGTCTATTCTGACGTCACAGAAGGTCCCAGGACCGCTCTTTCTGCCGGCGTCAGGGTCATGCTCAAGGAGATCATCCACCACATCCCTGAGGGCATCGCACTGGGCGCAGTCTATGCCGCACACTTCATGAAGGCACAGTGGATCTCCACCTCCCTGGCGATAATAATGGCTATAGCCCTGGCCATCCAGAACATCCCTGAAGCGATCAACGTATCACTCCCCCTGAGGGATAAGGGAACAGGCACGGGCAAGGCTTTCTTCATGGGCATCGTATCGGGTGTTCCGATACCGCTTCTGGGCATTATAACCGTGGTAATAGCCACGCTATTCCCAATAGCCCTGCCCTACATAATGGCAGTTGCGGGAGGAGCTCTGATCTACACCATCGTGGAAGAGATCATCCATCGTTAACCAAATATTCATATAAATCTATTGTATTAATGGCAAACACCTGTCATAGTTCTAGTAGGACTAACTAAGATTGGAGAATTCATATGATGAACGGAAATTTTAAAGACTGGATATACGAGATGCTTGACTACCCGGAAAGGTTTTCCAAGGATGAGATCTACAATGCTTTCCTCGACATGTCTGAACGCTATCTGAACGAGATGGTCAACACCATCAATCTGGAGCGAGCCCTGACCGAGGGCATGGACAAGGAGGCAGCCTCCGACCTCATCGAGCAGGTGGCATTGTCAGACCCTGAGATCAACCATCTCGACGACATGCTCTTTTCCGAAAACGACCCCAAGGAGAGGATCCGCATCCTCATCGATTACACGGCAAATCCCTCAGGAAGGAGCGGCGTGGGCTGAGGACACCGGAAACAAAAGAACTAAAAACCCGGAAGTATCAAACTTCCGGGTTTTGATCCATTTGGGACCGGCCCTGTTAAAGAGCGTCAGCAAACATTACTTCTCAGGTGTTCCGGGAACCTCAGGTGTCTTGTCAACATCACCTGTTGAGACGTTCAGCGTCTGGACTCCGTCGAGACCTGTAACGTTGATGTTCCTGTTGACCTTTGCATCGTAGGTGTTGGCCTTCATGATCTCTCTGATGTCGATGCCCGTTGTCTCCTTAACAGACTCTATTGTCTGTGCGAGGACTGAGGGGACATATGAGCCCATTGAGCCTACGCCTGTATCACTGCCGTTGCCTGAATCGATGATCGTGACCTTGTCGATGGAAGACAGGGGCTTTGCGATCTCTGCTGCCATCTCAGGAAGTGCCTTGACGATCATTTCCATCATGGCTGCCTGGCCGTACTTCTTCATGGCTTCAGCCTTCTTCTCGAGGGCTTCTGCCTCAGCGAGACCCTTTGCTGCTATTGCTGCAGCCTCAGCCTCACCGACCTTGCGGATACCTTCAGCTTCCTGCTGCTTTGCAAAGAGGTCTGCCTCTGCCTGGACCTTGCGTGCCTCGGCCTGCTTCTCGAGCTCGAACTTTGCAGCCTCAGCATTTCTCTGTCTCTCATAGAGCTCAGCATCTGCTGCCTGCTGCTTTGCGAACTTCTCTGCCTCAGCCTTCTTCTTGACTTCGGCGTCGAGAGCCTGCTCTTTTACTTCGGCTTCGCGTCTCTTGAGGTCGACTTCCTTCTCCTGACGTGCGATGTCGGCGTTGGTCTTCGTTACCTCGATGGTCTTACGCTGATTCTCCTTCTGGATCTCATAAGCGGCGTCTGCTTCTGCCTGCTTGGAATCCTCGACGGTCTTCAGCTCTGCGCGCCTGATGGCCAGCTCGTTCTGCTTTACGGCGATCTCAGTGTCTGCTGCGACCTTTGCGTCGTTTGCTTCCTTCTGAGCCTGTGCCTGAGCGATGGCGACGTCTCTGTCAGCCTGAGCCTTGGCGATGGAAGCATCCTTCTGGATCTTGGCCATGTTGTCCTGACCCAGGGCATTGATGAGATCCTTCTCGTCTGTTACGTGCTGTACGTTACAGGAGATGATCTCGATGCCGAGACGCTTCATGTCTTCCTGAGCCTTCTGCTGGACTTCGTCACCGAACTTCTTTCTGTCGTTGCAGAGATCCTTCAGTGTGATCGTTCCGATGATCTCTCTCATGTTACCCTGGAGGGAATCAACGAGGGAATCTGCGATCTGCTGCTCCTTCATGTTGAGGAAGTTCTTCATGGCGAGCTTTACGCCTTCGCCCTCACTCATCACCCTTACCTTGGCGACTGCATCGATGTTGACGCCGATGAAGTCTGCCGTAGGTACGTAGCCGTCCGTCTTGATGTCGATGGAGATCTGCTTGATGAGGAGTTCATCCTTCCTCTCAAAGAACGGGATCTTAAGTCCTGCCCTTCCGATAAGGATCTTCGGGTTCTTTCTGAGACCCGAGATGATGTAGGCCTTATCCGGCGGTGCCTTCACATAGCTCGAAATGATGACTATGAGAAAGAAGACTACTACAACTGCTGCAATAATGACCGGTACTGTTAAAAATCCTGGCATTTTTCTATCCTCCTATCCTTAAAAAAACCACACCACTTTTGCGGCATGGAATGCAAATGATTTTGCTAAAGATATTTTACAATACGGGCATACCCGGTCAAGAAAAACCGTATCCGCAAAGATCCGATTTGTACACTTGAATAAATCGGAATTCCCCCGGATGTGCGTTTTGTAATCTTTACACAAACCGGGATTCCCGGCGGCATATATCAAGCATATTTAATATGAATGTTATAATGAAATGAGTTTTTTAAGCCGCACCCTGCTTTGGAGATCCATTAAGGACCGGGAGGATAGAACATGAAATACAGCGTTGATACATACAGGCTCTATCAGAGCGAGAAGCACTTTGCCCACACCGTCCGCATCCATGTGAGGATGAAGGATGAGGTGGATATAAACGTACTGGATAAGGCCGTAAACAAGGCCATCAGGCGTTACCCTTACTTTGCGGTCAGGGTAACCGTTGATAAGGATGGCGGATATGTTCTCCAGCCCAACGATAACAAGATCGTGGTAATGCCCACATCAGACAGGCTGCCCCTGATCGGCAGCAGCGACATAAACGGTCACCTGCTCTATGTGGATTGCGATGGAAAGGATATCTTCTTTAACATAAGCCATACCATGTGCGGCGGAAGAGGCTTTCAGCCCTGGGTCATGACAAACATCTACGAGTATGTCAGATTAAAGTACAATGTGGAGCCTTATGCTCCGGAGATCAGAAAGCCGGACAGCGCTCTTCTGCCGGGAGAGACTGATGAACCTTCCATGGATATGCTGACGACGGAAGAACCTATCAGCAAAAGGGAAATCAAAAAAGCTCCCGTCCTGGGAATGGATTATCTGAAGGGAGTTTTTATCCCCATAAAAAGAGACCCCAATTACATGGTGGTGACCGTCGAACAGAAGGACCTGATCAAAGTTGCAAAGATGAACGACTCCAGCGTGCTCTCCTTATTCTTTGTACTTTTTGCCAGGACCCTGGACAGGGTATTCCCGGAAAAGGACAGGTTCATCGTGGGCGAGGCGGCTCATAACCTCCGTGAGAGCGTCGGACTCCCCAATACGCATTGTGACTTCCTGAGTCATGTGCATGTGGATTACAACAGAGACGATCTGAACGGCGACCTGGAAAGACTGGGAACAATGACCAGAGGGCAGATCATCCTTCAGACAGACCCGTCTGTCAGCCATGCACAGGTCAGAAAACTGTTCGAACTGTACGAGGAGATCGACAAGGTAAAAGGTCTCAAGGCCAAAAGAAAATATATGGCAAAACACAGCCTCTCGACCGGCAAGGATGCACAGCACGGAAGCTTCATCGCCAATTACACGGGACTGATGGACTGGGGAGAACTGGCAGATTACGTCGAGTTCTTCGTCTTTGTCATCGAAGGACATTTTACCGTAGAGATCACCGCCATGGCGGACAAGATCTTTGTGGGCTTCATGCAGGTCATTAATACAGATAGATACATCAATCTCTTCCGGGAGGAACTGGAAAGAGCCGGCATTCCCTGCAAGGTAGAAGGCCCCTTCCCGAAGAGGCTTCCCAAGCATGGGATACCCACTAAATAGATCAATACCATCAGCAAGGAGAAAACCTATGGGAAAACCGTTATTAGAATATATCTCAGAAGCACTGACCGCAGATAATACTTTGCCGGAGGATTTTAAACTCCCCAAGAACAGCACCGATAATGAGATCAGGTTCGCCGACGGCGCCCTGGACGGGATAACGATATACCATTCCGCCTTCCCCGTGATCGAAGATCAGGAAAAGGAAGAGATCCTGAATGTCCTGAGGACCGCCGAAAAGGAAGACTACGGCAATGCCGCAGAGGGCTTTTCGAAGATCTTAAGATCCCACAGGGCGATAGTACTCATAGACGATATCCAGAGCGAGATCCTGGCCCATACTGATGAGCTGTCCGTTCAGAAGATGGTACAGTTTGCCAGCATCCTGATCTCCACTTCAGAAGAACGCGAACTGGTAAAGACAGGCCTTATAATCCTCGAGCTGGTGGATACATCCGTCGATCCGGAACTGATCAAGAGCATCAGGACTCTGGGTACATCAGACGAGTTCACCATCTTCTCCGTATTCATAATGAGGCACTGGCCCAACGGCCAGATGGAGATCCTGGACCTGGCAAAGCGTGTTCACGGCTGGGGCAGGATACATTGTGTCTACTACCTCGAACCCGAAAACGATGAGATCCGCCAGTGGCTCATGACAGACGGGACCGACAATTACGTAATGCCTGAATACTCGGCCCTGACCGTATTCCGGAAAACGGGGATGGAGGAAATGCTGGACAGAGACGACCTTAGCACTGAAGAAGTAAAACAAATACTTAAGGTCATCAGCAGCATGCTCGTCGAAGGTCCCGTAGAGGGACTGTCCGCCGTGGGAGATCCCCCGGGGGTCCTGGCCAAGGTGATAAAAGCATCTGAGAAGATCCCCCCCGACGAGGAAGAGCAGCGTATAATAGACGAGGTCAAAGTCCTCTCTGAGCGCATGAAGCCTAAGACACCCGGAGACCTGGACATATAATAAAATGGAAATATTAAAATATGGTGATCCACGATCTGACATAGTATTGATCCAGCCCGTTGACGATCACGATCTCGAAGGGATCGAAAGAGAGTTCGCAGAGATCAGGAGCAGATCAAACATGAGCTTTTGCCTTACAGCTGTCAAGGCGGATAACTGGAACAACGATCTGTCGCCCTGGGAAGCGCCTGCTGTATTCGGCAAGGAAAACTTCGGCGGCGGAGCCTCCAAAACACTTGAAGAACTGCTCAGACTGTGTGCAGATAAGAGTAAGACTTACTATATTGGCGGTTATTCACTCGCCGGTCTCTTCGCCCTGTGGGCGGCGTATCAGACGGATGTGTTCAGCGGAGTTGCAGCAGCTTCCCCATCAATGTGGTTTCCTGACTTCGACGTATATATGGAACAGAATGTAATCAGGACCGGTACAGTCTATCTGAGTCTCGGAGACCGCGAGGAGAAAGCGAAAAATCCTGTCATGGCAACAGTGGGAGGCAGGATACGGAAAGCACACGAATTGCTGAAAGAGAATAATGTAAACTCCATACTCGAATGGAACGACGGAAATCACTTTAAGGATCCGGATATCAGAACTGCCAAAGCCTTTGCATGGGTGATGGATACATAAATAGCTCCGGAACAGCCGGCAGCAGACAGGAATGCGGAAACATATGGTTGAGTATAAGCTTTACGACAGATCGTACGAAGACGAGGTATTAAAGGTCTTCACAGAGTCTTTTGTTAACTACCCCCTTTTCTGGGGAGTCTTCACAGAACGGTTCAAATCAGAGGCCGAGCTGCGCAGTTTTTACGACCGTCTCATGAAGGGGATCTTCAGAGCTACGATCCGCAAGGACGACTGCTATATAGGTACTGAGGACGGACATGTCAAAGCTGTTGTGATCATTGAGAAACCATCAGACAAGCCGGTTGGCTTTTGGGATTATGCTGTAAGCGGAATGGCGGGCATAATAGCGAGGATCGGGCTTAGAGACACCCTGAGATTTATGGAAATGTCAGACAAAACGGAGATCGTTGTGAAGAGCATCCCCGAACCCCGTTGGCATCTGTATTTTCTGGCAGTTGCTCCGGAATATCAGAAACAGGGCGTCGGCTCCGCTGCGATACGGGATTTCCTTATCCCTTTGGTGAGATCCAACGGAGGCAATCTGATCACCGTTACTACAAATGCCGAAAAAAACGTGCCATTTTATACCAACAACGGATTCACGCTCGTACAGGAAGAAACGCTTGAATGCAATGCAAGATCTATCGGGAACTGGACATTCAGAATGGATCTGTGACACCTCGGGAGGCCAAAGTATTAAATAAAGCGTTATCTCTTCGAATACTTGGTGCAACGACCTTTCCCAAACACTTCAATATATCCAGATGACTTCAGATTGTTGAGAGTTCGAATAGTTTTATCCTTACTCCAACCTATTTTCTCTGCAATCTCAGAACTTGATAATTGCATACCGTTACTTAATACTTGCAGGAGTTTTTCCCCGTCAGTAGAAATAGAATAATTAAACGAAATAATAGGTAAAACGTTATTTTTTAACGTTTTCATGGATCAGTTATAGTAAAATTCAAGGAATCTTTACAGGTCATATATCTTCCTTTCGAAATTCATAAATATGCCTCCCAAAGAACAGATTCCTTTGTTTGCAGAATATATTTTCATAACGAAAATCTCAAATGTTTTGTGTCGGATATTAACGAAATACCAAAATGTTTATTAAATGTTTCTAACAAAATACAAGTATTCTCTATACAATTTGTAGCAGTCAAGAGCATGTTATTGATGCTTTTACGGGGATTCAAGTAGGAAATAGAGATGCTCGAATGGGGATTTGTGCAGAAAACCGGTTTACTCGAACGGGGATTTGCGCTTTACTCCATTTGAAAGGTGGCTGTTTTCTATGAAAAAGAGTGTTTTTAAAAGAAAAATATATGATGAAATCCTTGAATGGAAAAACAGTATTAACTATATCCCGGCGTATATGCTTCCGTTCATTTAGCTTGGCAGTATTAATCCTGAATAAACCTAGGATCCTGAGAAATCAGGAAGGAGTCTGTGAATAAAAGTCTGTAAAAGTAATAAAGGCCTTTCCTTCCTGTTTGTTGGATGACTTCATTATCACAAAGCCCAAGCCATAAACCAAACATTAATGCAGCTTACAAATGGTGCTTAAGCGAAATATCAGCAGAGCTATGTTGAATTGGGCAGAAAAAACATGTGTTATTATCTATATAGCGTAACAAAACGAGCGGTATCAAAATGGACTTAACCACAAGAATAGAACCCACCCAGGAGTGGAAAGGCACAAAGATCACTTTCGATCCGGACTCATCGCCAAAGGCATGGGAATACTATAAACACGTTTATGGTGATCTGTGCTGTGATTACGATCTCAACAACATCTGTTTCTTTGAATACGTTGATAAAGGAGAATATAAGGGAAACTATACGACCGAATTTAGCTCAGGCAAGTCTGGATCCAGACTATACGCGTTAAAAAAGGATGCATTTCCCCTTGATGAAAACGGTATGTATTATCCTGCTTGCTTGAGATTATCCGGAGAGACAGACTTCAATTTTAATGATTATAAGATAAGGATATTCAAGGATTATCTGAGAAACGGTGAAGATCTAAATCTATTGGCAAGCTGCAGCGACAAGCACCATACATTGGTAAACTTTTCACTGATGCAGACAGTTGGAAATATGCAGGCCCTGAAGTCAAAAGGACTGTCAATCGGAAATGGCAGATATGAATGGGCGGACCGTCTCGACTCTTTTGTGTATATACTAGACCAGTATTTCAAAGACCGTAACGACGGTACTTCCCTGCTGATCCTGAATGCCGGACTGAATGCAAATCTGCTGAAGAACTATCTTTCCCAGTTCAAAGACGCCTACGAATACTGTAACAGTGTGTATCTCATTGATGATGATCTGATCGACAGATTGCTGGCAAACGGAAGCAAACCGTTATCATGCGAAAACGTTGCCAAAGAGTATCTCCTGCTTGCAAATGAATTCTGGAAGCAAAAGGCAAGTGCATGGTGAGAAGCATGTTCTTGCTTATGAACAATTCTTTGCAGACATCTATACCATAACCAAGATCGGTGACTCCTCAATCAAGTGTTTGATTAGTCTTTACAACTACACGTCTCATTATTAGTTATATTCAGAGCTTTACGTATTAAATAATATAAATTAGCCCCAAGAGCATACGCAAACAGATCATTATAATCACCTGTAGTATCTATGCGAAACATTGGTGTGATATACTCCCAGAACAAACCTGCAACTATTATCAGCAATATCATATTTAAATATCGCATTGTTTTTTTGAGAAATATAATTGACATCAGATCACAGTATGCGCAGAATGCAATTGCGCCAACAATATCGTTAAAATACCACCTCATAAACAGCATTATCGGCTGTACGCCAACGATAAGATTAACGTATAATCGATTCAAAAGGGCAACAGATACAGATGCCAAAAAAAGAGTTACTATTTTTCCTTTATTATCCAAAAATCGAGAAGATAACAAGTGCAAGAAGTATTGCTCCTACTATTCCAAAAAAGCCTACTCCTCCGCCGCCACCACTGTTTGACATATATATTCCTCCTTAAGGTCAATCTATTATTGCTAAAGAAGTAATTATCCATAATTATTTCTTCGCAAGAAAAGTAATATGTTATGTTGGAATAATATCAGATATAAATGTACATTTGGTTAGCTACCAGCCAACATGCAAACGTCTTGGAACACCAATATAACCCTTGTCTGAAGATTCTGTAATCTTCATCAGAAATCATAAATCATCATCACAACCACCATCTGATCGATTTATTGACTAAATGGTTGAATACAGAAAACATATCGAACAATTACTGATGTGAGTATGCTACAGGCACAATACTATATGCGTGATGAGTATTGTATAATATTATACATATCGTACCATTAGCCTCATTACTGTGTCCGATACAACAATGGAGGTGTAAACATGTTGGATAACAAAACCTACAATTTGATGAACGTCAAATACAGTCAGGTAAGTAGTTAATTACTATGAACAACTTCTACACGAATTACAGTAATACTCGGTTTATAGACAAATTAAAGCAGAACATTGATGAATGTCAAAGTTTCTGCTTTTCAGTCAGCTTTATAAAAAAAGCAGGATTGAAGCTAATCATTCCAAACATTGATGCAGCTCTTGCTAGAGGAGCTTCTGGCAAACTCATAACTACCACTTATCAAAATTTTACTGATGTTGAATCATTTGAATACTTTTTGAATCTTCAATCTAAGTATCCGGATCGGTTTGAGTGTCATCTAGATAAAGAATGTTTTATAGATAAGGCCGGCAATAAGGTTGGTTTTCATTCGAAAGGTTATCTGTTTAGGTTTGTTGATCATTGTGAACTCCTTATAGGTTCTTCCAACATCACCGTATATGCCCTCCTCAAGAATATTGAGTGGGATGTTTCGATAATAGATAATGAGATATATTCACAAGCTATATCTGAATTCAGTTATCTCTGGAACAAGACACTGCCTTTGACACGAGAACTCATTTCATATTACAGATCTCGTCTTTATTATTCAATTGAGAGATGGGATATGGATTATGATGTTGCAAACTCAAATATAAAGCCAAATTACATGCAACGAACTGCTCTAAAAGAGCTTAATAGAATACGTGCCATCGGTGCCAATAAAGCTTTGGTCTGTGCTGCTGCCGGAAGCGGCAAAACATACTTGGCAGCGTTTGATGCTTTAAACTTTAATCCAGATAAACTTCTCTATATTGTCCAGGAAGGCTCCATCTTGATGAAATCCTATGAGACCTTTGGCAAGGTATTTGGTGCAGATAAGACATATGGTATCTATAATAAAGATTTCAAAGAAACTGACGTCGATTTCCTGTTTTCTACAAATATCACAATGTCAAATTCACTGGATTTGTTTGATAAACACCACTTTGATTACATTATCATTGACGAGTGTCACCATGCTACAGCTGAGACATATAAGAAGATCATCGAGCACTTTGAGCCTGAGTTCCTTCTAGGTATTACCGCCACCCCTGAGCGAATGGATGGAGATGACGTATTCAGTCTCTTCGATCAGAATATTCCATATGAATTGAGACTCCGAGACGCTATTGTAAATGATCTTGTTGTTCCTTTTAAGTACTATGGTATACGAGATGAACTGATAGAATATGGTATTACTGCAACCAAGGGACATAAGTTTGTAGAACAGTTCTCAGACGAGAGACACTGCGACTTTATATACAAGATGATTGAGAAACACAGACTTTCTGGCGGCAAAAAGCTCAAGGCGCTGGCGTTCTGCCGTGATATTTCACATGCTATCCGTATGTCTCAGGCTATGGAAAAGTATTATAATACACAATATCTGACTGGGAAAAATAGTGTTGGCGAGAGAATACGTGCATACAATGAACTTCAGGATGAGGACTCTGAACTTGAGATCTTATTTACAGTAGACATCTTGAATGAAGGTGTTGATATTCCAGGAGTCAATATGGTTTTGTTCCTTAGGCCTACCGATTCCCAGACGATATTTATTCAGCAACTCGGTCGCGGTCTTCGCAAATATGAAAATAAAGAATATGTAACAGTTCTTGATTTCATAGGAAACGACTACAAGAGAAGCGTTCAGATCGCTTTTGCCTTGGGCGGACTATCTGAGAATTTTGTTGTTGAGAAAAAGTTGTTAAGTGCACTGGTTCAGGATGATTTCAAAACTATAGGGCTCGAGGAATATGGCGTTGAGATACATCTCGACGACTTAAGCAAGAAAGAAATAATCTCATTTATCGATGAGGTTAACTTCAATACAAAGAAATATCTCGAGCAAGATTACATAAACTTCAAGAAGTATATAGGTTCTGTTGAGTACCCTAGACACGTAGACTATCTTAACAATGACTACGCTCCTGACTTGTTGAAATTCATGCAATCAAAGATTAATAACATAAAGTGCAAGTCTTACTATAGTTTCTTAAAAGCAATCGGAGAGGACAACATACCTTCGTTCGATGAGCGTCAGGAAACGTTTGTTAATTATGTATCTGATATGTTACCAGTTGTCAGACCAGATGAACTACTAGTCATTGAGAAGCTCTTAGATGGTGTAGGAAAATGCCGAATTGATGAATTAGAAGAGTATGTTCGGTCTAATAAAGAGGCATATTCCCCCGATATGTTTCATCATGCGCTGAAGTTTATGTGCAAAAAGGGCTATGTCACAAGTATTGATCAGACCATTAAGCTCAATAATGTAAGCATCACAGTTGAACTCGATGATTACCTGCGTGACCTAATTGCCTATGGTCTTGGTCGATTTGATGTTGAGTTCTATGATGTTTACAATGAATCAGATAAACTGTTCAAATTGTGGGCTAAGTATAAAAAATACCAGATCAAACAACTGCTCAATAAAGATCCAGGAGATATCAATCCCGGAACTAATGTTTATGATGAAACAGCCTATGCTTATGTAACCATTCATAAGTCCAACAGTACAAAAGAGACCTTGAAGTATATCGACGGATATATCGATGAACATACTTTTCAATGGGAATCAGTTGCAAATATAAGCGATAAAGAGCTTAATTCGCTGAAGAATTCTAAAGGAATGCATCTATTTGTTAGAAAGGTCGATTCTGAAGATGGCATACAACTGCCTTTTACATATATTGGATACGGTAAAATGACATATATTGAAGGTTCCAGAAAACCTAATGGGGCGCATCTGTTCAATATCCACCTTGATACGGGAGCTCCTGAGGACATATATTACGATTTCAGACTTCCCACCCAATAATTGGAAAACCAAACACAATGTTGTTACATAGTATGAAGGAGAATGAACATGGCCAAACTTAAAATCCTTCCAAAAAGAATTGACATCCTAGACGCTTCAAGTCGGAACTGTTTTTTTAGAATTAATATAGATGTTATTAATGAGTGTTTTGGCGCCAATAGGGATGTGTATAGAAATGCGTGTTATCCACAAGGAAAACACCGATATATACCAGGAACAAAACCAGGTGAGAAGTATGTTGCATGGATGCCTAAAATGTACGGGAACAGCTCTGGATGGAAAAACAGCATTAGTCCCGATGATAGCATCATTTACGAAGTAGCAGATAATAACCTTCACTATGATTGGATAGATTCAGAAAAGCATGATTTGGACTTTATGAGATTAGTTTTTGTAAAGCCAGATCCTGTTTTACCATATATGTTTAAAGGCGTTTTCGTTATTGATAAAACAGATTTTTTAGATCACACATATCGAAGAATCGCTACTAGAGTTAGGCTTATAGGCAATCCCGTTACAAGAATTGAATTGCTAGATAATATAAGCAATCCAACCAGTGAAAACAAGCTTGAATCACTTTGCAATCGTTTTGATCCATCAATCAGCATTGATGAATGTCTTAAAAAGAAATCTGAAGAATTTGCAAGATATGTTAATGATCGAGATAGAAGGAGTGGGCAAATTGATTTCAATAATCCTAAATCCATACTGTCTAATGAGTTGTATAAGCATAAGCTGTTCGAAAGATCAAAAACAACGTTGAATACTGATAGTTGGGATGAATCCTGGATAGGAACAGGCAAAATATTCGAAAAGATTTTCCCAGTGATTGTTGATAACGATAATAACCTCATAAACAATTTCAATAACAAAACTGACTTTAATGACCATTTCAGGAAAAATAAAACAAAATATGATCCTAGGTCAGAACAAGCGGTTTATAACATTTTCAAAAGCACTGACGAACGCAAAGCTTTCGAGTATGCCACAGATGTATTTGGAAGAAAGTATCCGACTCTTGGTTACTTATTCTTCCTGAAAGATGAGGACAGATTTCTCCCTCTTTCTCCCGAAAGCTTTGAAAAGAGCTTCAGAGAGCTTAACATCGACATAAGGCTGAATGGAAACTGCAGTTGGCAAAACTATTGTAGTTTTATAAATATCATAAATTGCATACGAGAATTATTGCCATCATATATTGATTTGGATCATGAACCCACTTTGCTTGAGGCGCACTCTTTTGTGTGGATAATTGGTCGACCCGAATTTACAAGTTGGCTCAAAGGGCAGGAGTACAAAAAATCAAAGGAATTGGAAAAACAACTACTAAATCAAAAACAAGAAGAACTAGAACAAATCAAAGCTCGCAATGTTTATTTGTCGTTATTCTCAAATGAAGAGCTTTTGAATTTGGGTCCAAATACAATAGGGCACGAGATAAATAACAGATTGCGCGGTCCTGCAACAGTAATTAGTTTTTCTAACTCACTACCATTATCTATGGAGATATCTTATGATGCTGATGATACTGGTAGCTCAGCCAAACAAATACATATTGAATTAACGGAAAAAGCAAAAGAAAACTATTATTTTACTGAAGATGTGCTAAACACAATCATGAATCATTCCGATGAAGATTTAACACATTCTATAGATTCCAATGATACAGCAGAACAAATAATAATCCCTGAAAACGAAGATGAACAAGCTGAGCAAGCAGTTACATTACCTGTAGAACAACTCAGAATAATTGCAGAATCGCGCGAAGAAACTAACCCAACCCGGCGGGAAGTCACGACACAACAGTATAAACGTGATCCTTATATTGCCGAACTAGCAAAACAGAACGCAAATGGCATATGCCAGCTGTGTGGTATGGACGCCCCATTTATTACCGCTCAAGGCAAACCCTATTTAGAAACTCATCATATAAAATGGCTTTCCGAGGGCGGTTCTGACACCATCGAAAACACTGTAGCCGTTTGCCCCAATTGTCACAGAAAACTACATGTACTAAATGATCCGGAAGATGTCGAATTTCTAATGTCTTTAAAACAGATTTAACAGCTTGGCAGTCCTCCTAATCATTCTTTCTAACTACTATGTTTATCCACTTCGTCGAATTATCAGTTCTTACATCCATCGTAGTCCATATTCTCTCTATTGAAACATGCGGTGTGTCAAATAGTTCTCTTAATGTATCTTCGGTATAATCAGAATAGTGTCTGCCATCACCTAGTATGCGTTCACCGTCACCATATTTCCACGATGCGTATATTATTCCTGATTCCTTGATAGATCCTAATATCTTTTCAATAGTGTCTCTCATTAATGATTTTTCTACATGCAGCAGTGCAAATTCCGCTCCGACGGCACGCTTTTTCCGCTAACGGCGGCATGGTCATTCCGGAGTGAACGGCATGAGTTTCCGCTTCTAACGGCATAGATTTCCAACCGTGATATATTCTTTTCTGTAGCTTACATGCTGCAGAAA
>JAFWFV010000065.1 GCA_017515465.1 Clostridiales bacterium
TGTACATCTGGGTCACATAACAAAGCATGGACCACAGGAGTTGAGAACGGCATTTGTTCAAGTAGCGCTTGGAATGATTCGGGCATCGAAACAGACAAGCAATTGGCGATTGATAGAAGACTATCGCCGCAAGAAAACAGATAAAGGTTCTGGCAGAGCAATTATTGCTATGACCAGAAAAATAGCACGAATAGTGTTTGTAATGCTTGAGAACAGAGAACCATTTAATCCTGAACTCATGCTGAGCAAATAATAAAATATAGCAAACAGCTTAAACCGTTTGACTTTTTATGGGAGGCAGGTATGAGACTTAGCGGAGCAGAGATACTGATTGAGGCTTTGATCGAGCATGATGTTAAGACCGTTTTCGGATATCCGGGCGGCAACGTAGTGGACATCTACGATGCTCTCTACAAGTACAGCGATCGTATTACTCATGTGCTTACTGCTCATGAGCAGGGCGCAGTTCACGCTGCTGACGGCTTTGCCAGAGCAACGGGTGAGGTAGGCGTTGCTTTCGCCACGTCTGGCCCCGGAGCCACCAACATGGTGACAGGCATTGCCACCGCATTCCTGGATTCCGTTCCCCTTGTAGCGATAACGGGCAACGTTCCCAACGATCTCATCGGCAGGGACAGTTTCCAGGAGATCGACATTACAGGTATTTCACTGCCCATTACAAAGCATAATTTCCTCGTACATGACGTTGAGGATCTCTACGATACGGTAAAACTGGCGTTTAAGATCGCCCGCGAGGGCAGGCCGGGACCTGTTCTCATAGATATACCCAAGGACGTTCAGGAAAAGATGTGCGACTTTGAACCTACGGGGATCCTCCCTCTGTCTGAACTTCCCAAGGCAACGGATGAACAGATCGATAAAGCTGCAAAGATGATCAGGGACAGCTATAGGCCTTATATCTATTTCGGCGGCGGCGCTGCCATAGCAGGGATCGGCAGGGAGATAGAGGAACTGGCAGACAGGATAGACGCCGTTACGGGATGCTCCATGATGGGTCTGTCGCAGATCAGGACAGACAGCCCCAGATTCCTGGGAATGCAGGGAATGCACGGCCACTACGCCTCATCTGCCGCACAGAATAAGTCTGATCTGATCCTGGCATTAGGTGTCAGGTTTTCCGACAGGGCGACCGGTGAGGTTGACCGTTATGCACTGACAGCCAGAAAGATACATCTGGACTGTGACTTTGCAGAGATCAACAAGAACGTTGAAGTTGACCTGGGGATCGTTTGTGATCTGAAGGACTTTCTTACCAGACTTCTGGACAGGCTCGATAAGCAGGAACGACCCGACTGGCAGCGCAAGATCGCTGAGCTCAGAAAGCGTGAGGCAAATGACATGGCCAGGATCGAAGGATTCCTGCCCAAGAGGGTAATGGAGATCATATCAGAGACTATAACGGATGACACCAGACGTGTAACTGATGTCGGTCAGCATCAGATGTGGGCGGCCCAGTATCTGAAGCTGAACCAGCCGAGAACATGGATCTCTTCCGGCGGCCTGGGCACCATGGGATTCGGCCTGGGTGCAGCCATAGGAGCCGGTTACGCCACGGGCAGGAGAACTGTCCTCATAACAGGTGACGGTTCATTCGGCATGAACCTGAACGAGCTGGCTACTGCTGTAACATACAACATTCCCGTTACCATCGTACTCATGAACAACGGCGCTCTGGGAATGGTAAGACAGTGGCAGACCCTGTTCTGTGACAAGCATTATTCCGGAACTGATCTGTCGGCCAGAAAGACGGATTATGTTAAGCTGGCTGAAGCCTTCGGATGCAAAGGTTATTCCGCATCAAACGAGGAAGAGTTCAGGAAGGCATTCGAAGAGGCGTATAAGACCGAAGGCCCGACCCTCATCGACCTCAAGATCGATAAGGATGCCATGGTATTCCCCATGCTTCCTCCGGGAGGAACCTTTGAACAGCTGATGATAGAGAGAAAGGACGACGAGATATGAGCAGCGAGAATAAATTCATTATAGCTATCTACGTAGACAACCAGTACGGTGTCTTGTCCAGAGTCACAGCAATGTTCACCAGGAGAGGCTTTAACATCGAGTCCCTTACTGTTGGTGAGACGGAAGACCCCAAGTATTCACGTATCACAGTTACCATGTCAGGTGCCAGGACGGACAAGAACCAGCTCGTATCCCAGCTGACTAAGCTTTATAACGTCAAGAAGGTCGTTGTGATCAATAGTGAGGAGGGCATCAAGCGAGAACTCCTCCTGCTCAAGATCAGGAACGATCAGGACAAGCGTCCCGAGATCCTGGAGACGGTCGACATATTCAGGGCAAAGGTCATCGACTACTCTGACGGAGCCATGTGCCTGGAGTGCACGGGAGATTCTCAGAAGTGTGATGCATTTATAGAGAATTTCAAGAAATACGGGATCATTGAGATGTGCCGTACGGGCATCGTAGCTCTCGACCGCGGAGCAGATAACATCTGGTCACACTGATAAGTTCTGAACTCCGGAGGGGAAGAGATAATGGCAAGGACAAGGGATATGACCAAGGGAAACATTTTCCTTCATATCATTTTGTACGCCCTCCCCATGATCTTCGGAAACTATCTCCAGCTTACCTATAACATGGCTGATTCCATCATCATCGGCAAGTACCTGGGAGAGGATTCCCTGGCTGCCGTGAGCCTGGTAAACCCCATCATGACGCTCATGATCCTGGGAGCATCAGGCATAGGGATGGGAGCATCGATCATAATAGCCAGACTGTTCGGTGCAGATGAGAAGGAGAGGCTTAAGAGGGAATTTTCCACCGTCGTCATAGCGGGAACGATATTTTCCATTGCCGTGTTTCTTCTCGGATCCATCCTGTCCCGGCAGATACTCATGCTCATAAAGACTCCTGATGAGATCATGGCTGAATCCCTCACATATCTCAGGATCATGTTCGTGGGATTCCTTTTTACATTCCAGTACAACATCATGTCCCATGCATTAAGAGGCATCGGAAACACGGTCATGCCCGTTGTATTCCTTGGCATATCCTGTGCACTGAATGTCATACTCGACCTGCTGTTCATATCGCAGTTCAACATGGGTTCGGAGGGCGCCGGCCTGGCAACAGTCATATCCCAGGCAGTATCGGTCGTATGCTGTATCGTTTACATCTACCTGAAATGCGATCTCCTGAGCCTGGGCAGAAAGGACTTTGTCATCGACCATAAGCTCCTCAGGGAGACATCCGCCCTCGGCTTTGTCACAGCCCTTCAGCAGGCGGCGCAGCCCGTAGGAAAGTTCTTCATCCAGAGGACGATCAACTCCTGCGGCGTTACTGTAATAGGCGCCTTTAATGCCGTCTGCAGAGTGGATGATTTTGCCTGCATCCCTGCCCAGAGCATAGGAAGCGGCATCATGACATGCGTTGCTCAGAACATCGGGCACAAGGACGGGACCAGAGTCAGAAAGACCATGAGATACGGACTCCTGGCAGCTCTTTGCTATTTCCCTCTGATCGCAGGAGCAGTACTCCTCCTCAAACGTCCATTGATGACAGTCCTCACACCTGACGGTGCTGACCTCATGATCCAGATGGGCATCACATACCTCTCGGCGAAAGCCTGGATCTTCCTCCTCGCCTGCATCGTAAATGCTAATCAGGGCTACCTCAGGGGTGCGTCAAAGATGCACATCGCCCTGATCTCCACCATAATCCAGATAACCATAAGGGCTGTCCTCGTCTATTTCTGGGTCCCTCAGATGGGCATCGTCGCAGAAGCCTATGCCTGTGCCATCGGCTGGATCGCCCAGACAGTATTCGGCTACGGTTATTACTTCCTCAAGCTTAGAAAGTTCAGCTTCGACACCGACGAAGACCCGTAAGAGAAGAAAATTCTTTTCCAAACAAGTTAACCCGCGAAGCTGACAGGAAGAAAAGTCTTCTCCAAACGAGTTAACCCGCGAAGCTGAAGAGAAGAAAATACTTTTCCAAACAAGTTAACCCGCGAAGCTGAAAAGAAGAAAATTCTTTTCCACGCGCAGTTGACTGGAAGAAAAGTCTTCTCCAAACGAGTTAAGCCGCGAATCTGACAGGAAGAAAATATTCTCCCGCGCACAGTTATCTCGCGCAGCGAGATGTTCTGTTTGAGCACGGGAGAATATTTTTCTGACTTGTTGACAACTTTGACACATCTTAGTGATAACATATCTCTAGGGGGTGGCTGATATAGTCAACATACTTATCATCGAGGACGATACGTCCATATCCAATCTCATCGTTACGACTCTCGTACGCGAGGGTTATATGTGCGAGGCTGCTTTTGACGGCAGGAAGGGATTGGAACTCTATGATACAGGCAGGTTCGATCTGGTCCTGCTGGATCTGATGTTACCTGAGATCAGCGGTTATAACCTGCTGGAGATCATGAGGGAACAGTCCACGCCCGTCATAGTAATTTCAGCCATGAACCAGGTCCAGGACAGGATCAGGGGCCTGAGGATGGGCGCAGACGATTATCTGTCCAAGCCTTTCCAGATCGGTGAGCTCGTAGCCAGGGTCGAATCCGTCCTGAGGAGATCCAGCAAGGCATCACCCGTCATTACCATAGGTGATGTTACGGTCAATACCGAGTCCAGGGAGATCACCAAGGGTGGCGTTCCCGTGGAACTGACGATCAAGGAATTTGACCTTCTGGTGCTGCTGCTGGAGAACAAGAATGTAGCACTTAACAGGAGCTATCTCTATGAAGCTGTCTGGCACGACTGGTATAACGGTGATACGAGGACTCTCGATAATCACATCCAGAGACTCCGAAAAAAACTGGACTGGGGCGACACCATCGAGACAGTCTTCCGTATAGGGTACCGTCTAAAAGTCAATAACTGATCTCCATGAAGATTTTTACAAAACTCTTCCTAAGCATCCTTCTGATACTGACCGTTACATTGTCGGTCGTTCATTACATTACGGTCAATGAGTCTTTTGAATCTGCACTTCAGCTGGAGATCAACAACTCATTGAGACAGCATCAGATCATTAAGTATACAGTCAGTGAAGACATATTGTCTGCCTCATCAATGAGTCAGATTGACAGGGACAGCATCCTGAAGATCGTTGAACTTGCTTCCAGCAATTTCGATACATCGGTACTGCTCTTTGATTACAATGATGACATCGATCCGGATAAGGGTGATATCAAGTACTGGGTGGACATGATGGGCGAGTTTGAATACCTCAGGGTTGAGAGCAGACTGGAAACGTCCTCAGGAGACTACCTGTTTGAGACAAGCACCGACATATCGGAAATATATGCTAATACCAGGCAGATGTCTTCCAGGTACAGGACCATCTTTCTCGTGGCAGAAGTAGTCGGTGCGGTCCTGGCTGCAGTACTGGCGTTGTCCGTGACTGTTCCCATCCGCAAGATCACCAGAGCCAGCAAGGAGATGGCAGCCGGTAATTACGAGATCAAGATACCCGTAAACAGAAATGACGAGCTGGGAGAGCTTTCCAGGAGCTTCCTCAAGATGAAGAGTTCCGTTACCGATACGATGGATCAGCTGGAACTGGCATCCCGTCAGAAGGATGATTTCGTCGGTAATTTCGCACACGAGCTTAAGACCCCTATGACCAGCATAATCGGCTATGCGGATACCATCTATTCCGGACACCTCAGTGAAGAGGAGATGAGAGAGGCGGCGAAATACATCCTCAATGAGGGACTGAGACTGGAGTCTCTATCCTTTAAGCTCCTGGAACTCATAACCATAAAGAACAACAAATTCGTAATGGAGGATACCAGCACATACGAATTCTTTGAAGATACAAAGCAGACTGTACTGCCTGCTGCGGTAAAGAAGGGCGTGCAGGTATCTTTTGCGTGTGAACCGGCGTATATCAGGATCGAATACGATCTGTTCAAGACTATGGTGATGAACCTTATAGACAACGCCTTTAAGTCCGGCGGAGACCAGGTTCAGGTAAGGGGCGAGATATCAGGCCAGGCATACAGGATATCCGTTACGGACAACGGCAGGGGCATTCCCGAAGAGGAACTGAACAGGATAACTGAGGCTTTCTACATGATAGACAAATCCAGATCCCGCAAGGAGCATGGAGCAGGTCTCGGTCTGGCTCTCTGCGAGAGGGTTGCCCAGCTTCACGGAACGTCACTCAGGTTCAGGAGTGAGGTCGGTAAGGGTACGGAGGTTTCTTTTGTGATGACGGTGCTGGAGGAATCTGAAGATGAGGACGCTTAAGAGTATCGTTGTGATCCTGACTGCACTCTCTATCCTGGCTGCGGGCGTTATCCTTCCGGACCTTCTGATCAACAGGAAGCTCGAAGGTCAGATCAAGGCCAAGAATTACATCGAAAGTGAAGACATGCACAGATACGGTGAAGAGTTTTTTGAGAGCAAGGAACATCTGAACAAAGTCCTGCTGCATGCCGGCGAAGTCTGGCATCGACCGATTTTTTCTACAATGGAAACGATGAAGACGGAATTGCCATGGAACCGGTCATGGAAGCGCCTGAAGGGGTATATGCGGACGACAGGCTGGAATCAGGATATTCCAGA
Organism: Clostridiales bacterium; assembly: GCA_017515465.1. Taxonomy (GTDB): domain Bacteria; phylum Bacillota; class Clostridia; order Saccharofermentanales; family Saccharofermentanaceae; genus Saccharofermentans. The sequence goes on from JAFWFV010000065.1 coordinate 6,564, forward strand.
CTCATGGATTTTCTCGGCGGATGGAACAATGCCATATATACTGCTTTCAGCAGGGAAAACATGCATAGCATCACCGGGTTGACCTTTGAAGACGGTACCGCTCTGGGCGTCGTGGAATGCGGTGATATCAGCGGCCTTAATGGTGGAACGATCATATTCGATACAGAGACCGGGATCCCTCTTGATGCTGAATTATATGTCTATAATTCAGGTTCCATCGGGATAGAGGAATTGTGGCATGGATTAGCCTCATGCTATTCCGGGAAGACGAATATGGATTTTGATCCCGGGGAGAGGATATATGGTGCCACGGAACCCGGTATCGTAAACGTAAGATATGCCGGTAATGACGATGGATCTATCAAGGTTACATGGGAAGGCGTTTCGAATTATGAATTGTACTTCATTCATTTTTACCTTGAATAATTGACAACTCTGACACATCTCCAATACTTTTTCCACACATCACACTCCTACAATAGGGACATAGCCCGAAACAAAGGAGTGTGAATAACATGGATGAGAATAAGGTTACGAGACTAATGGTAACAGCATGCGTATCACTCGTGCTGATAACCGGAGTAGTGTGTGTGGCCGTCAGCTGCAAGGACAGCAATGACGATATCCCCCCTCAAAACGCCATCAACGCGGCAAAAGAAACCCTTGTTGAGACGATGGCCATCACACCTTCCCCGGCAGCAGCGGATACTGAAGATACAACGCAGAGTCAGCCCGATCAGACGTCATCATCAGCTGCCCTTGATCTGTCGTCTGAGGCATCAGGCACGGATGTGCCTCTCCTGATGCAGACCGATCCCAGGTGGAGCAGCAACAGCTACGCGGGATCGACGATGGCAGATTCAGGATGCGGACCTACGTGCCTGAGCATGGCTGCTCTGTATCTGACAGGGGACGGATCCTATACCCCCGTCGAGATGGCTCTCTATGCCGAGACTAACGGTCTGACGAGCGAAGGCGACGGCAGTGAATGGACCCTGATCACCGCGGGTGCAGCTCATGCGGATCTGTCCTGCGCTGAGGTGCCCAAGGAGAAGATAGTCATGCAGCGCCTGGCAGCATCGGGCGTACCCATGATCTGCGCAATGGGTCCCGGAAGCTTTACACAGTCAGGACACTATATCGTCATAACCGGACTTCAGGATAACAAGTTCAAGGTCAACGATCCCAACAGTCAGGAGAATTCCTCCAGGACCTGGAGCTACGATGAGATATCAGACCAGATCAGGAATACCTGGGCTCTGTGGGGAACGAAGCTCAATTCTCAGCAGTTTACCGTAACGGAGAGCGGGATCAATGTAAGGGATGATTCCTCCATCAACGGACAGGTCAAGTATAAAGCGAATACCGATAAGAGATTCACCATCGACAAGATAGCGAACGGAGGTGGTTACATCTGGGGCCATATGGATGACGGAAACTGGATCTGTATGTCCTACGTCAAGAAACAATAATTTATAAACAATCTGTTCACGGTTGCTTAACACATTTGGGAATAAAGGATGATATCATAAAGACAGTTAAGTTAGTTCTTAACCACTAAACTTTAAGAGAGCAGGAGGTGAGTCCAATGGGAAGTGAAGAACCACTTATTCTTATGCCGGATTCATCTTATCCGCACAACTCGCATTAAGGTTTTATTTTCTAAATTTACTATCGCGGAGAGATGAATCGACATTCGGATTCGTGTTATAATCGAATAACAAGGCTGCTTCAGATACCTTGAGGCAGCTTTTTTATTTCACAATATGGAGGCAGACATAATGGATATCGATGTAAACAAGATCAAGGATATGGCAGCAGGAGCAGCAAGCGAACTGGATAAGAACAAGCAGGCAAAAGACGCAGTAGACGGTGTGATCAACAAGGTCGAGGAAAAGGTAAAGACAGACCTGCCCTCAGCTGATGACATCATCAAGGTTGTCAAAAACTGATCGATAACTGACAAATTACAAAATATTCTTGACATACCGTTGAGGTAGGTTTATCCTTACCTCAACATTGACAATCGAATAGTATCTAAACCGTTGAAGCGGAAGTAAAAATGATCATGATCCCACAGAGAGCCTCTGATGATGAGAACGAGGCGGACCCCAGTTCATTACAATGGGCCGCTGAGGGTACAGTCAAAGGGCTCTTTGCCTGAGTATCTGTAACGTGAGCGCATACGTCAGTTGCGGGGGATATGATAGTATCCTGTAAGTTGCGCGAATCATCGTGAATCAAGGTGGCACCGCGGATTATCTTAGTTAATTCGTCCTTGAGCAAGTAATTGCTCGAGGACTTTTTTATTGTCAAAAAAGAGAAAAGGAGGAAGAAGTCATGGCCGTAAGACCATCAAAGGAAGAGATCAGAGATCTGGCCGGCAAGGGCGGCTACAAGGTTTGCCCCGTATCCGTTTCGATACTGTCCGACATCAAGACACCCATCGAAGTGCTCAAGATCCTGAAGGCAAATTCAACGCATGTGTACATGCTTGAATCAGTGGAGGACAGCCAGAAGTGGGGCAGATACACGTTCCTGGGCTTCGACCCCAAGCTGGAGATCACATGCTTTAACGGTGAGATGAGGATCGACAGAAAGATCATCAGGACAAACGAACCCGGCAAGTACTTAAGGGAGATCATGAAGGATTATGTAAGTCCCAGATTCGACTACCTCCCCACTTTTACAGGAGGACTCGTCGGTTATTTCTCATACGATTACATCAAGTATGCAGAACCCTCGCTGAAACTGGATGCCGAGGACAACGAACACTTCAAGGACTGCGATCTCATGCTCTTTGACAAGGTTATCGCCTTCGATAATCTGAAGCAGAAGATCATCCTCATCGCCAATATCAAGCTGGACAATATCGACAGCGAATACGACCGCGCAGTGAGGGAACTGGATGAACTGGTAAAGCTCATCAGAGAAGGTGAGAGTGTGAAAGAAGAGCCCGGCAGGCTCCTGTCGGAGATCAGGCCCCTCTTTGATAAAGAGCGTTACTGCAGCATGGTGGAAAAGGCAAAATACCACATCAAGGAGGGAGACATCTTCCAGATCGTTCTGTCCAACAGGATGGAAGCAGATTATGAGGGCAGCCTCCTGAACGTTTACCGCGTGCTCAGGACCTTGAATCCTTCTCCTTACATGTTCTACTTCTCAGGAACCGACGTTGAGGTTGCAGGCGCATCTCCTGAGACTCTCGTAAAGCTCACGGACGGAGTCCTCTACACATTCCCTCTGGCAGGCACCAGGCCGAGAGGCAAGACCGAGGAGGAGGATCTGGCGCTGGAGAAAGACCTTCTGAAAGATGAGAAGGAACTGGCAGAACATAACATGCACGTTGACCTGGGCCGCAACGACATCGGCAAGATCAGCAAGTACGGCAGTGTATCCGTTGAGAAGTATCACTCCATCGAGCGTTTCTCACATGTAATGCACATAGGTTCAACGGTAAGGGGCGAGATCAGGGACGACATGGATGCATTCGATGCCATAGACTCCATACTGCCGGCAGGAACTCTGTCCGGCGCACCCAAGATCCGCGCATGCCAGCTCATCAATGATCTGGAGGACTGCAAGAGAGGCATCTACGGCGGCGCCATCGGATATATAGATTTCACAGGCAATCTGGATACATGCATCGCCATCAGGCTCGCATATAAAAAAGACGGCAAGGTATTCATCAGGAGCGGAGCAGGTATCGTTTACGATTCCGTTCCCGAGAAGGAATACCAGGAATGCATCAACAAGGCTAAGGCCGTTGTAAAGGCAATAGAGGAGGCAGAGACATGTTACTGATAATAGATAATTATGACAGCTTCTCCTATAACCTCTACCAGCTCATAGGAGGGATATATCCCGACATCAGGGTCATCAGGAACGATGCCATGACAGTATCTGAGATAGAGGCTCTCGCCCCTGATGCCATAGTGATATCACCCGGTCCCGGCAGGCCTTCTGATGCAGGCGTATGCATCGATGTAATAAGGGAACTGGGTCCTAAGATCCCGATGCTGGGCGTATGCCTCGGCCATCAGGCCATTTGCGAAGCATTTGGTGCGACCGTTACATATGCAAAGGAGCTGATGCACGGCAAGCAGTCCGTGGCGACGGTCGATCCCACCAGCAAGCTCTACAGGGGCATGACGAACAGGATCAAGGTCGCCAGATACCATTCCCTGGCAGCTGACCCCGATACGATCCCGGAATGCCTCAGGGTAACGGCAAAGACGGATGACGGCGAGATCATGGGTATCAAGCACGCATCCTACGACATATACGGCGTGCAGTTCCATCCCGAATCGATCCTCACGCCGGACGGCAAGACGATACTGAAGAACTTCATAGACATAGCAATGAGCAAAAGATAATAAGGAGGACATTAAGATGATCAAGGAAGCGATAATCAAGATAGTTAACAAGGAAGACCTCACATACGAAGAGGCTTATACCGTCATGAACGAGATCATGAACGGCGAGACGACACAGACACAGAACGCGGCATTCCTGGCCGCCCTTTCCACCAAGAGCGCTAAGGCTGAGACAATAGATGAGATCTCAGGATGCGCACAGGCCATGAGAGAGCACGCCCAGCAGGTTCCCCATCCCGGCATGGAAGTCCTGGAGATCGTAGGAACGGGCGGAGACAAGGCAGGCAGCTTTAACATCTCAACGACATCTGCATTCGTGATCGCCGCAGCAGGCGTTAAGGTCGCAAAGCACGGCAACAGGGCTGCATCATCCAGGAGCGGAACTGCTGACTGTCTCGAGGCTCTGGGTGCCAACATCAACCTCGATCCCGACCAGTGCCTGAAGCTCCTGGAAGAGACAGGCTTCTGCTTCTTCTTTGCACAGAAGTATCACTCATCCATGAAGTATGTTGGCGCCATCCGTAAGGAGCTGGGCTTCAGGACCGTATTCAACATCCTCGGCCCCCTCACCAATCCTTCCAAACCTGAGTACTTCCTCCTGGGCGTATATGACGAATATCTCGTAGAGGTCGTAGCACACGTTCTGGGATCCCTGGGAGTAAAGCGCGCACTTGTCGTTCACGGCATGGACAAGCTCGATGAGATCTCAGCAAGCGAAGAGACTTTCGTATGTGAGCTCAATAACGGCGAATATAAGAAATACCATATCAAGCCCGAGGAATTCGGACTTCCCAGAGGACTTAAGGAAGACATCGCAGGCGGACTCCCTGAGGAGAACGCACAGGTTACCAGAGACATCCTCGCAGGCAAGATCACCGACACCAGGCGAGTAACCGTTCTCATGAACGCAGGTGCTGCTATCTATGTAGGCGGCAAGGCATCTTCCATCGCTGAGGGTGTCAAGATGGCAGCAGAGCTTATCGACAGCGGCAAGGCACTGGAACACCTCGAGAAGTTCATCAAGCTCTCCAACGAGGTCTGATATGCCGGATATATTGGAAACCATCGCTGAATCCACCAGAGCCAGGGTATCGCGCTCCCGTGATAAAGTCTCTGATACAGTTATCAGGGATCTGGCATACGGGACCGGAAAGGGTGACTTCTCCTTTGAGAAGGCACTGAGAGGCGAGGGCATGAGCTTCATCTGCGAATGCAAAAAGGCATCTCCGTCCAAGGGAGTGATCGCAGAGGACTTCCCCTATCTCGATATAGCCAGAGCATACGAGGACGCAGGGGCATCCGCGATCTCCGTTCTCACTGAACCCGAATGGTTCATGGGAGATATCAGATACCTGGAGGAGATCTCATCTGAGGTCAGGATACCTACCCTCAGGAAGGACTTTACGGTGGACGATTACATGATCTACGAAGCCAAGGCATCCGGCGCATCCGCCGTGCTCCTGATCTGCTCCATCCTCACGGCAAAACAGATCGGAGAGTATATCAGGGTGGCAGACGAACTGGGACTTTCCGCACTGGTCGAGGCACATGACCATAACGAGGTCCAGATAGCACTTGGTGAAGGCGCCAGGGTGATAGGTGTCAACAACAGGAACCTGAGAGATTTCTCGGTGGATCCCCTCAACTGTCTGAGACTGAGGGAATATGTTCCTGAAGATGTGATCTTCGTAGCCGAGAGCGGCGTAAAGACACATAAGGACATTGACGAATTGCTCATAAATAAGGTTGATGCTGTGCTTATCGGGGAATCCATGATGAGATCCCCCGATAAGAAGGCATTCCTGAATGAACTGAGGTACGGAGCATGAACACTCCCAGGATCAAGATATGCGGACTCATGACGGAAGACGATGTCTATACCTGTAATGAGTACCGTCCCGAATATGTGGGATTCATGTTCTGTGAAAAGAGCAGGAGATATATAACTCCGGAGACTGCATCCCGCTTCAGGGAGATCCTCGATCCGTCCATCAGGGCCGTAGGGGTTTTTGTTGATGCACCTGCATCAGATGTTGCAAAGATCGCCAATCTAGGTATTATTGATATCGTGCAGCTCCACGGAAGCGAATCTGACAGGTACATAGAACAGCTCAAGGGCATGATCCGCCTGCCGGTGTTCAAGGCCATATCTGTCAGGGACAGGGATTCCATACGTCAGGCAAACATGAGTTCCGCCGACATGATCCTCGTGGATTCAGGCACGGGAGGAACGGGAAAGGTATTTAACTGGGAACTCCTGAAGGACATCAACAGGGATTATTTCCTGGCAGGAGGGCTGTCGCCCGATAATGTCAGGGAGGCTCTGAAGCTCGGACCCTACGCACTGGACGTCAGCTCCGGCGTTGAGACCGACGGCAAAAAGGACAAGGACAAGATAGCTGCTTTCATAAAGAGATCAAGAGGAATCAAGGAGAAATAACATGGCAGATAAGAACGGGCGTTTCGGCATACATGGCGGGCAGTATATCCCCGAGACATTGATGAATGCCGTTATCGAACTGGAAGAAGCATATAACCATTACAAGAACGATCCTGAGTTCAACCGTGAGCTCACAGACCTGTTCAACAACTACGCAGGACGCCCCTCGCTCCTGTATTACGCATCCAAGATGACCAGTGACCTCGGCGGTGCAAAGATCTACCTCAAGAGGGAAGATCTGAACCACACGGGTTCACATAAGATCAATAATGTTCTGGGTCAGGCTCTGCTGGCAAAGAAGATGGGCAAGACCAGACTGATCGCCGAGACGGGTGCAGGTCAGCACGGCGTTGCCACGGCAACAGCTGCAGCTCTGATGGGCATGGAATGCGTCGTATTCATGGGTGAGGAAGATACAAAGAGACAGGCACTTAACGTTTACAGGATGAAGCTCCTGGGTGCAGATGTCATTCCCGTCAAGAGTGGCACAGCGACACTTAAGGACGCCGTATCCGAGGCTATGAGGGAGTGGACATCCAGGATAGATGATACACATTACTGTCTGGGTTCCGTCATGGGACCTCATCCGTTCCCCACCATCGTCAGGGATTTCCAGGCCGTAATATCCAGAGAGATCAAGAGCCAGATGATGGAGGCCGAGGGCAGGCTCCCCGATGCGGTCATAGCCTGCTGCGGCGGCGGTTCAAATGCCATAGGCTCATTCTATAACTTCATTGAGGATAAGGATGTAAAACTCATAGGCTGTGAGGCGGCAGGCAGGGGTATCGACACATTCGAGACTGCAGCCACCATCAATACGGGCAGGCTCGGCATCTTCCACGGCATGAAGTCCTACTTCTGCCAGGATGAGTACGGCCAGATCGCACCTGTCTATTCCATATCCGCAGGTCTCGATTATCCCGGCATCGGACCCGAGCATGCTATGCTTCACGATACGGGCAGGGCAGAATACGTTGCCATTACGGACGATGAGGCAGTAGAGGCTTTCGAGTATCTGTCCAGGACAGAAGGCATCATTCCTGCAATAGAATCTGCACACGCAGTGGCATATGCACGCAAATATGCTCCCACACTGGATAAGGACAAGATCATCGTCATCACCATCTCCGGCAGGGGAGACAAGGACTGCGCGGCTATTGCCAGATACAGAGGAGAGGATATAAATGAGTAATATATATAAGGCTTTTGAAAACGGCAAAGCATTTATCCCGTTCATTACATGCGGCGATCCGGATCTGGAGACGACGGAGAAGATCGTAAGGGAGATGGAGAAGAACGGTGCGGACCTGATCGAGCTGGGGATACCTTTCTCAGACCCCACTGCGGAGGGTCCCGTCATTCAGGAGGCCAACATCAGAGCTCTTACTGCAGGCACCACCACCGATAAGGTCTTTGACATGGTCAGAAAGCTCAGGAGCGGCGATGATAGGGTCAAGGTTCCCATGGTCTTCATGACATATGCAAACGTGGTCTTTTCATATGGTGCGGAGAAGTTCATCTCCACATGCAGTGAGATAGGCATCGACGGGCTGATCCTGCCTGATATTCCTTATGAGGAAAAGGGCGAATTCATCGACATCACCGACCGCTTTGGTCTCGATCTGATATCCCTCATCGCTCCCACGTCGGAGGGTAGGATATCCAGGATCGCTTCCGAAGCAAAGGGCTTCATCTATGTAGTATCGAGCCTGGGGGTAACAGGCGTCAGGTCTAGCATCAACACTGATATCGGTTCAGTATGCGAGGCCATTAAGCAGTCTTCATCCGTTCCCTGCGCCATCGGCTTTGGCATATCCACACCTGAGCAGGCCGCTGCCATGGCATCTTTTGCAGACGGCGTCATTGTTGGTTCCGCCATAGTCAGGCTCATAGCCGCAAACGGGAGGAACAGTGCCCCTGTTGTAGGTGAATATGTAAAGAGCATGAAGGATGCCATAAGGTAAACTGACAATAACGTCTGCCCCTTTTACTACTATTCTATGCAATATAACGATCTTTTCAGGGACGGGATACCGTCCCTGTGTTTTTAACGTTATTTATAGTAGAATCATTAAAGCGGTATGGGATAATCTGTTTCCCGTTTGATCACAATAATCGGAGGTTTATTCATATGAAAAACTATTTTGACCTTAAGGGCCAGGTTGCTATTGTCACGGGCTGTTCCACAGGTTTGGGCGTTCAGATGGCCAAGGCTTTTGCCAATCAGGGATGCAACATCGTTGCAGTTGCACGCCGTAAGAACCTTGTTGATGAGGTTGCAGCATCCATCGCATCCGAATACGGTGTAGAGGCCATCGGTATCTCCTGTGACATCACAGACACTGCCAGGGTTGATGCAATGGTACAGGAAGTATATGACAAGTTCGGCAGGATCGACATCCTCGTTAACAATGCCGGCACCGGCGCTGTTGCACCCGCAGTTGATATCACTGACGAGCAGTTCTACAACGAGATCGATATCGACCTCTTCGGTTCATTCCGTGTAGCAAGAGCAGTTGCCAAGGTAGCAATGCTCCCTGCAGGCTACGGACGCATCATAAACATCGCCTCCATGTATGGTCTCGTAGGAAACAAGGCAGCTACATGTGCTCCTTATCACGCAGCCAAGGGCGGCGTTGTCAACATGACAAGAGCTCTTGCAGCCGAGTGGGCTAACAAGGGTATCACGGTAAATGCTATCTGCCCCGGTTATTTCTGGACACCTCTCACTGCAGAGACACTCGATTCCGAGTTTTTCCAGGCTTACATGAAGCAGGCAGTTCCCCAGGAGCGTTACGGCAGAGAGGGTGAGCTCGATACATGTGCCCTGTTCCTTGCTTCTCCGGAGTCTTCCTACGTAACAGGTCAGAACATCGCCGTTGACGGCGGATATACTGCTGTTTGATCAATAGATATCTGATAAAAGAAAGAACTCTGTCCATACCCGGGCAGAGTTCTTTTAATGTTATAAAAAAGACAAAATCAGTAATTTTTTAACATAATTGATAAAAAATTCAAACCAATTGTTAATTTTTGGGTGCTATAATACGCACTATACTTCTTTTTGCTCGTTAATAAGGGATGGTATGGAAAAAGACGATCTTAAGAACCTGAGCCGACAGGAACTCGTAGATGTTGTCTACAATCTGGTGGAAGACCCGGACAAGGCAAAGAGCGAACCCGTTTCCAGACAAGTGGCCGGGGAGAGACGAAGACTCAGGAAAAAGGCGAAAGCAAGACGTGCCCTCGTTACTGCACTGGGGATCCTTGTGGTGGTCGCAGCGGTCTCCGTTCTTGTTTCGACATATCTCCTGCCGGTAATACAGGTGTCCGGGGACAGCATGGAACCCACCCTGTCTGACGGAGACGTTCTCGTTCTGCTCAATACCGATAACTTCACCAGCGGGCAGCTCTGCTGCATTGCATGGCAGAACAAACTCCTGATCAAGCGTGTTATTGCTTTGTCAGGAGATACGGTTGACATTGATGCTGCAGGAAATGTGAGCATAAACGGTTCAGTCATCGACGAACCGTACTTAAGCGAAAAGAGCCTCGGGGAGTGCGATATCGAATTCCCCTATATCGTTCCCGAGGGGACGGTCTTCGTAATGGGAGACCACAGGGCATCTTCGATAGACAGCAGGAGCACTGCCGTCGGTCCGATCACGAACGATCAGATCGTGGGCAGGGTCCTTGGAAAGATATGGCCGTTATAAGAGAGGAAAATGAAGAAAGACATTGAAGGTTACGTAAAATGGCTTAATGGAAAGAAAGCCGCCAGGAAGAAGGCCTTATCGGTCCTTCTTGCCATGTCTGTCGTCGTTTCCGGAAATGTTTTCTGGTTCCTCAAGGCTGAGGGAACTGCACTGGCAGGTGAACTCGCATGCGGCAGGGAAGAACACACGCATTCAGACGAATGCTATGAAAGCAGACTGATCTGCGTTAACGGAGAGGAAGGCCATGAGCATGATGATTCCTGTTACGAACAGGTCCTGATCTGCGGCATGGAAGAACATGTTCACGGTGCAGACTGTTATGAACAGATCAGCACCGATCACGAGACAACAAATGACTGGGAGGATACTATTCCTGATCTTACAGGTGACAGAGCGGCAGATCTTGCTGCAGTTGCCCTGTCCCAGGTGGGATATGAGGAAGGCTCTGACGGTTATTCCAGGTATGGATCCTGGTACGGCAATCCTAATGGTGACTGGAATGTCATGTTCGTATCCTTCTGCATGCATTATGCGGAAATAACTGACATTCCTTCCGGTTCAGGCTGCTGGGCATGGCAGGTCGGATTGTCAGATGAGGGTCTGCTGACCACTGACGGCAGGAATATCAGGAGTGGAGACATAGTCCTGATGGACAGAGACGGAGACGGCAAGTGCGATCAGGCAGGTATCGCAGTATCCGTGGAAGATGATGAGATGACTCTCGTAATTGGAGACGTGGACGGTAAGGTAATAACATGCGACTGTCTGCTGTCTGACAGTGTGATCTGCGGATATGTTCAGGTTGCTCCTGCAGAGACAGAGCCTGAGATAACCGGATCTGATAATGAAGATAATAAAGTATTCAGTGCAACGACCGGGTCAGGCATAACCGTTAATGCCGCAGCACCGGCTGATGCTTTCCCCGCAGGCGTTGTGATGAGTGCTTCAGATATCATCGATAATGATGTCATCGCGCAGGCTGAAGAGGCTACCGAACAGTCGATCGGAGAAAGCGAAGAGATCAAGGGAACGATCGCCGTCGACATTACATTTACCGACAGTGAAGGCAATGAGGTAGAACCCGCTGAAGGTACTACCGTTGATGTGAGCATGACGATACCTGAATCCAGACAGCTGGAGGGCAGTGACTACAGGCTGTTCCACATCAGTGATGATGTGGTGGAGTCCGTAGACAATGCGGTGGTCTCTGCTGAAGCGGCATCTTTTACCGCAGAGGGCTTCTCGATCTATGTCATGACGGCCACGGGTGAAAAGGATAAGGACAGGATCAATGCATATCTGGATGCTGCAGGAATGGATGAGAGCCTTAACGTTGACGGATATATCCCCAACAGCAGATATCATCCTTACTATCTGAGAGTAGGAGAGACTGTAGAGGTAATAGGACGCGTCAGTGACGGTTCAACGCCCGATATCGAATTATGGGCTGATTTCTTCGGCAGCGTCATAAGCATCGAGGATGAGGTTGCAGTTCCCGGTGAGGTAAGAGCCACCATCAGGGCATTAACTCCCGGCGAGGCAGCTATAAAGCTCGCAGGAGTAGAGCCCGAAGAGTCTTTCTCCATGAACGTTCTGGATGGAAGGAATATCGCGAATGTCAGATTCGATTTTGACACGATACCCGTATATAATGGTGATCCTGAATCGATACCCACGTTTAACGTACACGCACTTGATACGGTAACTGTTATCGGCACCAGACGAAACGGCTCCGACAATTTCCCGTACAAAGATGAATCGGATAATCCTAACGGATGGGTCATAACAACAGACCCCAACCAGGGCGGTTTTGTCGATGAGGGAAATAACAAGTACGGCAGAAGACTGATAATCGACAGATATGATGATAACTGTGAACAGATAATATCCTATTACACTGCCCAGGGATTGAAGAAGGTCAGGATCAAGGTCCGTGAAGATATGATCGACCATGCTGATATCGAGATCGCAGACGGCGGCGTATATACTAACGTCAGTTTCGATCTGGGTGATCACGGCCTGGTCAAGACAGTTACAAGGTATCAGTCCTATGTTCATGGAGTTAACTCATGTAAGCTCTATGATGCGAATGGCAATCTTATACCTATGTATAACCGCAGCAATCACACATATGTGCCGGTTGATGCGACAAATGGTCATTTCAAGCATGATGATTACTGGCATGACAGCAGGTTCTCTCCCGGCATGTCCCAGTATGAGCTGACTTCCAAATACAGGAAGGATTATGATGAAGGTCCCTACATCTGGGGTACAAAGAGATTCATGTATGATGATGTTGATCATGCCGTATTTGATGTCGAACTGCAGATCATCCCGATGGAGATCGAGACGTACGAATGGAACGGCACGCAGTGGAGTCCTTCTCCGGTGAGCCGGGAGACATATACCATTGATTACCAGCATGGAAGCTACGTCAAGCACGTGGCAGGGGAACCTGACGTTTCAGGTGATCTGTCAGATATCACAAATGTTGAGGACAGTACTGTCTTTGAACTCGACAGGAGACATGTCATAGATGCTTATAACAAGTGTCCTAACCATACCGGTCTTGATTTTACGGTTCATGCAAACCATGCATCCGTTAAGTTCGGAGCGAACAAGGAACTTACAAACGGCAAAATGCAGGGCGATGATTTTACCTTCGAACTGGTGGACACCAGCATGACACCTCCCGAGGTCATCCAGGTTAAGAACAGTGCTGACGGTAAGATCCTGTTCGGAAACATTGAGTATGACAGTGTCGGTGTACATACATATGAGATCAGGGAGGTACCCGGAACTGATACCAATATCATTTATGATCCGACTGTCTACAGCGTAACGGTCACGGTAACCGAAGAAGTGGATCAGGATACCGGTACCAGGTACCTCATGGCAAATGTAACCGAGGGTACGGGTAATTATAATTTCAAGTTCGTAAACAAGGTGATATTCAAACTTCCTGATACCGGAGGTGGCGGTATCGTACCGTTCCTAGCCGTCGGCTCGGCCATGATCGGAACATCTCTGATCCTGCTGATGCTCAGGCGGCGTAAGGAGGTGGATCTATGATCTTCAGAGCAGATAATAAAAAAGAAAAATACAGTTATCGAAAGGAACAAAAGAACATGACAAGGACATTCAAAAAACTGATCTCTGTTGTTATTACGGTAGTGATGGTTATGATGCTCGGCGTGACATCAATGGCAGCACCTGATCTTACCATCACCATCGACAAGGCAACCGGTGACACGGCAAACCACACCTACGAGGTTTACCAGATATTCAGCGGTGACAAGACCGAGACCACTCCCGGATCAGGCAACTATGAACTCACCAACATTAACTGGGGTGCCGGTGTTAACGGACCCAGCCTCCTCAGCTATCTGAAGGCAAATGTTACAGGTTTCGAAGATTGTACAAGTGCAGCAGACGTTGCAGGAGTTCTGGAGTCTTTCTCAGCTGAGAGATTTGCAAAGATCGTATCCGATTATCTGACTGATTACTCCGACGCGGTAGAAAATACATCTGCTGCAAGGGTTACCCTCGATGTATCTGCTGACGGATTCGGTTACTACATCATCACGGATCAGGTTATTCCCGTTAACGGTACAACTGTAGATGATCCCGCAGGTAACGGTGCTGTATCACAGTACATGCTCAAGGTTGTTAACATCCATACCGATACTGGTGCGATCAATGCAAAGTCAGAACTTCCCACCCTCGACAAGAAGATCATCCTCGATGACAACAGCGAAGTTGAAGCAAACGTCGCATCTGTAGGTGATACAGTACACTTCCAGCTCAAGTCTGAGGTTCCCGATCTGTCCACTTCCGGATACAACAGATACTGGTACATCATGAATGATACACTGAGCAAGGGTCTGGCATTCCAGGCTGGTTCAGTAGAGATCACAGTCAACGGTGCTCCGTTTACTGGTGAGTTTGAGCTTACACCTTCTGCATCAACTGACGGCACAGCAGCTACTAACATTGAAATCGTATTTAAGAACTTCCTCAGCATTGCAACGGAAGACCTGGAGATCATCGTTACTTACGATGCTGTACTCACCAAGGATTGTGACATGACGACAGCAGGCAACCCAAATACTGCTAACCTCATTTATTCAAATGATCCTACAAAGACATACGATGGTGATAAGCCCAGCAATCCCGGCCCTGATACACCTATCGGTAAGACTCCTGACGTTATGACAAAAACATACACAACAGGTATCGTAGTCATCAAGGTTGACGGCGAAGGCCACAGACTCACAGGTGCTGAGTTCCAGATCGAACTGTCAGGTACAAATGCAAACACAGTAGTAGTGGAAGGACAGGAGTTCGTAAAGGATAATACCAACGGTACTTACTACAAGCTCAAGAATGGTTCCTACACACTTACACCTCCTTCGAGCGCAACTGATCCTGATTATGAGTCCACTACTGATAAGTACAGACTGGATAGTGTTTCCAGGATCGATAAGACTGTATCTGAGCACAAGGCAACAGGTACAGTTGATGATCAGGGTTATCTCGCATTCCAGGGCCTCGGTGAAGGTACTTATAAGATCAAGGAGACATCAGCTCCTAGAGGATATGTTCCTTCATCTGTTGAGCATACTGTAGTGATCACAAGCACGAATCCTTCACTTACCAGCCCCAACTGGACATACACAGTTGACGGCGCAGCTGCAACTACTGTTGAGCTGACATTCGTTAACGTTAAGTCATCCAACCTCCCTTCAACAGGTGGTATGGGTACAACAGTCTTCTACATCGCAGGTTCTGTTCTGCTCGCTGCAGGTGTAGCTCTTCTTATCGCTAAGAAGGTTAAGACAAAGGAAAACTGATAAGGACACTGACAGCCATTGGGAAGAGCCCTATTAAAGGCTCTTCCCGGGCTTCCTTTTCCGGTAGAAAGAAGTGAGAAAGCACTGGTTCAGCATCCTGACAGGAATCTTGATCGTAGCGGGAATAGCCCTGCTGCTGTATCCGACCATAGGTCAGTACATCAATTCCAAAAATGCTGCGGCAGCGATCTCGAGTTACAATACCGTGTACGAGAACACGGATGAGGAAAGAAGAAGAGAGATCATCAGGCAGGCAGAGATCTATAATGAATCAATTGCCGGAGTCAGATCGCCTCTTTTCGATCCCTCACAGGTTGCAGGTTATAACACGACACTTGATATAACCGGAACCGGCATCATGGGATACATCGACATTGACAAGATAGGTGTCGAACTCCCAATATACCACGGCGTTGCGCCTGAGATCCTCCAGGTCGGCGCAGGACATCTGGAAGGATCGAGCCTTCCCGTCGGAGGAGAGAATACACATTGTGTTCTGTCCGGACACAGAGGATTACCAAGTGCAAGACTGTTTACGGATCTTGACGAATTGACAATAGGGGATAAGTTTACGATCACCGTACTCGACAGAGTACTGACTTATGAAGTAGATCAGATCAAGGTCGTGCTTCCCGAGGAAGCCTCAGATCTTCAGATCGTGAACGGCAAGGATTACTGTACACTCGTTACATGTACTCCTTACGGAATAAATACACACAGGCTGCTCGTCAGAGGTATCAGGACCGGCAGCGAGATAAAGACTCCGGGGATCTTCGTCGCCAACGAGGCTTTCCGCGTGGATACCGCAATAGTAGCAACGGTCATGGCTGTGCCTGCGTTCATCGCAATAGCGGCTGTCACGATCGTAGTTGAGAGGAGAAAGAACAGGAAATGAGAAGGATCAAAAAGCTGATGTTCCTTATTACGGTTGCCGTTATGGCAGCTCTCGTCATGCCTGCTCTTCTGGTAAGCGCGAATGAGACAATGGATCCCGACAGGGACGTCAGCATTACCGCAACTCTTAAGACAGCTGATACTGAACCCAAGACAGCAAAAGGCGCCGAGGTAACGCTTTATAAGGTTGCCGAAACACATGTTTATGCAGGTGCCGTGCAGTTCGAACTGACGAATGATTATCTCTCTTCGGGATTTGATCCCTATGCGGAGGTAACACAGTCGATCATCGATTCACTTGCAAAGTTTACCGAGGATAATAGCATAGCAGGAACTGCGCTTACGGCAGGGGATGACGGTGTTGTTTCCTTTACCGGACTCAGGAGCGGATACTATCTGGCCGTTGAGACAGTAACTCCGGTGGGATTTTCTACCTTCGCACCCTTCATGTACCGCCTGCCTTATTACGATCAGACCGGCGGATGGGTATACGATGCGGTTGCCGTTCCCAAGATGGACTATCTGGAACCGGTAACTATCAATGTTAAGAAAGTATGGAACGACGACGGAAAGAACCGTCCCTCCTCAATTTCCGTAAGGCTTACGAATGAGGATGGTGTATATGAGACCGTCACTCTGGATGATGGCAACAGCTGGAAATATCAGTGGACAAATATGGATCCTTCCAAGACATGGAAGGTGGAGGAAGCGGACGTTCCGTCCGGATATCAGGTCACCTATTCTGCTCAGGGAACGGACTTTACCATCACCAATACAGCAAAACTCATACAGACCGGTCAGAACAACTGGCCCATACCCGTGATGATATTTGCAGGCGTATTCTTTATCGCTGCAGGTGTTATCGTCAGGTTTGCCGGAACCGGCCGCAAGGCAGATGAGAAATAAGAGACGGATCATCAGCACTGCCCTGATAGTTACGGGCCTGATCCTTCTGGCAGGAGCCGGAACCCTTTTCTTCAACAACATGATCGAGAATAACCGCTTTCAGGAAGACTCCGGAGAGCTTGTATCACGTGTTGCATCCGGGATCAGTGAGGCGCAGCAAACGGATATACCAGATGATACATCCGCATCCAAAGAACATGAGGATATGCCGGACGGAGAGACTGTTGAGATAGACGGTGAGATCTATGACGGAATACTGACGATACCTTCGATCGATCTGGAGATGGCAGTATACGATACCTGGAATGAGGATCTGCTCCGTAAGTCCGTTTGCAGATATTACGGCTCTGCAGGAACCTCTGACCTGGTCATTGCAGGGCATAACTACAGGAGCGGATTTGGCAAACTGAAGGAACTGATGCCGGGTGCTGAGGTGTTCTTTACTGACGCATCAGGAACAGTATACAGTTATGTGGTGGATGAGACTGAGGTCCTTCCCGGAACTGCGGTCAGCGAGATGATCGGGAGTGAATGGGATATGTCGCTTTACACATGTACATACGGGGGCCGGAGCAGGTTCACCGTCAGGTGCAGGCTAAGCAGATAAAACAGCAGAAAATGAGCAGGGGTTATGCCCCTGCTCATTTGCTTACTGATCTGTAATTCAAGTATTACTCTACGTCAGCCAATGCTGCGAAGTTCTCTTCACCCGTCCTGATCTTAACGACTCTGTCAACGTTATATACGAAGATCTTGCCGTCGCCGATGTGACCTGTGTAGAGTGCCTTCTTAGCTGCATCGATTACCTTGTCTACAGGTATCGTCGATACAACGACTTCTACCTTTACCTTAGGAAGCAAAGTGGTATCGACCTCGACGCCTCTGTACTTCTCGCCGGCGCCCTTCTGTACGCCGCAGCCCATGCACTGTATCATCGTTATACCGGTTACACCGATATCGTTCATAGCCTTCTTCAGTGCATCGAAGCGTGACAGCTTAGCGATGATAACAACTTTGTGGATACCTGTATCGTAGTTGGGAACTACTGTGTTGACTACAGGTACTGCTGCATCCTTGAGTGTCGCGGACGCCTTGTCGAATTCAGCAACACCAAGATCTGTGTTCTCGTTTACTGCCATCATGTTGTCTGTTGTATCCATGATGGAGAAGCCTGAGTAAGCAGATACGAGGCCGTGCTCTGTGATGTCGAGACCTGTGATCTCTTCTTCCTCGGAAGCTCTCAGACCGATGAGCTTCTTGATAGCGAAGAATGTGATCGTGATGGTAACTGCTGTCCAGCCTGCTGTTGCCAGCATACCGATCATCTGGATGCCCAGGAGCTTGAATCCGCCGCCATAGAAGAGACCTGTCATTACGTTTCCTGCGGAGTCTGCAACTGCATAACCGGGAACGGAATCAGTAGAGAAGAGACCTACTGCGATCGTACCCCAGATACCGTTCATCATGTGAACTGCAACTGCACCGACGGGGTCATCAACATGGAGTACATAGTCGAGGAACCATACGCCGAAAACAACGAGGAGACCTGAAACTATACCGATGATCGCTGAACCCAGAGCATCTGTTGTATCACAGGGAGCTGTGATGGCAACGAGACCTGCAAGGGATGCGTTGAGACACATGGATACATCAGGCTTACCATACTTGATCCAAGTGAAGATCATACATGTTACTGTAGCGAATGCAGGTGCGATAGTTGTTGTTACAAATATCGTTCCGAGCTGCTCGAGTGATGTTGCAGCTGCACCGTTGAATCCATACCAGCCGAGCCAGAGGATGAATACACCCAGAGCACCGATGGGGAGATTGTGACCGGGGAATGCATTGATCTTAACGACCTTGCCCTTAGAGTCCTTAATGAACTTACCGATACGGGGTCCAAGGATAGCTGCACCGATGAGAGCTGAGATACCGCCTACCATGTGGATACAGTTGGAACCTGCAAAATCATGGAATCCCATCTGTGCAAGCCAGCCGCCGCCCCATGTCCAGTGAGCTTCGATAGGGTAGATAACTGCTGAGATAACACCGGAATATACGCAGTATGACAAGAACTTTGTCCTCTCTGCCATAGCGCCCGATACGATCGTTGCAGTTGTTGCACAGAATACGAGGTTGAATACGAATCCTGCCCAGTCAAATGTCTGATAGTTGGTGAATATGTCAAAGTTCGGGAGTCCTACGAGACCGAACAATGCGTCCTCACCGAGGAACAGTCCGAAACCTATGAGAATGAATACGACTGTACCTATACAGAAATCCATCAGGTTTTTCATGATGATGTTTCCTGCGTTCTTTGCCCTGGTAAAGCCGGTCTCTACCATGGCGAATCCTGCCTGCATCCAGAACACCAGAGCAGCGCCGGCTAAAAACCACACGCCGAAGATCTGATCGTTAACTGATGCCAAAACTTCTTCTAACATAAAATGCCTCCTTACCTGAACAAAAATACCCGCCACGAAGGGGCGATCTCCTCCGGAGGCGATCACACCATCGTGACGGGTATATGCATTTGTTCAAAAAATAATAAAGGTACTGCGGGGATCAACCCCGAAGCACCTTTGCTGGCGTTATGATAATGCAACGGAAAACATTTGTCAACATCAATGTGAAAAAATCTTTGCTATTGACAAGGCGGGGTCAAAGTTGCATAATTTTTGCAACTGAATAAACAGAGCAAGGATGCTTATCTTGCGGACGATCTCCGCTTGGTAAGCATCTTTTTTTGTTTCAGATCGATCCGGAAGGAGAGTTAAAGCGGTATGGACAATTACAGAGTAAATGCGCCTTATGAAAGGACCGGGCTCTATGACCCGATGAACGAGCATGATAACTGTGGTATCGGAGCTGTTGTAAACATCAACGGCAAACAGGAACGAAGAGTAGTCGACAGTGCGCTTAAGATCGTGGAAACACTGGAACACCGTGCCGGCAAGGATGCCGAGGGCAAGACCGGTGACGGCGTAGGAATCCTTCTTCAGATCCCCCATGAATATTTCGTATCCGCAGCAGCAGAGGAAGGCATCGGCCTGGCAGGCAAAAGATCCTACGGTATCGGCATGTTCTTTATGCCCCAGACAGATGAACTTGCCTCAAAGGCAAAGTCGACTTTCGAGGAGATAATAAAAAAGGAAGGGATGCCTTTCCTCGGCTGGAGAAAGGTCCCGGTAACACCTGATGTCCTGGGATCCAAGGCTCTGGATACCATGCCTCAGATATGGCAGGCCTTCGTCGGCAAACCCGTCGACGCCAGAGAGGATATCGATTTTGACAGAAGATTATATGTAGCCAGAAGGCTCTTTGAAAAGGCAGATAAGAATACATATGTATGTTCACTGTCCTGCAGGACCATCGTCTATAAGGGCATGTTCCTGGTAGGCCAGCTCAGAAAGTTCTATAACGATCTGGACAGGGATGATTTCATCTCCGCGATCGGAATAGTCCATTCCAGGTTCTCCACGAATACGAACCCCAGCTGGCAGAAATCACACCCCAACAGGATCATGGTCCATAACGGTGAGATCAACACCATAACGGGCAACATGAACAAGATGCTCAGCCGTGAGAACATCCTCCATTCATCTGTATTGGAGGACAGGCTGGACGATATCTATCCGCTCCTGGATGTAACGGGTTCGGATTCAGCCAGACTCGACAACACACTGGAGTTCATGGAGATGTGCGGAATGCCGCTGCCTCTGGCAATGGCTGTACTGATCCCCGAACCCTGGCAGCACATCGAGACCATGAACCGCAGGAGGAGAGCATTCTACCAGTACTATGCAACCATGATGGAGCCCTGGGACGGACCTGCCTCCATCATATTTACGGACGGCGATCTGCTGGGTGCAACCCTGGACCGAAATGGCCTGAGACCCTCCAGATATTACATCACGGAAGACGGACTCCTGATCATATCATCAAAGGTAGGAGCACTTTCCGATCTCGATGAGAACACCGTTCTGAAGAAGGACCGTCTGCGCCCCGGCAGGATCCTGGTGGCAGATACCCGTTCAGGCAGACTGATCAGCGATGAGGAACTGAAGACATCCTTCGAGAACAGACAGCCCTATGGTGAATGGCTGGACCAGATGCTGGTAAATCTCAGCGAACTGGAAAAGGAGAACAAGAAGTCCATCCGCATCACGGACGAGCAGCTCAGGACTCTGCAGAAAGCATTCGGATACAGCTACGGCAACCTGAATAATTCCATCATCCCCATGTGCCTGAACGGCATCGAGCAGACCGCTGCAATGGGTGTGGATACACCTGTTCCTCCTCTGTCCGAGAAGGATCCGCCGCTGTTCGATTTCTTCAAGCAGAAGTTCGCACAGGTAACGAATCCTCCTATCGATTCGATCAGAGAGGAGATCATCACTGATACTACTGTCTATCTCGGAATAGCAGGAAACATCCTCGAGGAAAAAGAGGAGAACTGCCGCGTATTGAAGATCAATAATCCGATCCTCTCCAACATCGACATGATGAAGATCAGACATTCCAATCTGGAAGGTTTGAAGACCAGGGACATCAGCATGCTCTACGAGAGAGGAACAGGTCTCAAGGAAGCGATAGACAACCTCTTCTCCCAGGCTGACAGAGCCCATGAGGAGGGCGCTGAGATATTGATCCTGACAGACCGCGGAGTCGACAGGGAACATGTTGCGATACCTTCTCTCCTGGCTGTTGCAGCGCTGGAATCCTATCTTGTCAGAACTAGGATGAATACATCCATATCGATCATACTGGAGTCAGGTGAACCCTGTGAGGTCCATCATTTTGCGACGCTCATGGGATTCGGTGCCAGCGCTATAAATCCCTATCTGGCATTCGACACCATATCCGATCTGATCAACAGGGGCATGATCGACAAGGACTACACCGAGGCCAGCCAGGCATATACATCTGCCATCGTTCACGGCATCGTCAAGATCAGTGCCAAGATGGGAATCTCGACCATCCAGTCCTATCAGGGATCCAAGATCTTTGAGGCTCTCGGAATCGGTCAGGAACTGATGGATGCATACTTCCCCGATACCGTGAGCAGAGTGGGAGGAATCACTCTCAAGAACATCGAAGACAGGACCATAAGGCTCCACGACAGGGCCTTCGATCCCCAGGATCTGACTATCCCCGACACGCTCAGCATCAATGGATGGCACAAGGAGCGTTCCAACAAAGAGGATCATCTCTATAATCCCGAATCGATCCTGCTGCTGCAGAAGGCAACAAGGACCGGAGATTACAGTCTGTTCAAGCAGTTCTCCGATGTCATCAACAGGGAAAGCCGTCATGTGACACTGAGGAGCACTCTGGAGTTCAAATATCCTGAAAACGGCGCTATCGATATCGATGAGGTAGAACCTGTTGAGAGCATCGTAAAGAGGTTCAAGACAGGTGCCATGTCCTATGGTTCCATATCACAGGAAGCACATGAGTGCATGGCCATCGCCATGAACAGATTGGGCGGCAAGAGCAACAGCGGTGAAGGCGGCGAGGATCCTGAGAGGATCGCCACAAAGGGAACAGCTGAGGACCGTTGCTCTGCGATCAAGCAGGTTGCATCAGGAAGGTTCGGCGTAACATCCCAATACCTCATCTCCGCAAAGGAACTGCAGATCAAGATGGCTCAGGGAGCAAAGCCCGGAGAGGGCGGACATCTGCCCGGCAAGAAGGTATATCCCTGGATCGCCAAAACGAGGCATTCCACACCGGGTGTCGCATTGATATCACCTCCGCCTCATCATGATATATATTCCATCGAGGATCTCGCACAGCTGATCTACGATCTGAAGAATGCCAACAAGGATGCCAGGATATCAGTAAAGCTCGTATCAGAATCCGGCGTCGGAACCATCGCTTCAGGTGTTGCTAAGGCAGGAGCCGGAGTAGTCCTCATCTCAGGATATGACGGAGGCACGGGAGCAGCTCCCGCCAGCTCCATCCACAACGCCGGTCTCCCCTGGGAGCTGGGTGTTGCAGAGACTCATCAGACACTGATCCAGAACAACCTGAGATCCAAGGTGGTCATCGAGGCAGACGGAAAGCTCCTCACGGGACGTGACGTCGTAATAGCAGCGATGCTGGGTGCAGAGGAGTTCGGATTTGCAACTGCACCTCTGGTCACCATGGGATGCGTCATGATGAGAGTATGTAATCTGGATACATGTCCCGTAGGCGTTGCCACACAGAATCCCGAGCTGAGGAAGAAGTTCAAGGGCAAGCCTGAATACGTCATCAATTTCATGACATTCATTGCCCAGGAAACACGTGAGATAATGGCCAGCCTTGGCATCCGCACGATCGATGAACTGGTCGGCAGATCAGATCTGCTCAGGAAGAAGGAGTTTGCGGCAGGATCGCATCCCGCCGGGATCGACATGGATATCATCCTTTCCGATCCCTACAATTCGAGACAGGATGTCAAGAAGCATTTTGATCCCGCAGACGTTTATGATTTCGAACTCGGCAAGACCATCGATGAGAGCGTGATCATACCTGAGTTCAAGCAGGCTTTTGAAGATCATCAGAAGCACAGCATAGATCTGAAGATCACTAACCTCAACAGAACGGTTGGAACGCTCTTCGGTGCAGAGATCTCACGCAAGTATAAAGACACTCTGGAAGATGACACGTTCACTGTAAACTGCAAGGGTTCTGCAGGCCAGAGCTTCGGCGCATTCATACCAAGCGGCCTGACGATCAATGTTGAAGGCGATGCCAACGACTATTTCGGCAAGGGCCTGTCAGGCGGAATACTGAGCCTCAGCGCTCCTGAACACTTCAAGCTCAGGGCAGATGAGAACATCATCGTAGGCAACGTTGCGTTCTTCGGAGCCACATCGGGCAAGGCGTTCATAAACGGTGTTGCAGGCGAGAGATTCTGTGTCAGGAATTCCGGTGCCACCGTCGTATGCGAGGGAACCGGCGATCACGGATGCGAATACATGACAGGCGGCAAGGCCGTCATCCTGGGGCAGGTCGGAAAGAACTTTGCAGCCGGAATGAGCGGCGGCATAGCATACGTTCTCGATGAGGAGAACGATCTCTATACGAAGCTCAACAAATCGCTTGTAGGCTTCTCCAGGATAACTGATGAGGCTGACAGGAACGAGCTTAAGAGCCTGATCGAAGAACATGTCAGGCGGACATCATCTTATGTGGGCAGACAGATCCTCAGGGACTTTGACGATTACGTCAAAAAGTTCAAGAAGGTTGTCCCTCATGATTACAAGGCTATGATGGAAGCCATCGAGAAGTACATGGCTTCCGGCCTAAACGAGGATGAAGCCAAGATAAAGGCTTTCCAGGAAAGGATAAACGGGTGATCCATATGGGTAAAACAGGTGGTTTTATGGAATATGGAAGGATAGAGAACAGAGCCGTCGAACCGATGGAGAGGATCAAGTCGTATAACGAGTTCCATACTCCGGCGGATGACGATGCCAGACGCGAACAGGCGGCCAGATGCATGGACTGCGGTGTGCCTTTCTGCCAGTTCGGAAAGCCCATCTGCGGAATGGTGTCCGGATGTCCTCTGAACAATCTCTGCCCTGACTGGAACGATCTGCTCTACAAGGGATTCTGGGATGAGGCATCAGACAGGCTGACCATGACAAATCCTTTCCCTGAGTTCACATCCAGGGTATGTCCCGCACTCTGTGAAAAGGCATGTACCTGCGGACTGAACGGCGATCCTGTCACGGTCAGGGACAACGAATACGCCATTATCGAAAAGGCTTTTGAGACAGGACACATAAAGCCCAGGATCCCTGAAAAAAGGAGCGGAAAGAAGATTGCCGTAATAGGTTCCGGACCTGCCGGCCTTTCTGCTGCCCACTGGCTCAACAGGAGAGGTCACAGCGTAACAGTCTACGAGAAGGCAGACAGACCCGGCGGACTCCTGATGTACGGCATCCCCAACATGAAACTGGAAAAGAAGATAATCACCAGACGTGTCGAGCTCATGAAGGCTGAGGGTGTGGAATTCATATTCAACAGTGATGTGGGCAGGAACGTAGCCCCCAAAAAGATCCTGGACAGCTACGATGCAGTCATACTGGCCTGCGGATCCAGGAATCCCAGGAACATCAACGCACCGGGAAGAGATGGAGACGGCATCTATTACGCTGTCGACTATCTGACGTCTACCACCAGGGTGGTACTGGCATCAGATATCTCCGATACTGATTACATCAGTTCCAAATACAAGGACGTTGTCATCATCGGAGGCGGCGATACCGGCAACGACTGTGTGGGAACATCGATCAGGCACGGATGCAAGTCCGTAACGCAGCTGGAGATGATGCCCAAGCCCCCGGAGACACGTGCAGAAAACAATCCCTGGCCGGAGTGGCCCAAGGTCTCCAAGACCGATTATGGACAGGAGGAATCCATAGCCGTATTCGGCAGGGATCCGCGTATATATGAGACTACGGTAAAGAGCTTTGTCCGTGACACGGACGGAAAGCTGACAGGCGTCGAGACTGTTAAGATCGACTGGCAGAAGGGTGAAGACGGCAGGATGAAGATGAATCTCATCGAAGGATCCGAAGAGGTCATCCCTGCACAGATCGTCCTCATCGCAGCAGGCTTCCTGGGTCCTGAAAAGTATATATCCGAAGCGTTCGGGATAGAAACGGATGCCAGGTCCAACCTCAAGACGGAAGGTTCTTCGCACCGTACATCCGGTGAGAAGATATTCGCAGCGGGAGACTGCAGGAGAGGACAGTCACTTGTCGTATGGGGGCTCCGCGAAGGACGGGATACGGCAGAGGAAGTTGACAGATACCTGATGGGTTATTCGAATATGTTGTGAGGCGGTAAGGTATGAAGCGGTATTTGGTATTGGAAAACGGAATGGTATTTGAAGGCGAGGCCTTCGGAGCAGAAAAAGAGGTATTGGCAGAGATAGTATTTACCACGTCCATGACGGGCTATCTCGAGACATTGACAGACAAGAGCTACAAGGGACAGGCAGTCGTACAGACTTTTCCTCTCATAGGAAACTACGGGATCATCCCGCCGGACAGGGAGGGAGAAGTCCCCAGCGTGTCTGCCTATATCGTCAGGGAATCCTGCGATGAGCCGTCTAATTTCAGATGTGAGATGACGCTGGATGATTATCTCAGGGATAATGACATCCCCGGAATCAGGGGCATTGACACCAGGGCACTCACCAGGACATTGAGGGAGAAGGGCGTAATGAACGGCCTTATCACATCTGAACTGCCTGCTGACATGGTCAAGGCTCTGGATGAGATCAGGTCATACAGGATAACAGATCCCGTATCAGAGGTCACGGTACCATCCCCCAGGACATACGAACCTGAAGAAGCCAATTACACAGTTGCGATGCTGGACTGCGGCGTAAAGGAAAACATAATCAGATGTCTCGTAAACAGAGGCTGCAGGGTGGTGCTACTCCCGGCAGACAGCGCTGTGGCGGATATCCTGAATGCCAAGCCGGACGGCATCTTTATCAGCAACGGTCCCGGCGATCCGGAAGATAACACCGATACAATAAACACGCTCCGTGAACTGGCTCAGTTCAACATCCCCACCATGGGCATCTGCCTGGGACATCAGCTCCTGGCCCTGTCCAACGGTTTTAAGACAACAAAGCTCAAGTACGGACACAGAGGTGCCAATCACCCGGTCAAGGATCTCAGGGACGGCAGGGTGTTCATATCATCCCAGAACCACGGTTATGCTGTGGTCTCTGATTCCATCGATCCTGCCATAGCAGAAGAGCTCTTTGTAAATGTTAACGACGGCACCAACGAGGGCATCATATACAAGGACAGAAAATGCTTCTCGGTACAGTTCCATCCTGAGGCATCAGGCGGTCCCAAAGATACGGAATTTCTATTTGACAGGTTTATCAGCATGATGGAAGGGGGGCGTTCATAATGCCTTTGGATCAGAGTATTCGCAAAGTTCTGGTAATTGGTTCAGGCCCTATCGTAATAGGCCAGGCGGCAGAGTTCGATTATGCGGGAACTCAGGCTTGCCGCGCACTCAGGGAGGACGGCATCGAGATCGTGCTGATCAATTCCAATCCTGCCACCATCATGACCGACAAGGCGATGGCGGACAAGATCTACATCGAACCCCTGACACTTACCACAGTTAAGAGGATCATAGAAAATGAAAAGCCCGACGCCATATTGTCGGGACTGGGCGGTCAGACTGCTCTTACACTCTGCATGGAATTGGCCAAGGAAGGTTTCCTGGAGAGGAACGGAGTCAAGCTCCTGGGAT
Source organism: Clostridiales bacterium (assembly GCA_017515465.1). Taxonomy (GTDB): domain Bacteria; phylum Bacillota; class Clostridia; order Saccharofermentanales; family Saccharofermentanaceae; genus Saccharofermentans. The sequence continues at coordinate 34,033 of JAFWFV010000065.1, forward strand.
CATCCCCGGAATGTATCGACAAGGCAGAGGACCGACAGGCATTTAAGGATACAATGGAATCCATAGGACAACCCTGCATCCCGTCACTCGTTGTAAATGACGTGGATTCGGCCATCGGATTTGCATCAGAGATCGGTTATCCGGTCATCGTCAGACCGGCTTTTACACTTGGCGGCTCAGGCGGCGGAATCGCATATTCTGAGAGTGAACTCCACGAAATTGCGAGGAACGGCCTGAGTCTGTCACCGATCACCCAGGTATTGATCGAGAAGTGCATCGCAGGATGGAAGGAGATAGAATTCGAGGTCATCAGGGACAAGTCAGGTAATGTCATTACCGTCTGCTCCATGGAGAACCTGGATCCCGTCGGAGTACATACAGGAGACAGCATAGTAATAGCTCCTGCTGTAACCCTGTCAGACAAGGAATACCAGATGCTCAGGTCAGCATCCCTCAAGATAATCGAAGCGTTAGGCGTGGAAGGAGGATGCAACTGCCAGTTCGCTCTCCATCCCACATCATTTGAATATGCGGTCATAGAGGTCAATCCCCGTGTGTCCAGGTCGTCTGCTCTGGCTTCCAAGGCAACGGGCTATCCCATAGCAAAGGTCGCAACAAAGATCGCTCTGGGCTACCGTCTGGATGAGATCAGGAATGCCGTTACCGGAAATACATATGCGGCATTTGAACCTGCACTGGACTATGTTGCGGTCAAGTTCCCCAAGTGGCCTTTTGACAAGTTCGTATACGCCAAGAGGGATCTGGGCACGCAGATGAAGGCAACGGGCGAGGTCATGTCCATATCAGACTCCTTCGAGAGCGCTCTGATGAAGGCTGTAAGAGGGGCTGAGATATCCGCAGATTCACTGAGGATCAAGAAACTTTCCACAATGTCTGATGAGGAGATCAGGGAAGGCATATCCAGGACGACTGATGAGAGGCTCTTCTATGTGGCAGAGGGTCTGTACCGCGGAATGAACGTGGATGAGATCCATGAGACCACCATGATCGATAACTGGTTCCTGAGCAAGGTCAAGAAACTGATGGATTTTGAGAGATCCATCGAAGGCGGGATCGACTCCGGAAAGTACACCCTGGGAAAGAAACTGGGATATACGGACAGGACGCTCTCGCGCATATCAGGTCAGAGCGTGGAAGGCTTTGGCGATGATATCGAGGTCACCTACAAGATGGTAGATACCTGCGCAGGAGAATTCCGTGCAACTACGCCTTATTTCTACGCCACATATAACCTGAAGGGCGCAGGTGCGGAAAACGAGGCTGACGAATGGGAGAAGGATGACAGAAAGACCATAATCGTCATCGGTTCCGGTCCCATCAGGATCGGTCAGGGTATCGAATTCGACTATGCTGCCGTTCACTGTGTAAATGCCCTGCGCAAACTGGGATACAGGGTAGTCATAATCAATAACAATCCCGAGACGGTATCAACTGATTTCGATACGGGTGACAGGCTTTATTTCGAGCCTCTGACACCTGAGGATGTCATGCACATAATAGCCCAGGAAGACCCCTGGGGAGTAGTCGTTGCCTTCGGAGGTCAGACGGCGATCAAGCTTACCAAGACACTTGCAGAAGCAGGCATCAACATTCTCGGAACGTCAGCTGATTCCATAGACATGGCAGAGGACCGTGAGAGGTTCGATGCACTCCTGGAGCGTCTGGGAATAGCAAGACCCAAGGGCTTTTCAGTACTGACTGAGGAAGAGGCATTAAGTGCTGCCCACACCCTGGAATATCCCATACTCCTCAGGCCCTCATACGTTCTGGGCGGTCAGAACATGACCATAGCCTTCCACGATGAGGATGTTAAGGAATACATGTCCATCATCCTGGGACAGGGGATCGAGAATCCCGTTCTCATCGATAAATACATACAGGGCAGGGAGATCGAGGTCGATGCCATCTACGACGGTCATGACGTCCTCATTCCGGGAATTATGGAACACATCGAGAGGGCAGGAATCCATTCCGGTGACTCCATCGCGGTATATCCCGCAAAGCATATCTACGACCGTATGGCAAAGCGCCTCGTCGACACCACCAAGGCTCTGTGCGAAGGACTCTCATCCATCGGCATCGTTAATATCCAGTACATCGTCAAGGATGACCAGATCTACGTTATCGAGGTAAATCCCAGAGCATCTAGGACCGTGCCCTACATGAGCAAGGTAACGGGTGTCGCCATGGTCGATATCGCCATCAGGGTATCTCTCGGAGAGAAGCTTGCCGACATGGATTACGGCGTGGGATTTTACCGCCAGTCACCATATACGTGCGTCAAGGTCCCCGTATTCTCGTTCGAGAAACTGACGGACGTTGACACGCAGCTCGGACCTGAGATGAAGTCCACCGGTGAGGTCCTGGGCGTAGGCAGGAATCTGTCAGAGGCCCTATACAAAGGACTGATCGCAGCAGGCTACAAGATGTATAAGCACGGCGGAGTCCTCATCTCCGTCAGGGATTCAGATAAATCGGAGATAGTCGAAGTCGCCAAGAAATTCGCAGGCCTGGGATTCGAACTCTACGCAACGGCAGGAAATGCCGTAACGCTCCGCGATGCGGGACTTACCGTTGAGACCGTTCACAAGATCCATGAATCCGATACTGATAATACGATGACGCTGCTGGAGAGCGGCAAGGTCAACTACATCATATCCACATCTGCCAAGGGCAGGCTCCCTGCCAGGGACTCTGTCAAGCTCCGCCGCCGTGCGGTAATGCTGGGCATCCCCTGTCTTACAGCGATAGATACTGCTGATGCTCTCGCCGACAGTCTCATGAGCAGATACAGCGAGATCAATACGGAACTCGTTGATATCAACAACATGAGGGAGAAGAAGAGAAAGATCAGCTTTACCAAGATGCAGGGATGCGGCAACGATTATATCTACATCGACTGTCTGGACAAGATGGTCGCATCGCCGGAATCGCTGTCAGTATTCATGTCCGACCGTCACTTCGGAGTAGGCGGTGACGGCATCGTCCTGATAGCTCCCTCGAGGGTGGCAGACTGCCGCATGATCATGTTTAACCTGGACGGTTCCGAGGGCAATATGTGCGGCAACGCTATCCGCTGTGTCGGAAAATACATGTACGATACGGCAGGACATAAGCGCAAGCACATGACAGTGGAGACAAAGAGCGGCATCAAGAAACTGGAACTCATGACACTGGGTGATGAGGTCGTAAGGGTCGAGGCCGATATGGGCAGGGCAGAGCTTAACCCAGCCATGATACCTGTGAAACTGGATGGCGACAGCATCATCAACAGAAAGACTGAGATCGGAGGATCACAGTACAATATAACATGCGTATCCATGGGTAATCCCCACGCAGTCGTATTTACCGATCTGGTGGATGTCATGGATCTGGAGAGGACCGGCCCTTCATTTGAGAATAATGAACTGTTCCCTGAACGCGTCAACACGGAATTCGTCAAGGTTATCGATGACCACACCATAAAGATGCGCGTATGGGAGAGAGGTTCAGGAGAGACCATGGCCTGCGGGACAGGTGCATGTGCTGCAGCAGTTGCTGCGTGCCTCAACGGATTCTGCCGCAAGGGTGAAGACATCAGGGTCATACTCCGGGGCGGAGACCTGACCGTCAGATATACTGATGAGGCAGTTTACATGACCGGAAACTGTGAAAAGGTATTTGAAGGCCAGATGGAGATCTGATCCAAATAAAAAAATCTGATGCGAGAAATAAAGTGATCAACAGATCAGACAGCCACATATGTCGCCGCAGAAAAGTGAAGAAGAGACGGCGGTCAGATGATTCTCATCCATGGTGAGGATAGATGCAGGACATGCGGAACAACGATCAGGAAAGGCAGGTCTGCTTAAGCTTTCAGGCTGGCCTTTACGAGTCCGGTAAACAGCGGGTGGGGTCTGTTGGGTCTTGACTTGAATTCGGGGTGGTGCTGTACTCCCACAAAGAAGGGATGAGATGTGTACTCCACTGTCTCTACCAACAGCCCGTCAGGAGACTGACCGCTTATTACCAGTCCGGCATCCGTAAGCTGTTCTCTGTAATCGTTATTGAATTCGTATCTGTGTCTGTGACGTTCGTTTATAAGATCGGAGCCATAACACCTTTCCATAGTAGATCCGGCTTTGATCTTGCATGGATAGCTGCCTAGTCTGAGAGTGCCTCCTTTGGCTACATCCTCGCTCTGCCCGGGCATGAAATCGATGACCTTATGAGCCGAGGAATCATCGAATTCACTCGAATTGGCATCAGTATAGCCGAGGAGGTCTCTGGCAGCTTCTATAACCGCGATCTGCATGCCGAGACATATTCCCAGATAGGGGATATTGTTCTCGCGGCAGTATCGTGCCGTCAGTATCATTCCCTCGATGCCTCTTCCGCCGAATCCGCCGGGAACTATCACTCCGTCAACGCTGCCCAGTATATCGGTGTAGTTGGCTTCGTTCAGAGTCTCTGAATCGATCCACTCTATGTATACTGCAGAATTGCAGTAATAACCTGCATGGTGCAGCGCTTCAACAACTGACAGATATGCATCGTGCAGCTGTGTATATTTACCTACCAGACCGATGGTAACATGTGTCGATCTGGACTTGATCCTGTCGATCAGGTCTTCCCATTCGCTCAGATCGGGAGGCGGGCAGTCGAGTCCGAGCTCGCGGCAGACGATATCAGACATGCCGCTCCTTTCCAGCATGAGCGGAGCTTCGTACAGGACGGGAAGCGTATTGTTCTCGATGACGCAGTCCTCCTTGACGTTGCAGAAGTGTGCGATCTTGCCGAATATGCTCTTGTCCTCGATGATCTCGTCCGTCCTGAGGACGATGATGTCAGGTGTGATACCCATTCCCTGAAGTTCTTTTACTGAATGCTGGGTTGGCTTTGTCTTATGCTCACCTGATGCCTTCAGGTAGGGGAGCAGACATACGTGGATATAAAGGGAATTCTCCCGTCCCACTTCGTTGCCCACCTGACGGATCGCTTCGATGAAAGGCTGGCCCTCGATATCACCTATCGTGCCGCCAACTTCCGTTATGACCACATCAGCCGATGTCTCACGGCCGACATTGTAGATGAACCTCTTTATCTCATCCGTAACATGAGGGATGATCTGGACGGTGGAACCCAGATATTCTCCCCGTCTCTCTTTTGCGATTACATTGGAGTACACCTTGCCCGTGGTGAGGTTGGAAAAACGGTTCAGGTTCTCATCTATGAACCTCTCATAGTGTCCCAGATCCAGGTCGGTCTCAGCACCGTCTTCGGTGACGTAGACCTCGCCGTGCTGGTAAGGGCTCATGGTACCCGGATCCACATTGATGTATGGGTCCAGCTTCTGAGCCGCAACCTTGAGTCCGCGCATTTTAAGCAGTCTGCCGAGGGAGGCTGCCGTGATGCCTTTTCCAAGGCCCGATACAACTCCTCCCGTTACGAAGATGAATTTAGTCATAACACTACTCCTTGTATCTTGTGATTATTTCTTGAGCGATCTCAACCTTAGGACTCCTGGAGTCCATTGCCATCTTTTCTATAAATCTGTGGGCATCTTCCTCTGACAGATCCGCTTTTTCCATGAGGAGGAGCTTGGCTCTGTTGACGAGCTTGATCTCCTGGATCTTTTCCTCGAAAGACGATGCCTTCTTTTCCATTCTCTTGAGTCTCTGGCGCGTAGCGCAAAGGAGTCTCAATGACGATGTAACCGCAGCTCTGTTCGTGGGCTTGGACAGGCACAATACTCCGTATTCCTCTGCCACGGTACTGACCTCATCGAATATGGATGCATCCAGAAGGAGCATGATCCCCATGCCGGTCTCGCGGGCACAGTCCACTGCGAAGTTAGCACCTCTCTCGTCTTTGAGAGGTGCGTTTACTATCAGGATGTCATAGCTCATCTCCAGGAGCTTGCGCCTGGCAGATCCTGCAGAGTTTACGACATCCACGGGACCATATTCGTTGGCAGGCAGGAGCGAGAGAAGTATCTGGTCGAACTTCTCATTTGACGAAGCTATAAGAACACTGTATTTCTGTTCTTTAAGCATGTGTGCCCCTGTCTCCTTTTCCGCTTATCTGCAGTATGCTTCTATCAGTTCTTTTCCGAATACATCGTTCAGGAACGGATCTGCCTTTGCCAGAGCCTTGGCTTCCTTGAGCGATCCGGGAAGTGCATTTCCGCTTACGTTTGATTCCGGCAGATCCAGGCCCTTCCCGATGCCGTCCAGACACTCGTATATGATGAGGGCCATGGCCAGATACGGATTGGCGTGAGCGTCCGGTGACCTGAGCTGTGCATATCTGCTGCGTGATGGACCTGCGGGAGGTATGCGTATGAGCTGTCCCCTGTTGTCCGAAGACCAGCTGATGAACTGGGGTGCGGAACCTTTGCCGAATCTCTTGTATGAATCGTTGGAATTGTTAAAGAAGACTGTAGTGTCGTGGATGTGTTCCAGTATGCCTGCAATGGCAGAGGGCAGAACGTTATCGCTGCCTGCACGTGAGGCGGAAACATTGATGTGGAATCCGTTGCCGGGAGCACCCTCCAGAGGCTTTGGCGAGAAATCCGCATAAAGGCCGTATCTGGCGGCGATGGTCTTGACTACTGATATGTATGTGATGACGTTGTCAGCTGACTTGAGAGGATCACCGGATGTGAAGTCGATCTGGTTCTGACCGGGACCTGCTTCATGGTGTGAATTGATGGGCAGTATTCCCATCCTCTCCAGAGTGAGGCAGATCTCTCTCCTGACGTTCTCGCCCTTATCCAGCGGAGCGATGTCCATGTATCCCGCATTGTCGTAGGGAGTGTTGGTAGGATTGCCTTCCTCATCTGTCTTGAACAGATAGAATTCGATCCTGGATCCGAACTTGAATTCCACACCGTCATCTGCCGCTTTCTTCATGGCATTCTTAAGGACCTTTCTCGTGTCGATCGCGAAAGGCGTTCCGTCCTGCAGCGTGATGTCGCAGAACATCCTTATTACCTTCCCGTTCTCAGGCCTCCAGGGAAGAAGCGTTGTGGTGGATATGTCGGGATGCAGGAAAAGATCGGGATAGATATTCTCTCCGAATCCCGGTATCAGAGATGCGTTAATCGGTATTCCGTTGATTATCGCATCCTCCAGTTCGTTAGGCATTACCGATATGTTTTTCGGTACGCCGTGAACATCGCAAAAAGCCAGCTTTATAAACTTGATATCTTCTTCTTCGATATACTGCATAAATTCGCTCAAAGAACAATTCATCGCCTCAGATCCTCCGCTGTTGAAAAATATCCGGATAAAGAAAATGGCGCCATCCCGCGGATCACAAGATGCACGGAATGAACGCCTTTGTTCATTAACAGATTTTGCCACTATAATAGATTCATGTCAATCGATAATTGCTTGTTGACAACAAAAAACTTCAGGTGTATATTGACCACATAATTGAAGACAAACGGCAAGGACGCCATGAACTTTTACGGGTTCATGGCGTCTTTTTTGTTTTCGCAAAATCAAAGGAGAGTAAAGCTTATGAAAACGGTAGAAGAGTTTTTCGGAGAGAATGTTTTTGACGAATCAGTGATGAAGTCCAGACTTCCGAAAGAGGTCTATAAGTCTGTTAAGGAGGCTATCGATCACGGAAAGAGACTTACACCTGAGGCTGCAACTGTAATCGCCAATGAGATGAAGCAGTGGGCTATCGAGAAGGGCGCCACACACTATACACATTGGTTCCAGCCTCTTACCGGCATTACGGCTGAGAAGCACGACAGTTTTATTGCTCCCCAGGCTGACGGCAAGGTCATCATGCACTTCTCCGGCAAGGAACTGATCCAGGGTGAGCCCGACGCATCTTCCTTCCCTTCAGGAGGCATCAGGGCAACATTCGAGGCCAGAGGATATACAGCATGGGATCCCACATCATTCGCATTCATCAAGGACGGCGTACTCTGCATCCCTACTGCATTCTGCTCATATAACGGCGAGGCACTGGACAAGAAGACGCCTTTGCTCCGTTCCATGGAAGCTATCAACAAGCAGGCGATGAGGATCATGAAGATCTTCGGCTACGATGATGTAACATCCATCAGGACAACAGTAGGTCCTGAGCAGGAATACTTCCTCATCGACAAGAAGATGTACGACCAGCGCAAGGATCTCATCTATACCGGCAGGACGCTCTTCGGTGCACTTCCTCCCAAGGGACAGCAGATGGAAGATCATTACTTTGGTGTTATCAAGCCCCGTGTCCAGGCCTTCATGAAGGACCTCAATGAGGAACTCTGGAAGCTCGGAATTCTTGCCACAACGGAGCATAATGAGGTTGCTCCCGCACAGCATGAGCTGGCTCCCATCTTTACTACGACAAACATCGCAGCAGACCATAACCAGCTCACCATGGAGATCATGCAGAAGGTTGCCAGAAAGCACGATCTGGTATGTCTCCTCCATGAGAAGCCTTTCGAGGGTGTAAACGGTTCAGGAAAGCATAATAACTGGTCCATCTCAACAGATAACGGCATCAACCTCCTCGATCCCGGTGACACGCCCAGGGACAACGCTTCATTCCTGCTCTTCCTCACTGCAGTCATCAAGGCAGTTGATGAGTATCAGGATCTCCTCCGTCTGTCCGTAGCATCAGCCGGCAACGACCACAGATTAGGTGCCAACGAAGCACCTCCGGCTATCATCTCAGTATTCCTCGGATCCGAGCTCACTGAGATCCTCGAATCCATCGTTGAGGACCGTCCCTACGGCTCCAGGGAAAAGGAGATCATGAAGGTGGGCGTACACGTTCTGCCCAGATTCCCCAAGGATACGACAGACCGTAACAGGACCAGCCCCTTCGCATTTACAGGCAACAAGTTCGAGTTCAGAATGCTCGGCTCCGCATCATCGATCGCAATGGCCAACACCATCCTCAATGCTGCAGTTGCAGAAGTCCTGTCAGGATTTGCTGACAGCCTCGAAGGTGCATCAGATTTCGAGTCAGCACTCCACGATCTGATCAAGGCTGAGATCTCCGCACATAAGAGGATCCTCTTCAACGGCAACGGCTACGACGATTCATGGATCGCAGAAGCAGAAAAGAGAGGCCTCCACAATTACAAGACACTGCCTGATGCAGTCAAGCACTATCTCGATCCCAAGAACGTCGAGATGCTCACAAAGCATAAGGTCTATACGGAAGTCGAGATGAACTCACGTCACGAGATCTTCCTGGAGAAATACTGCAAGCTCCTCAACATCGAGTACGAGACAATGTCAGTAATGGCAAAGCAGGATATCCTGCCTGCAGTATCCGCATATGCAGCTGACCTTGCTTCCGGCATCTCCGTCATCGATGCAGCAGGCGGATCTGCAGAATTCGAAAAGGAAACATTTGCAGAGATCTCCGAAGAGATGAGTGCAGCAAACAAGTCGCTCAAATCATTGAACGCTCTCATCAAGGAATGCGATGCAATAAGCGATTATGAAGTGCTCGCAGACAAGATCAAGGACGACATGATCCCTGCGATGGATGACCTCCGTAAGCACTGCGACAAGCTGGAACTCCTTACTTCAGCAGAATACTGGCCGTTCCCTACATACGGCGAACTCCTCTTCGGTGTCAGGTGATCTGATGCCTGGAGCGAATGAATCCCTTTCCGCACGGAGTTAAGCCGCAGAAAGAGTGAGAACTTATCTTAATGCGAGTTAAGTCCTGAAGGAGAGAGGACTGTCGCCGCAGAAAGAGTGAGAACTTGTCTTAATACGAGTTAAGTCCTGAAGGAGAGAGGACTATCGCCGCACGGAGTTAAGCCGCTGATTGAGTGAGAACTTATCTTAATGCGAGTTAAGTCCGAAGGACTTGTATGTTTGAGCATTAAGATAAGGTTCGAACAAATATTGCCCATTCCATACCGCTTTAGGAAGACCTGTTGCCCTTCGGGACACAGGTCTTCTGTATTACGGAGGAAAACTTGACTTTGGCGCTAAATAAGAGTATAAAACTACTGTTAATAAACAGAGCAATGGTGCTTATCGATGCAGGCAGATGCCTGCGCTGATAGGCACCTTTTTTGTTGAGAAAGCGGTGAAAGAATGAATATCAGCATCAATGAGAACTACAAACACATCAAGGAGACGTATCTGTTTTCCGAGATCGCTTCCAGAGTCAGAAAATATACGGAACAGAAGCCTGATGCAAGACTGATCAGGCTTGGTATAGGCGACGTAACGCTTCCCCTTCCCGGCGTGGTCGTAGATGCAATGAACAGAGCTGTATCCGAGATGGGTGTTAAGGAGACCTTCAGAGGCTATCCCCCCGAGAGCGGCTATCCCTTCCTGAAGGAAGCAGTCGTCAGGCATTATAAAGACAACAGGGCGGATATCGACGTCGGTGAGGTGTTCATATCAGATGGTGCCAAGAGCGACATCGGCAATCTGGTGGATATCCTGGGAAATAACGAGATCATAATCCCTGATCCCGTATATCCCGTGTATGTTGATTCCAACCTCATGAACGGCAACAGGATCACCCTCATAACCGGAAACAAGGAAAACGGCTTCCTGGCCATGCCGGATCAGATCGCATCGGCGGGTGCAAGGGTAATCTATCTCTGTTCCCCCAACAATCCCACAGGTGCAGCCTACGATCACGGACAGCTCAGGACCTGGGTGGAATATGCTCTCAGTACGGGATCACTGATCATATACGATTCCGCTTACGAGGCATTCGTAACGGATGACATCCCCCACACCATCTACGAGATAGAAGGCGCTGACAGATGTGCGATCGAGGTATGCTCTTTCTCCAAGTTCGCAGGATTCACGGGAACCAGATGCGGATGGACTGTCGTCCCCCGGAAACTGTTATCGTCAGATGGTACCAGCCTCAACAAGATGTGGCTCAGGAGACAGTCGACAAAGTTCAACGGCGTGTCATATCCAGTCCAGAGAGGAGCAGAGGCAGCACTGTCCGCTGAAGGCATCAGGCAGTGCATGGCAAACATTGATTATTACAGGGAAAATGCCTCCATGCTGGGTGATACGCTCAGCGGCAAGGGCATCTACTATACCGGCGGCAAGAACTCCCCTTATATCTGGCTGCAGTGTCCCATGAACATGAACAGCTGGGATTTCTTCGACATGCTCCTGTACGATGCCAACATCGTAGGAACACCCGGAGAGGGATTTGGCAAAGCAGGTGAAGGCTTCTTCAGGATCACTGCCTTCGGCACGCACGAATCAACGGCCGAAGCGTGTGGCAGACTGAAGGAACTGTTGTAAGGAGGAATGACTCATGTGTGGAATAGTAGGATACATAGGACCGCGTAATACACTGGGAGTGCTCCTTAACGGTCTCTCGACATTGGAATACAGAGGATACGATTCAGCAGGCGTATCGTTCATCCAGGACGGCAAGCTGGAACTGGTAAAGAAGAAGGGTTACGTCAAGGAATTGAGACAGGCCGTCGCAGAAGCGGGATATACTCTCGACGATAAGCATACCAACAGGATATCAGCCGGCATCGGACATACCAGATGGGCTACCCACGGCGCTCCAAGCGACGAGAACTCCCACCCTCACATGTCCATGAACGGCAAGCTCTGCGTAGTGCATAACGGCATCATCGAGAACTACGCTGAACTCAGGAGCTTCCTGAAGAAAAAGGGATATGTGTTCGCCTCTGAGACTGATACCGAGGTCGCAGCACAGCTCATCGAATATTACTACAGGCTGAATGACTGCAGTGACATCAACGCAGCCGTTAGGAGAGCCCTTAAGGATATCGTCGGTTCTTATGCCCTGTGCGTTCTGTGCGTCGATGAACCTGACAGGCTCATCTGTGCCAAGAAGGATAACCCGATAGTAGTAGGCATCGGCAACGACGAGAACTTCATCGCATCGGATGTTACCGCCATGATCGAATACACCAAGAACGTTGTATTCCTCGAGGACAACTGCATCCTCACCATGACCAGGAATTCCATCGAGATCACGGACGTCTACGGCGAACCTGTGGAATACAGCATCGATGAGGTTAAGTGGGATGCCGATTCAGTACAGAAGGGCGGATATGCCCACTTCATGATGAAGGAGATGCATGAGGAGCCCAAGGTGTTCGATGCGACCGTTACCCCCAGGATCAAGGAAGGAGATATCTATCTGGAACATTTCGATGTCACAGAGGAATACTTAAAGGATATCCATAACATCAATATCGTTGCCTGCGGAACGGCATACCACGCCGGATGCATCGGCAAATACCTTATCGAGAAACTCTGCAGGATACCCGTTGTCATCGGTGTTGCCAGTGAGTTCATCTATTCGGATCCCATCATCGATGAGCATACCCTGACCCTCGTTATCTCACAGTCAGGTGAGACGCTAGACACGAGAAATGCCATGAAGAAGGCAAAGGATCTGGGCAGTCGTACGCTCGCCATCGTGAACGTCATAGGAAGCACCATAGCCAGGGAGGCGGATAACGTCCTCTATACCGCGGCAGGCCCGGAGATCTCCGTCGCATCAACGAAGGCATATACATGCCAGCTGGGCTGTCTCTATCTCATCGCCCTGAAGTTCGCTCATGTTCTGGGCAGGCTTCCTGATGAGCAGTATGTCAGATACCAGCAGGAGCTCATAGATATCCCCGATAAGCTCTCAGAGATCCTGTCCCGCCAAAAGGAGATCCAGAGATTTGCCTCCAAGCACTTCAATGCCGACAGCACCTTCTTTATCGGCAGAGGCCTGGATTATTTCCTCTCTATGGAGACATCGCTCAAGCTCAAGGAGATATCATATATCCATTCCGAAGCATATGCAGGCGGCGAGCTCAAGCACGGCACCATAGCACTCATCGAGGACGGCACTCTGGTAGTCAGTACCATTACCCAGGACGGGCTCGTTCCCAAGATGGAGTCAAACATCAAGGAGGTTGCCACAAGAGGAGCAACTGTCCTGGCGATCATTCCCAAGCGCTTTGAGAACATTAAGTTTTCCTGCAATGAGAAGTTCATAATCCCTGACAGCGATGAATTGATGGCACCCATCCTCGGTGTTCTCCCGTGCCAGCTTTTCGCTTACTACATGGCTGTTTATAAGGGCTGTGACGTCGATAAACCCAGGAATCTGGCCAAGAGTGTAACAGTCGAGTAAAGAACTTGCACCTTTTCTGCCTAATTTTTCGCTTGAACAGTGGAACGGTAGGGATATATTAAAATTATCTGACACAGTTAATCGACCGTAAGGTTTTAGGGAGCGGCAGCGATGTCGCTCCTTTTTTGCAAAGAGATATATGGAACGGATGAAATATCAAGTGTATTATAGAAATACTATCAAGGAGGCATCTTATGGCAAAGAAAGTTGCATTATTCATAGCAGACGGAACAGAAGAGACAGAAGCTATCACACCTGCTGACCTGCTCAGGAGGGCGGGAATAGATGTAGACATAGTATCCGTAATGGACAGGCCAGATATCACCGCTTCCCGCGGCGTCAGGATCACTGCAGACAAGGTGATCAGAGATATAGTCTTTAACGATTACGATCTGCTGATCCTGCCCGGCGGTGTAAAGGGAACTGAGAACCTGAATTCCAATAACCTGCTCAAGGCAAACATCAGGCAGTTCTATGATGAGAACAAGGGGATCGCAGCGATCTGTGCGGCGCCCACCATCTTTGCGGAGATGGGCCTGCTAAACGGCAGGAACGCCACATGCAATCCCGGATTCCGGGAAGTCCTCAGAGAGAATGGTGCTGTCCTCGACGAAGAGAGCAAGGTCGTAACGGACGGGAATATAATCACCAGTCAGGCAATGGGCACGTCGGTGGACTTTGGCCTGGCAATAGTTTCCTATCTCAAGGGTGAAAAGGACGCATATAATCTCAAGGATAATATCAGGTTCTGATCAGGATATTCTTCCTGTACAGCAGCGAAGGCAGGATCGAGCGGTATATCGCATCATATGCACGCGCGGTCTCTTCGGGGGAACGATCCTCCCCGCATGGAAATTCCAGCAGCAGATATTCAACACCGAATACCAGGGCACTGACCCTGGTATTCTTTATTCCGCAATTGAGATAGAAACTCTTTCTTCTCTCCCTTATGGCAAGGTCATCCGGGCCTGAGGCGTAAGCGGGATCGTCGATCTCTATCAGCACATGGCCGAACCTCTTCAAAAGGGGAGAGGAGATCAGTTCCGTGAGAAAGGCGCTGCCAATACCCATATTCCTCTTGCCGGACACGACGGCAAAATAGTCCAGCAGGCAGTACCTTCCGGAAAAGACAAAGAAAGCATATCCGAGCATTCCGTCTTCACCGAATGCCCCCAGACACAAATACTGTCCCTTTCCAATTGATCTCTCTATCGCGGCAAGGGGCTTGCGCTCATCTGACGGAAAATCATACTTCAGATGGGCTTTATATACAGACCTGATCTCTCTTAACGTCAACTCCCGTACAACCATACATCTATGATAACAAAAAGTTGAATAATCGCTGTCTTTCATTTAAAATATCACGTGCACAAGGAGATGTATCGAAGTGGTCATAACGGGGCGCACTCGAAATGCGTTGATCCCTAACGGGATCCGTGGGTTCGAATCCCACCATCTCCGCCATAGTGGCAAAGCAATTTGACTGCATTGCCTTGAAACACCCGTAAACATTGCGTTTGCGGGTTTTTGTTTGCCTGAAAATGAGGTTGCGATTTTAAGACTGCATTTTAAGGATTTTTGAAGGCGGAGAGATTCTGCGAACCTAAAACAGGATATTTTGGTATTGCTGTGAAGTGGTGTCTCGTGAATTGAGCGATTAAGTGACAGGGGCCCGGAGTGATCCGGGCTCTTGGTACTTTTACGGAATATACCTGAAAGGGAATGATATATGGCTGTTGAAGTGTTAGTATAGATAATCATCAGGATAATAGACTAAGACAAATCGGGATTTATCTTAGAGATAATTGATGGACGAGAATTACCAGAATATATGACAATGAATAAGGGGAAGATATGTGGCTGATCATGGCGGCTTTGTCCGCGCTCTTTGCCGGACTTACGGCGATACTTGCGAAA
>JAFWFV010000066.1 GCA_017515465.1 Clostridiales bacterium
GGTCAGGCATTCCTTGAGCTCCACCCTACAAAGTATGCTGAAGAGCTCGTAAAGAAGATGGAGAAGTCCGGCGCTAAGGCTTACCTCGTTAACACAGGTTGGAACGGCACAGGCAAGAGGATCTCTATCCCTGATACACGTGGAATCATCGATGCTATCCTTAGCGGCGACATCCTCAAGGCTCCTACAAAGAAGATCCCTTACTTCAACTTTGAGGTTCCTACAGAGCTTCCCGGTGTTAACACAGGCATCCTCGATCCCCGTGACACATACGCTGATGCTTCCGAGTGGGAGACAAAGGCTAAGGATCTTGCTGAGAGATTCAACAAGAACTTTAAGAAGTATGAGACAAACGAAGCTGGTAAGGCACTCGTTTCCGCAGGTCCTCAGATCTGATCATATTCAAATGAACAAGATGAAGCCGACTCTGAGGAGTCGGCTTCTTTTTCAATTAACAGGAGTAAAGAATGATCCAGGATTCATTTATCGAAGTGCATTACAAGCGTAAGAACGGCGTGTATGGCATACTATTTACCATATTTTCCATTATTGCGCTCCTTATTGTCATTACGGTTCTTAATGTTGTCCCTATATTCATGGGTTATAACATAATCTATTTCACCGGACTGATATCATTCGGTCTGTGCTATCTGGTATATCTGATCAACAAGAAGCAGCATCTCGTATATGAGATAGAGATCTCAAATGATGAATTTGACGTTGCCAGGATCATCGCAAACAAGAAGAGGGAGGAGCTTGCCTCTTTTTCCATCAAGGATTGTGAGTACATAGGTCCCGTAACTTCCGACAGGTTCAGTGAGGATTCCGCCAATTCGGAATCGTCCTCAATGTTTCCAGTGAACGCAAGATCGCCGTGGATGACAGTAACTGGTATGCATATGTGGATCAGAGCGGTCTCAAGTACAAAGTTGCATTTGTCTTTAAGGATGAGATGTATCCCGTATTCAGGAGGTATAACCCCAGGCGGGTAGCTCAGTATACTCCTGCCCCCGTATCTGATCCTTCTTAGTATAAATAATAAAATTTATATATTTTTTTGTGCATTTGTTATAAAATAGCTCTGTATGTGAAAAAATGGAGGTATAACCATGATTGAGATAAATAATCTGGTTAAGCACTATGGTGACAAGAAAGCGGTCAACGACATTTCTTTTACCGTCAATGACGACGAAGTGCTCGGATTTCTCGGTCCCAACGGCGCCGGCAAATCTACTACTATGAACATTATCACCGGATATCTCTCTTCGACATCCGGTACCGTTAAGGTCAACGGTCACGATATATTGGAAGAACCTGAACTGGCTAAGAAGGACATCGGCTACCTGCCTGAGCTTCCGCCTCTTTATCTTGATATGACAGTTCTGGAATATCTCAATTTTATCTGTGATCTGAAACAGGTCAAGAGGAGTGAGAGGAAGGAACAGCTGGCAAAGATCATTGCCATGGTAAAGATAGTAGATGTTGCTGACAGACTGATCGGCAACCTGTCCAAAGGATATAAGCAGCGTGTAGGTATCGCCCAGGCTCTGGTCGGCAACCCCAGTATCCTCATCCTCGACGAGCCTACGGTAGGTCTCGATCCCAACCAGATCATCGAGATCAGAAAGCTCATCAGGACACTGGCCAAGGATCACTCCGTCATCATCAGTTCACATATCCTCTCTGAGATCCAGGAAGTATGTGACAGGGTAGTCATCATCAACAAGGGCAGGGTGGCTGCCATAGATACGATCTCCGATCTGTCCAGGCGTCTGTCAGGTTCATCCAAGCTCCTGCTGTCCTTCAAGGGCGATGCCAAGAAGGGCATTAACGCCGTCAGGGCGATCCCCGGCGTTTCAGACTGCAAGATCAGGATCTCCGATCAGGACATCCATGAGTCAGAAGTTACGATCCAGTCAGATCTTGCTACTGATGTGAGAACCTCCATCTTTTATGCAATGTCCAAGAATAATCTCCCCATCCTGGAGTTTAGATCACTCGATCCTACTCTGGAAGAGATATTCCTGAGTATTACGGGATCTTAAGGAGGCATCACATGTTTGCAGTATTTAAAAGAGAATTTCTTTCTTATTTCAGGTCTCCTGTAGGATATGTTGCCATTGCGCTGTTCTCATTCCTGTCAGGATATATCTTCATCAACAACTTCTCATCGGGATCGGTAAATATTGCCAGTGAGGTAATATCCATGAGATCCTTCTTCGTTGTCATCGTTCCCATCATCACCATGGGCTCCTTTGCGGAGGATAAGAAACGCGGAACGGAGATCCTGTATTATACGACTCCCGTAGATCTGTTCTCTGTCGTATTCGGCAAGTTCCTTGCCGCTTTTGCGCTGTACATGATCATGTTCGTTAACATCATCGTCCACATGATCGTTACTAAGTCATGCAATGGTATCGTAGGAATAGGTGACTGGGGTTCCATCATCGTATTTTTCTTCCTGGCTGCACTGTTTATCTCTATCGGTCTTCTGGCATCAGCCATCACCGACAGCCAGATCATCTCTGCGATCGCATGTTTCATCATCATAATATTTATCCAGTTGATCTCCACGATCAGTGCCCTCGTTGGCAATACGATCTCTGCTTTCCTGGCAGTGATCGGCGTTTCTTCAGAATCAGCCAACTCCATAGGTACAGCCATCGTTAACGGTATGAACTGGCTGGATCCTTTTACCAAGACTGCTGATTTCAGGTATGGTGTCTTTTCAGTATCACCGCTCATATTCTGTGTCAGCTTTGCCATCGTTTTCATGTTCCTCACGTTCAGGATCCTTGAGAAAAAGCGTTGGGCTAAGAGCTAAGGGAGGAATAAGAAAATGAGTTCTAACAAGAAATCTGCTAATAAATCTTCCGGTGACAATAGACAGAAATACCTGAAACTGTATTCTGTCGGTACCGTATTGATCCTTCTGGTAATTGTGTTTGCCTCGAACATACTGTTTGAGAATATCCTCGGAAAGCATCTTACTTTTGACCTTTCATTGTCAAACCAGAATTCCCTGACAAAGGAATCCTCTGATTTCATCGCTTCTCTGCCCGCAGATGCGAACTTCAGGATCGTAGGCCTGATGGACAAGCCCACCAGCCTGAACAACTCACCCATGAGGTATATCGTTCCTCTCCTGGATGACTATGCATCCAAGAGCAATGGCAGGATCTCCGTTGAGTATGTTAATCCTGAGACTTATCCGTCAATACTCAGAGAACTCGATCCACAGAATATCTATGACCTTTCATCCGACAAGTTTGCCGTTTGCTACCAGGGCAGGATAATTACCGTTGAGCCTTATGACTGCTTTACTTATGACAGTTCATATTCACAGCAGGGATATATGGTCCCTACGGCTAATGCAGTTGAATACACATTCACTAATGCCATCGCCAACCTGGCATCAGGCATTACTGCAAAGGCATATTTCGTCACAGGCCTTCAGACTGACGAGAGCGTTCAGCTCAAGCACGTTCTGAGCTCACTTGGCATGGAAGCCGAGGATCTGCCCGTTTCTAACGGATTTGCTATCCCCGATGACTGTGATCTCCTGATCCTGAATAATCCCCAGACGGATATTCCCGAGCCTGTAGAGATCGCTCTTGGAGAATATATCGATAAGGGCGGTGACTTTATCGTTGTCCTCAGCTTCTACAACAACGTTACTGAGTCCTACAGCAGGCTCAATAACGTCCTCAACAAGATGAACCTGAACGTTGACAGCTATGTTCTAAGAGAAAATGATCCTCATTATGCTCTCGATACAACAGGTTTTGCATCCCTTATCCATTCCACAGACGGATACAAGGAGTTTGCTTCCACTGATTCCTTCAGGGCCAGCTACGCCAGACCAGTACGTGCATACGATAACCCGTTCTCATATATCACCACGGAGCCTGTCATGACAACGTCATCCACTGCAACTGCAGTTATCGTTGATCCTGATAACGGCATCAGTGAGTTTGAAAATGAGAACACATACAATGTGGTCATGTATTCCACCTATACCGGAATGACAAACCCGCCTCAGTGCTTTGTATTTGGTACAAGTGACTTTACGTCAGATTCATATCTGTCCAGCTACGGCTACAATGATGCCAATGTCCAGTTCATCAGGAACTGCATCAAGAAAGTCACCGGTCTCAACGAGTACAATAATGTATTCGTATATACAAAGCCTCTCGATGACTATTCAATTGACAGTGCAAAGGTAACATCCACGAACGTATCTGTAATGACAGTCGTATTCATGGTAGTTATCCCTCTTGCCCTTGTTATAGTAGCTGTCATTATTTACAACAAAAGGAAGAATCTGTAAAAATGAACCAGTTAAAAAAACTCATCATTCCCCTGGCTGTAATGCTGGTACTGGTTATCGGCGTTATCATATACTTTGTTGTTTCTTCAGGTTCTTCTCCTGAAGAACAGGAGTTCAACAAGGATGTGTTCTACAAGTCCACTTATGATATCAGTCAGCTAACTGTCCACAGAAAGGATAATCCTGATGATATCGTTATCGGTGTAAGCAAGAACGATGCGGGCAGCGTCGTATACACCTTTAACAATCAGCTCGTGGATGACAGCAATTATTCTATCAATGCCGTTTCTGAATATATCGGTATTCTTGCTAATTACAGCGTTAATTCACTGGTAACCGATAACGGTAATCTCTCTGAATACGGTCTCGATGATCCTGAGGCAGTTATCACGATAACCGGTATTGACGGCTCCGTTACTGTCATCAAGATAGGTGATGATACTTATGAGGGCGCTAACTGCTATATGTGCATCGACGGCAGCCCCAATGTATATACTGTAGCTCTGATGAAGAAGGTATATGCGAACCATAATGAGATCGATTTCCTGCAGTCTCAGGTGCTCAACATAGATTATTCCAGGATCTCTACCGTACAGTTCGACAGAAATGAGGATAATGTACATCTCAAGGCTTCATGTGAGATCTATGAGGAAACAGGTGAGCCCGTTTATTATGTATTTGATCCTTATCAGATCAAGGCCAGTGCTTATTTCGAGAACCTTATGGAATACATCTGCACATTGGAGATCACTCAGTTCATGGATATCCCGTCTGATCAGCTGGCCAGCTATGGATTGGATGATCCTGCTTTCCATTTCCTGATCACCATGGATAACGGGGAAAAGACTGAGATCTATCTCTCCGGCAAGCTGGCAGGTTTCTATTACGGCAGGATAGTCGGTGTCAATGACTATTTCATGATCAGCGATATGCAGATCAAGGGTCTGGAGACACCTCTTTTGACATTACTGTCTTCTTACATCACATACTATACGTCTGATGAGTTATCCTCTGTTACTTGTGTATATGAGGGTGAGACCTACAGGTTCACGCTTGAGGTTGAAAACGGTGCAAAGCTGGCTGATTCAGATGTCAGGCTCAACAACCGTAATGCCATCATCTACAATTCCGAGGGCAGGCATTATGCATCAGTCCTCTTTGAGACACTCGCTACCATAACCATAGGCGGGATCGATCTGGAGGGTAATCCTGATGTATCGGATTCCATCATGACGCTTACTTATATCACAAATGATCACAAGACCATCAAGGTAGACTTTGTTCCCAGAACGGACAATACCTATTACGTAATGATCAATGATACCAATTCATTCTTCTACGTAAGCAGCAATGAGCTGTTCCTGGACGGCGGAGCAGATACATATAACTATGGTGTATGGCCTGCATTTACTCTCCTGGATACAGCTATCAGGGACAACGTTAACGGAATCTATGATATTCCCGGAACCACAGGCGAGGCTTGATCACCGAAATGAGCTTAAGCGATAACAAGAACGGCAATAAGAGGACTTTATCAAAGACCTTATCGGTCATTGTAATGATCTTTGCGTTCATTTTTATCGTCAGCATGGTCCTGTTGTACTTTGTAGTTAAACGTGAGGCAGGACTGGCCGGTGCAGAGCAGCAGATCAAGCTTTCTGCCCAGGGCGGCTTCAACTGTGAATACTCCGAGGCCCAGAAGCTCTATCCCTTTGGAGAGGGCGTCATTAAGGTAACTTCAGAGAGAATCGCATACCTGACGCTTTCCGGTAATGAGATATTCTCAACGAGCATCAATTACCGCAATCCCTCATGTATCACGACTGATGATTACTGCCTGGTATTTGATTCTGACGGATATGCCTTTACTTTCCTGAACAGGGAGGAGGCTTTGTATTCATCTCCGACACCTTTTCAGATCAAGGGAGCATTCATTTCCCCTGCGGGATTTGCGTCTGTTATAACTGCAGACGATAAGTCCTATGGCAATGTATATCTCTACGATCCGGCTGGAACTGTGATCTCCGAGTGGTCGTCCTATAATTCCGGATACCCTCTGGCATGCGCATTTAATCAGGATACGACCAGGATGGCTGTTACCACGATCAATACCACCGGTGCCGTAGCGGTTCCTTATATCAGGCTATTCGACATTATCTCAACTGATAGAGGTTATACCGTTGAGGATAATTCCTTCTATACGACAAATACCAACGATATCCTGTCCACCTGTTTCTTCCTTGGCGACAATCTTTATTCCTTTGCTTCAACCAAGCTGTTCAAGATCAAGAACGACACCATCGGACAGGTAAATATCGATTTCTCCGTTGCTAATTATTCTCTCCTGGTAGGCAAGAAGATCTTCCTGGTATATGCAGACGGCGCTGAACAGATGAACAAGCTGGCCATCATCGATTCCGGAGACAATATCATCTACAGTTCTGACATCGGATCGACTGTACACTGCGTTGCCACCGGCAAAGGCCTGTTTGCCATAAGCGTTGATAACAGGATCTTTGTCTATAACGAGAGCGGCAGCATTATCGGCGACATATCAGTAGATGAGGATATCCTCAGGATGGGATTTTTGACCGGCAATGAACTCTGCGTAGTTTCAACAGGCGGCGTACACACCATTAGTTATTAAGGAGCTCTATAATGGAAACCGAAGTGAAGATCGCTTTTGATTCCCCTGAACAAATGCTTAAGATAATTACGGAAGACTGGTTCGGCGATTATTGCCTGGACGCATCGTCTCCCGTCAGATATGAACTGGATAATACATATTACGATACAAAGGACAGAACGCTGCTTTCCAGGGGCGCTGCATGCCGTGTCAGATACTTTTCCGATTCTGATGAAGAGGAAAGGTACGAACATACCGTCAAGCTTGGAGGCAAGGTCGAAAACGGCCTCTATCAGCGTTATGAGTGGAATGTCAGATCATCTGAAAAGATGTTTAACGTTACTGCATTTAAGAGCAGGGCTTTATCCCAGTCAGATCCTGCAGAGGTTCTGGATGAGGCATTGGCCGGCATATCCGATGACGATCTTGTTGCGTTGTGCAGGACGGATTTCAACAGGACAGTCTATACCTTCGGTTTCGGTGACAGCATCATGGAGGCCTGCTTCGACGTGGGCAGGATAGAAGCAGGAGGGAAGACCGAACCTATCTGCGAACTGGAATTGGAACTCACATCAGGAGATGTCGTGGATCTCAAGGACATGGCATCTTTCATAATCGAGAACAGTGACGGAAGACCCTTTAACGACAGCAAGTTTCAGAGATCCCTGAGACTTCTGGACAGTGATAAATGATCTACGACTGCTTAATAATCGGCGCCGGAGCAGCAGGACTCTATTGTGCTTCAGATCTGCTAAGCAAGAGCAATCTGAAGATCGCCATCATGGATTCCAACCATCAGGCCGGCAAAAAACTCCTGCTGACAGGTGCCGGCAGATGTAACTTTACTAATTCACAGATCGATCCCGATAATTATTCATCCGATGATCCCGAGAAACTAAGAGATATACTGTCATCATATGACTGCAATTCTTTCCTGTCTTTTGCTGAAAGAGAACTGGGTGTTGTGGCAGATAACAGGGATGAACTCTATTATCCCAGGACATACCGGGCAAATACATTCGTAAATGCACTGGTCAACTATCTGAATGATCATCATGTAACGTTTATCTTTGATACTGCTGCAGAGGATCTTACGTCAGATGACGGTGTCTACGTCGTAAACGGCAGGTTCAGGGCACGGACAGTAGTCATAGCAACAGGCGGCATGTCATATCCCAAGACCGGCAGTACAGGTTCTGTCATACCTCTGATACAGGCTGTTGCTGATATCAAATATACCGTTTTCCAGCCTTCACTCGTACCTCTGACAACAGCAGAAAAGGATGCTCATAAGATCTCCGGAGCAAAGGTCAAGTGCGCTCTTACGCTCTACGATCACGATCATTCCAGGGTTCTGTCACAGTCCTCCGGCGAGTTGCTCTTTACCGATTATGGCATATCAGGAATATGTGTTCTGGATATTTCCGGACACGCTGTCAGATATATGGCTGAGACAGGCAAAGAGCCTGTAGTCTCTGCTGATCTTATGCCTGCAGATACGCATGATATCAATTGTCTTATTATTAAGTTTCCAGCCAGAAGGATAATAGATTCTCTGAACGGCCTGATCAGGGACGATCTGCTGAATATCATACTTAAGCGTTCTGGTGTTAACCGCGACACTTTATGTTCTGCTGTTACACGTGAACAGGGTGACAGGATCTGTAGGAACATGAAAGACTTCAGGTTTACCGTTACCGGCAATAAAGGCTTTGACCATGCCCAGGTCTCATCAGGAGGTATATGCCTCTCATCACTGGATGAGGATCTCAGGGTAAAGGGAACAAACGGGATCTTTATTTGCGGAGAAGCACTTAACGTGGACGGGATATGCGGAGGTTATAACCTTCAGTTTGCATGGAGCAGTGCAGACAGGGCAGCAGGGGGCGTCCTGAAATGCCTGAACTGATCTACCGCCCCGAATTTGGGACACCATTCATATCAGATCATGACAGGATCCTGAGATCACTTTCATCGGGACAGCTTAATGGTGGCCGTCAGATCTATATCGATAAGAAATTCGTAGATGCCAGGCACGGAAAGACGAAGCTGATCCTCAGATACGATCTGTTGTCCCAGTCTGAGATAGTGGAGCGCAAAAAGCAGTCTTTTGATATGGCTCTGCCTTTTTATGGTGATACTGATAAGCTTGACCGTTCGCTGAAACCCGTTGTCATAGGATTTGGCCCGGCGGGTATATTTGCTGCCCTGATCCTTGCCAGATATGGCCTGGAACCCATAGTGATCGAACGGGGCAGTGAAATGTCATCCAGGGTCAGCCAGATCGATTCCTTCAGACAGGGCAGGGCAGGCCTCGATCCTGAGTGCAATATCTCATATGGCGAGGGAGGAGCAGGCACATTTTCTGACGGCAAGCTCTTTACCGGCATTACATCGGGACTTAAGGGCTTTGTATCCGAAACATTTATCTCTCACGGCGCAGACCCTGACATATTGTATGATTCGCATCCGCATATCGGTACAGATGTCTTAAGAGACGTTATCGTGGGTATCAGGGAGGAGATCAGGAGTCTGGGAGGAACTGTACTCTTCAATGCCAGGTTTGACCGCTTTATTACCTCCGGTAACAGTATCACCGGTTTGGAGTTTACAGCAAAGGGTTCCCGGCACGTAATGGAATGCAACAGAGTGATCCTCGCCATAGGAAACGCCGGCAGGGATACATTCAGATACCTTCATCAGGACAATGTCAGCATGTCTTCCAAATCCTTTGCAGTGGGCGTGAGGATCGAGCACAGGAGATCAGATATAGATACGGCACAGTATGGTGTTGATACCTTAAAGACCAGCAACATGTCAGCAGCTAACTATAAGATGTCTGTTGATACCAATACGGGCAGGAAACTCTACACATTCTGCATGTGCCCCGGAGGCGAAGTCATCAATGCTTCATCAGGAAACGGACAGGCAGTCGTAAACGGAATGAGCTACAGATCAAGAGATCTTGATAATTCCAACAGCGCATTGCTGATCCCTGTAGATGAAAAGGATTTCGGTGAGGACGTTCTAGGCGGCCTTATCTACCAGGAATTACTGGAGAAAAAGGCATTCGCTGCAGCAGGATCTTGCGGATCGGTACCTGTGATCAGATATGAAGATCTGCTAAGGGGCAGAGTTTCTGACCATATTGGCAGGATAAAGCCTTCTGTCAGGCCCGGATATTCCTTTGCCGATTTCTCTGAGATCTTTGACCGTGACCAGATCGATACCCTGATAGACGGCATATCACGTATGGGCAGAAAGATCAGGGGATATGATGACCCTGACAGCATATTGTCTGCTGTCGAATCCAGGTCATCATCTCCCGTGAGGATCCTGCGGGATATGGATTCCAGGCAGAGCCTGTCTCTTACAGGTCTTTATCCTGCAGGCGAAGGAGCAGGTTACGCAGGTGGAATAATGTCTTCTGCGATAGACGGTATCAATTGTGCTAATTGTCTCGCTAAATCACTTGTAAAATGATCATTTGATATATAATCTATAAGATGATTCAGAATGGAGGTATCTTATGGGTTCATCAAAAAATACAGCCGTAATTACCGTCCTTGGCAAGGACCGTGTAGGAATAATCGCAGGGATCTCAAATCTTCTGGCTGAGTATTCCATCAATATCAACGATATTTCACAGACGATCATGGATGACGTGTTCACGATGATCATGATGGTCGATCTTAAGGATCTCGAGATCGAGAATTCCGATCTGTCAGACAGATTAAATGATTTCGGAAAGCAGAATGGTCTTTCCGTTACTATACAGCATACTGACCTGTTCAATGCAATGCACAGGATCTGATTGGAGCTACACAGATGATCACAGATTATGAAGTATTAGAAACGATGCACATGTTCACTCAGGAACATCTGGACATCAGAACGATAACCATGGGTATATCTTTGATGGACTGTGCTGCATCAACACCTGAGGAGTCCTGCAGGAGGATCTACGACAAGATCATGAGAAATGCAGGAAGGCTCGTAGAGACGGGTGAAGCTATCTCACGCAAGTATAACGTTCCCATCATCCACAAGAGGATATCGGTTACTCCCATATCTATCGTTGCAGCAGCCAGCGGAGCAACTGACTATGTCATGTTTGCCGAGACGCTGGACAGAGCTGCAAAGGACTGCGGCGTCAATTTCATCGGCGGTTTTTCCGCCCTGGTACAGAAGGGATATACCAATTCTGACAGGATACTGATCAATTCCATCCCTGAGGCTCTCGCCGTTACCGAGAACGTATGCTCCAGCATCAATCTCGCTTCCACCAGGAGCGGCATCAACATGGATGCCGTAAGGGACATGGGTCACATCATCAAGAAGACAGCGGAAAGGACCAAGGACAGCGGTGCTCTGGGATGTGCCAAGCTGGTTGTCTTTGCCAACGCACCTGAGGATAATCCCTTTATGGCAGGAGCTTTCCTGGGACCCGGCGAACCTGAATGCGTTATTAACGTAGGTATTTCCGGTCCCGGCGTTGTAAAGCACGCAATGGAACAGGTTAAAGGGCAGGATCTGGGCGTTGTTGCCGAGACCATAAAGAAAGCTGCTTTTAAGATCACCCGTGTCGGTGAGCTGGTTGCCAGGGAAGCATCTGAGAGATTGGGCGTTCCCTTCGGCATCATCGATCTGTCACTGGCACCTACTCCTGCAGTAGGAGATTCCGTTGCCAGACTCCTGGAGGAGTTCGGTCTCGAGACATGCGGAACATGGGGCACGACGGCAGCACTTGCCATGCTCAATGACGCGGTCAAGAAGGGCGGTACAATGGCATCCTCATTTGTAGGCGGCCTTTCTGGTGCTTTCATACCTGTATCTGAAGATGAGGGTATGATCGCTGCAGCCAGATCTGGCAGTCTCCTCCTGGAGAAACTTGAGGCAATGACATGTGTATGCTCGGTAGGTCTCGACATGATCGCGATCCCCGGTGATACAACAGCCGAGACCATCTCAGGCATCATAGCCGACGAGATGGCTCTGGGCACATTTAATAACAAGACTACAGCAGTCAGGATCATTCCCGTTCCCGGCAAGACTGTAGGTGACAGCGTTGAATTCGGCGGTCTGCTGGGAACTGCTCCCATCATGAGCGTTAATAATTCATCATGTGCGGATTTCATCAACAGAGGCGGCAGGATTCCTGCACCTATTCACAGCATGAGGAACTGATGAGCGAGAATACTACACCGGAACAGCCTAAGAAGAAGCTTTCTTTTAAGCAGATACTCGAGTCCATCAATAAGGACTACGGCAGGAAGACCACGTTCGTAACTCTTCCGTCTGTTCCCATTGATATCTTCTTTGCGATGCTGAATGCCTACATGGGTGTTTTGTCTTTTTCCTTGTGGCATTTCTTTATGTGCGGTTATTTCATCATGCTCCTGTTCATCAGACTGGGAGTAATAACCAGGGCAGGCGGAGCCTTCTTTTCGAGGGACAAGGAGACAAGGCTTTATAAGAACCATAGAAAGTTCCATATATCGCTGCTGTTTATGGATGTGATACTGGGAATCTTCATGTATATCATGCTCCAGAACCGTGTTCAGAAATCTTATCCGCTGTTCATCATATTCTTTGTAGCGTTATATACGTTATACAAGGTCGTTCTTGCGTTGATCAACTTATTCAAGGCACATAGGTCACAGTCTACCATCGCCATCGAACTGAGAAAGATCGGTCAGGTCGATGCTCTTGTATCTTTATTGATACTGGAATCAGCACTGATCAACAGGTTCGGTGACATCAGGAATCTGGTGCATTACAGGATCAGTGTAATATCCGGCATAGTAGTATGTGCGATAATACTCATCATGGCCATAGCCGGACTTGCAAGAAAGAGACAATAGAGTATAATCACTAAGTATTTTCAGGATAAGGAGAAATGTTATGAAAAAGATCATTGCAACAGTTCTGGCTGTAGCTTCCACACTTGCAGTATTTGCAGGATGCTCTAACGGACAGCAGTCAGGCAAGAAGTTCACAGTTGGTTTCGATGCTGAATTCCCTCCCATGGGTTTCGTTGATGACAACGGAAACTACGTAGGATTCGATCTCGACCTGGCAGCAGAGGCTGCAAAGCGTCTCGACATGGAATTCGTAGCTCAGCCCATCGCCTGGGATTCCAAGGACCAGGAGCTTGCATCCGGCAACATCGACTGCATCTGGAACGGTTTCACGATCAGCGGCAGAGAGGATAAGTACACCTGGACAGAAGCCTACATGGAAAACGATCAGGTAGTAGTAGTCAGGAACGGTTCTGACATCACATCTCTCGATGATCTCGCAGGCAAAAAGGTTGTAGTTCAGAAGGATTCTTCAGGACTTGCTGCTCTCGAGGAGAATGAGGAGCTCACATCTACATTTGCAGAGCTCGTTCAGGTTGATTCATATCTCAACGCCATGGTGGAACTGGAAGCTTCCAATGTTGATGCTATCGTAATGGACGAGATCGTTGCACGTTACGAGATCCAGACATCCGGCAAGGACTTCGTAGTCCTCGACGAGGCAGTAGCCGGTGAGGAGTATGGTGTAGGTTTCCTCCTCGGAAACACAGAGCTCAGAGACAAGGTACAGGCTGTTCTCGAGGAAATGGCAGCAGACGGAACACTTGCTGCTATCTCCAACAAGTGGTTTGGTTCTGACGTAACTGTCATCGGCAAATAATCATTTTCTTTACAGCGCTAAAATGCTACAATCCTAAGTGGTGTGAATTATCACACCACTTATTTTGTTTATCGGAGAATCTATGAACTGGGATCAGTTGTTATCTATCACCAAACAGTTAGGTCAGGGCTTTGAATTTACCGTAGGTATATTCTTCTTTACCATACTGTTCTCGATCCCGCTGGGTCTCCTGATCGCCAGGGGCAGGATGGCAAAAAATCCTGTTGTCAGCGCCATCTTCAGCATATACATATCGATCATGCGCGGCACCCCTCTGATGCTTCAGCTCCTTCTGGTCTATTTCGGTCCCTATTACATATTCGGGGTATCAACCGGCAGCATAGAGATAGGACCTTTTAATTACAGGTTCGTAGCTACCGTTATCGGTTTCTCCCTCAACTATGCTGCTTATTTTGCAGAGATATTCAGAGGCGGCATCCAGTCCATGCCTAACGGTCAGTATGAAGCCGCACAGG
The DNA here is from genome assembly GCA_017515465.1 of Clostridiales bacterium. Classification (GTDB taxonomy): domain Bacteria; phylum Bacillota; class Clostridia; order Saccharofermentanales; family Saccharofermentanaceae; genus Saccharofermentans. The sequence continues at coordinate 14,114 of JAFWFV010000066.1, forward strand.
TATTGGGCTTTTCCAAGATGCAGACATATTTCAAGATAATCCTGCCTCAGGTTATAAAGAGGGTCCTGCCTTCTGTTACAAACGAGGTAATAACACTCGTCAAGGATACATCCCTCGCTCAGGTATTATCCGTTACTGAGATGTTTACAGTTGCCAAGAACCTGGCATCCGCCCAGGTTTCCGTTATGCCTTTCATAGTTGCAGGCGTCTTCTATTACGTGTTTAACGCACTGGTGGAGTTCGGCATGAACAGGCTGGAAAAATCAATGAGCTATTATTCTTAAGGAGGCTTCAGATGAGTGTATTAGAGATCACTGACATACATAAATCATTCGGAGACCTTCAAGTCCTTAATGGTATTACCCTGCACGTTGATGAGGGTGAAGTTGTAGCGATAATCGGTCCTTCCGGAGGAGGCAAATCCACACTTCTCAGATGCGCCACGACACTGGAACAGATCAACAGCGGCAGCATCAGGATCGGTGGTATCGAACTGGATTATAAGAACAAGAAGTCCCTTGCAGAGATCAGGAACAAGTTCGGTCTGGTATTCCAGAACTTTAATCTTTTCCCGCATTTCTCTGTCAGGAGGAATATCACAGAGGCACTCATTTCCGTACATGGCAAATCAAAAGAGGAAGCTAATGCCATTTGTGATTCGCTGCTGGATAAGATGGATCTGACGGCTAAGGGAGATGCCTATCCCTGCAATCTCTCTGGCGGCCAGCAGCAGAGGGTAAGTATCGCCAGAGCCCTGGCTACAAGTCCTGAGATACTTTTCTTTGACGAGCCCACCAGCGCTCTCGACCCTGAGCTCACGATCGGCGTTCTTAACGTTATCAAGGAACTTGCCAGGGAAAAGATGACGATGGTAATAGTAACGCACGAGATGAGCTTTGCCAGAGACGTAGCTGACAGGATCATATTCATGAATGGCGGTGTGATAGTCGAGGAAGGCCCTGCAGCGGAATTGATCAACAATCCCAAGCAGGAGCGTACCAGGGCATTCCTGTCAGGTTATTCGGATTGAGGTAATAAATGCCACCGGGAATGAACGGAGGAATGAACAGAGGCGGCAGGTTCATGACCGAAGAGGAGAAAAAGCAGGCTCCCAAGGTTACCAAAGCCCTGGTCAAACGCGTCTTTTCCTATCTCAAGCCATATACCGTCCAGCTGATAATCGTAGTATTCTGCATAATCGTATCTTCGCTCCTCAGCACGATGCCTTCGATACTGACGGGCAAGATCATTGATGAAGGCCTCATAAAGCAGGACATGAGATCAC
>JAFWFV010000067.1 GCA_017515465.1 Clostridiales bacterium
CAACAACCAAAGATCCAATAGAATCATTAGGTCGGACAGAAAGAGTGATATTTGATGCATTCGTGTTGAATATCGACAAGTTTTATAATCCTCAGTCAATAAGGATATTAGAAGTGAAAGGTACTGCGTAGTGGCGTGTATTCATCAAAGTCAGCGGGGGAAACAAAGCTGGCGGGACTATAACAGACACATATTCGCTTGGATTAATTACAGATAGTACTTCAAATGCAGATGCGGGACGTTTAGTGTTTGGAGAATCTGCTGAATTTGGAACTATGATGAAAGTTTCAGATAGTCAATGGAATGAAGAAGATCCTACTAGTGTAGATGAGGCTAGCCTAAATAATGCCATATCATATTATTGGGAATCAAAAGGCTTATAAAGTGTAGCACCTCAGTATTATTTCAAGGATTTAGTTGAGCGCCCGGGATAACCTGGGTGCTTTTTGCATACTTTCAAAAAGCCAATAAATTTGACATAATAAACAATCTCACATCAAATTAGCTAAAAAATATTTACTGAGGCAATCCCCTCCCAACCATTCCCTTATAATTATAATATGCTAAAATAAGAACGGCCTTCGACCGGAGGTCGTATTATTCTACGGCAAAATGCACGTCGCCACGGGCGCGGCAGGGACCCGCAGAGGACACACCCTAGAGCACGGACCCATCATCCGTGCGGCGGAAGCAATCAGAAAAAAGCAAATAAACCCATGGACAAGATCAAACGGTTCTTAAAATACGATGCCTTCATCATGCTGCTGGACATAATAGCAGTGAACGGGGCATACTTCCTGGCCCTCATACTGAGGTTCTCGATAAATAACAGGCTCGATCCCCTGATCGAGAGTTACATCCAGACTGTCATCCACTTCGCACCCATCTATACCGTAGTCTGCATCGCAGTATTTGCCATCTTCAGGCTCTACGGCGGAATGTGGAGATACGCAGGTATCGGTGACATCAACAGGATCTTCTTCTCCAGCCTCGTAACAACTGCCGTACATGTTCTGGCAACCATCTTCTTCTATCAGAGGATGCCTGTCACATACTACGTTATGGGCGCAGCGATCCAGCTGATATTTGTCGGCATCATCAGGTTCGCTTACCGTTTTGCGGTCCTGGAAAAGAGACAGGTAACAAAATCCAGAGCGATAAATGCCCTTATAATAGGTTCCAAAGACAACGGCGGCCAGACCATAAGCCTTCTTAACATGGGCGTAATGTACAGGCCCGTTGCCGTCATCGATTTTAAGAACAGGGATGCCGGCAAGCTCATGGACGGCATCCCCGTCTATGCCGGAACCGAGTTCGAGCAGGTCATTGCAAAGCATAACATCAAGGCTGTATTTATCGCTGATGCAACACTCTCTCCCGAGCAGAGGAAAGAGATAATCAAGGTATGTAACGAGAAGGGTATCTACAAGAGAGACTACTCATCCTTCTTCAGCTATCAGGGCGATTACGATTCCTTTACGGAATTCATCGAATCCCAGAAGGATCAGAAGCTAGACGATAAAAAGAACATTCCCTTCTCACCCCCGGACATTGGTGACCAGGAGATCAGGGAAGTGGTAGAGGCCATGAAGAGCGGCTGGATCACCACGGGACCCAGAACGAAACTCCTGGAGAGGCGTCTAGCTGCCTACATCGAGAAGGGCAAGACAGAATACGATACGGAGTCAGATCCTGACCGCTGGGCCAACAGGGTAGCCTGCCTCAATTCCGCAACGGCAGCAGAGGAACTGAACCTCAGGATCCTGGGCATCCGTGAAGGTGATGAAGTAATAGTTCCCGCATATACATACACGGCATCCGCATCCGCGGCAATCCACTGCGGTGCCACAGTCAAGTTCGTAGATATCCAGAAGGACGGGGACAAGGATACCCACATGCCCGAGATGGACTACGATGCGCTGGAGAGAGCAATAACAGACAGGACAAAGGCGATAATCACCGTAGACCTCGGGGGCTTAGTAGCAGACTACGACAGAGTATTCGAAATCGTAGAAAGACACAGAAAGGAATTCACACCTGTAGAAAGTGACGGAACACCTTTGATCGACCTCAACTCCAGGATCCAGAAGTCCATCGGCAGGATCGCAGTTGTGGCAGACTGTGCCCACTCCCTGGGCGGTAGCAGGATCGTAAACGGGGAGAAGAGATACTGCGGCAACATCGCAGACTTCTCATCCTTCTCATTCCATGCAGTAAAGAATTTCACAACTGCAGAAGGCGGCGCCTCATCCTGGACACCGAAGGAAGGCATAGATAACGCAGAGATCTACAAGATGTACCAGCTATTGTCACTCCACGGACAGAGCAAG
>JAFWFV010000068.1 GCA_017515465.1 Clostridiales bacterium
ATAAAAGGAGGACTCAGTGCTGATGACCTGAGAAGCATAGACACACAGGTTGCTCTGTGCAACACTTATCATCTGCATGTAAGGCCAGGAGATGAAACAGTTTACAAACTGGGAGGACTTCACGAGTTCATGAGGTGGGACAGACCGATCCTCACGGATTCCGGCGGCTTCCAGGTATTCTCTCTTGCAGACCTGCGTAAGATCAAGGAGGAGGGCGTAACCTTCCACTCCCATATAGACGGAGCCAGGATCTTCATGGGACCGGAGGAGAGCATGCGCATACAGTCCCATCTGGCGTCTACGATCGCTATGGCGTTTGACGAGTGTCCCCCCAGTCACGCCGAGCGGGACTATGTTGAGAGATCAGTCGCGCGCACGACCAGATGGCTTCAAAGGTGCAAGGACGAGATGAACCGGCTTAACAGCCTCGACGATACGATCAACAGGGATCAGCTTCTCTTCGGCATCAATCAGGGCGCGGTCTATCCGGACATCCGGATCGATCACGCTGAGCAGATCTCGGAAATGGAACTTGACGGTTACGCCGTCGGAGGGCTGGCAGTGGGAGAGACCCACAGGGAGATGTATGAGATCCTCGATGCTGTGGTGCCTCATCTGCCGCGCAATAAGCCCACTTACCTGATGGGCGTCGGAACTCCCCAGAATATCATCGAGGGAGTTGCCAGGGGAATTGATTTCTTCGACTGCGTCTATCCCAGCAGAAACGGAAGACACGGCAACCTCTATACAAACAAAGGAACGGTGAGGATCAATAACGCCAAATACGCCCTTGATAAAAGGCCGATCGAAGAGGGATGCGGATGCCCTGTCTGCAGAGCAGGTTATTCCAGAGGATACATCAGACACCTGGTCAAAGCGCAGGAGACACTGGGCCTGAGAATGTGTGTCATGCACAACCTGTATTTCTACAACAACCTGATGACGCAGATCCGTGAAGCGCTCGACAACGGCACATTTTCCGCTTTCAGAAAGAGGATGCTGGAGCAGCTGGAGGGAAATGGCGATTAAATAACTGTTTTGTGCGTCAATTCGCTAAATTTTCATTGAAAAACACATAACGGTTGTTGTATGATATGATTCAAATGATTTAGAGCCGCCTAAAAGGCGTGATTGGAGGTATAGTATTATGAATGGATTCATGTTGACCGCAGCCGGCACCCCTATCTTCACGATCCTGTACATGGCTGTTATCGTAGGTTTCTTCTACTTCTTCCTGATCAGACCTCAGAGAAAAGAGCAGAAAGAGAAACAGGCAATGCTCAATGCATTGGCGATCGGAGACAGCGTACTTACTACTGCAGGATTTTACGGAGTGGTGATCGACATGACCGAGGACACTGTGATCGTCGAATTCGGCAACAACAAGAACTGCCGGATCCCGATGCAGAAGGCAGCGATCGTACAGATCGAGAAGCCTGAGGATGCCCTCGAAGCAGCGGATGACAAATAATAGATGCTAAGTCTGAAGGCATGTGCCCTGCACATGCCTTCTCTTTGGTATATCCCAAATGATCAATATGATTCAAATCACTCATCATAGAGATTAATTCTATTCAACTTTAATCAGCCACGGAGGTAGGATGTCTTGAAGAAAAATATCGCAGTTATAGCCGGAGACGGCATAGGACCGGAGATCGTTGCCCAGGCCAGGAAAGTCCTTGATAAAGTATGTGAGAAATACGGACATACATTCAATTATACGGACGTTCTCATGGGTGGATGCTCGATCGAC
>JAFWFV010000014.1 GCA_017515465.1 Clostridiales bacterium
GATGAGGAACATGGACCGCCAGACCGAGCAGCAGATGCAGGATGAATATAACCAGTCCATGCAGGACCGTCAGAATGACATGGACGAATACGCATCATCTGCATCCAGGTGGAACAGCACATACGAGAATATCTGGTGATCAAAATCATGTGGTATGAACCTGTGTTTTAGATTATAATAATCTCAAAATATAGGATCGAGATACATAACATGATGCTTACCAATAAGATATGGAATGTATCGGAATTTGGCCGTCTGGACCGTTCCGATACATTGCTTGATGTGCTACTTAAAAACCGTGGCATTACCGAACCGCAGGACATAGAGGATTTTATCTCCGATAATCCATCCGCGCCTTGCTGGCACGACCCTTTCCTGTACAAGGACATGGACAGGGCGGTGTCTATCCTGACCTCCGCAATGGAGAACAGGGAGAGGATCCTGGTATATGGCGACTACGACTGTGACGGCGTTACTGCCACCGCCATTATCGTCAGATATCTGAGGAGCCACGGCATAGATGCTGACTACATAGTTCCCCACAGATCTGAACACGGATACGGACTTACCGACAACATCATCGATAAGGTCTTTGAGCATTCCCCGGATCTGCTGATCACTGTTGACTGCGGCATTACCAACATCGAGACCGTAAAGGAGATCAGGAGCCGCGGGATCAAGGTCATCGTGACAGACCACCACAATGTCAAGGGAGACGAACTCCCGGATGCGGACTGCGTCATCTGTGCCAAGAGGAGTGACAATACATATCCCTTCATAGATCTGTGCGGTGCGGGCGTTGCACTTAAGTTCATCGAGGCCATGGGCAGGAACGGCAAATTCAGCGTGTCAGGCAACATCTGGCATCAGGCCGTGGAGATGGCAGGTATCGCCACCATCGCCGACCTGGTATCGGTCGTTAATGAGAACAGGACGATAATCAAGAAAGCCCTGAAGAGCATCAATTCCGGCAAGACAGCGAACCCCGGCATTAGGGCAATGGTCAAGATGCTGGTGGAGCCCGGCAAGCAGATAGACGAGACGTTCATATCGTTTAACCTCGTACCCAGGGTCAATGCAGCAGGCAGGCTTTACGATTCGTCACAGGCACTGAAGCTCTTCCTGGAGGATGACGACGGGGAGGCTCTTAAGGCTGCCCAGGAACTGACCCGGGAGAACGATGAGCGCAAGGAGATCGAATCAATAGTCTTTGAGAGTGCAGTCAAGCAGATCGAGGACCCATCAAGGCCTGAGGAGTGGAGCCTGACTAATACCGTTGGCCCCATCGTTGTCTACGGCAACAACTGGCATCAGGGAGTCCTGGGCATTGTGGCAGGCAAGCTCTCCCAGTACTTCAGGAGATCCGCCATCGTATTTACAAATGATTCCATCGAGACAGACTGCGTCAAGGGCTCCGGCAGGGCATATGGAGACTTTGATCTCTTTGGAGTCCTTACCGACATCTCAGATACGATCGTGAACTTCGGAGGCCACAAAAAGGCCGCAGGCGTTGTGGTCAGGAAGTCCGACATGGCCAGGTTCATGAGGAGCCTGGAGGACCGTTCCGCAGAGATATGCGAGAAGCTGGCTTCGGAGGGCATCAACGCAGATGACGATATACTGGATGTGGAGTGCGAACTCGATTATGAGGATGTTACCTTTGAAACCTTTGAAACTGTGTGCAGGCTCAAGCCCTTCGGCATCGCAAACATCAAGCCCGTTTTTGTTACCAGGGGCGTTGTGATATCAGATCTTTACACAATGTCCGACGGGGCTCATCTGAGGGTGGATCTCACATCCCCCGTAAGACCCGGCAAGGGCGAATCTTCACTTTCTGCAGTGGGATTCGGAATGGGTGAATATGCATCATGCTTCACGGTAGGTGACAAGGTGGACGTGGCATATACCCTCAACACTTTCACATACAGGGGCAACACCACGCTGAGCCTCCATCTCGAGGACATAAAGCCTGCAACGGATGATCCATCATGGACCATGAACGAGACACTGGAGAAACTCTATAACTCGGGAATGAAGGTGGATCAGATCGCCAAGATCAAGAAGGGCATTGAGACAACTGACCTCATTCCCTCCAAGGAGGATTTCGTAAATTCCTATACGACCATCAGGGATGTGTGCGGGGACAAGAGCACAACAGCAGATTGTATTCTCCTGGCAAAAATGATAAATATTAAATGTGGGATGAAGACCACTCCTTTCAGGGTCAGGAGGTGTCTCGACGTGTTTGCAGAGGCAGGTCTCCTGAAGCTGGGATCGTCAGATTCCGGCAGGGTATGCTTCAACATACTCAAGACCGACAGCAAGGCAGTCCTGAGTTCCACCGATACTTATAAGAGGCTGATCGTAAATGGCTGACGATGATGAGATGATGACCGTTAGCGAGGAATATAAATACCTCTCTGACATGAACGATGTACCGGAGATACCTGAGTATATCCGGGAGCGTTATGATGAGGTCGAAAAGATCTTCATGGGTTACGTCAGCAATTCCAATGCACCTCAGGAGACGATCGACAAGGAAGTCGAACTGATCAGGAATGCGTTCATATTCGCATACAAGGCACACCGCAACCAGAAGCGCAAGACCGGTGAGATGTATATCATCCATCCCATCGCAGTAGCCAGGATCCCGTCGGATCTCGAAGTGGACGCTTCTACCATTGCAGGTGCCCTCCTTCACGATACAATAGAGGATACCGCGGCAGATACTAAGCTCGTAACTGAGATCTTCGGCGAGTCCATCGCCAATCTGGTCAACGGCGTTACCAAGATGAATTCCAGCCTGGAGCTGGTCAACTACGATTCCAAGGAAGAGATACAGGCCTCCAACGTCAGAAAGATGCTGATCGCCATGACCGACGACATCAGGGTCATATTCATAAAGCTGGCAGACCGTCTCCACAACATGCGCACCATGAAACACCAGACACCGGAAAAGCAGGTGGAGAAGGCCCGTGAGACATTGGACATCTACGTGCCCTTCCAGGCAGGTTCGGTATCTACAAGATCAAGTGGGAGCTGGAAGACCTCTGTCTCAGATATTTAGATCCCGATGCCTACTACGAGCTGGTGGGCCTGGTCAACGGCAAGAGGTCGGAACGTGAAGCCTTCATGGAGAACGTCGTTACCAGCCTTAACGAAAAGCTCAAGGAATACGGCATCAAAAACTACGACATAGAGGGCAGGCCCAAGCACTTTTACAGCATCTACAAAAAGATGAAGACCAAGGGAAAGACCATAGACGAGATCTACGACATGTTCGCATGCAGGATCATTGTCGAGGAGGTCACGGACTGCTATACGGTATTGGGTATCGTCCACGAGATGTATAACCACATCCCGGGCAGGTTCAAGGACTATATCGCCATGCCCAAGGACAATAAATACCAGTCCATCCACACGACTGTAATTGGCCCAAACGGAACGCCTTTCGAGGTGCAGATCAGGACATATGCGATGCACAAGATCGCTGAGTACGGCATCGCCGCCCACTGGCATTACAAGGAATCGGGAGACTCACAGGAATTCAAGGCGGATAAATACGACGAGAAGATCTCAGAGGTCAGGCAGCTCATCGACTCACAGAACGAACTGTCGGATCCTACCGCTTTCATGGAATATCTCAAGACGAACATCGCTCCTGAGGAGGTATTTGTCTATACGCCTAAGGGTGAGGTAGTAAGGCTCCCCATAGGGTCATGTCCCATCGACATTGCATACCATATCCACAGCGGCGTGGGCAACCACATGCACGGTGCCAAGGTCAACGGCAGGATCGTTCCTCTGTCCTATCAGCTGAAGAACGCCGACCAGGTTGAGATCCTCACCAGCCAGAAGATCAAGGGCCCGTCCAAGGACTGGGTCAACATCTGCAGGACCACATCAGCCAAGAGCAAGATCAATGCATTCTTCAAGAAAGAATCCAGGGCGGAGAACGTTGCGACGGGCAAGGAGCGTCTCGAGCACGAGATAGAGCGAAACGGCTTTAAGCCTGAGGATCTGCTGGTGGACAAGGCTCTGGACCCCATCCTGAAGAGAAATACATTTGCAAATATAGATGACCTCTACGCCGCCATAGGTTACGGCAACACGTCGGTTATCAAGGTCTTTGGCAAGCTCAGGGACGATTATATCAGGTCGCTCTCCGTGGAGGAGAGGCAGGCTCTGGGCTACAGGGTCGCAATAGACGGCCAGGTGCTCTACAGGCCCGAGGAGATGCCCATCGAACTGGGCAAGTTCGATCAGGGTGCAAAGACTGCCAAGAAGGCCAAGACTCCAGAACCTGTCGAGATAGAGACTGAAAAGAAGATCAGGCTCCCCAGGATAGGTGGAAAGTCCGCCAATTCCGGCGTGGTAGTCGACGGTCTCGACAACGTTGCAACACATTATTCCAAGTGCTGCCATCCCGTATACGGCGACGAGATAATCGGATTCATCACCCAGAACAGGGGCGTCGGCATCCATAAGGCGGACTGCAACAACATGACCAATATCATCAAGTACAAGGACCGCTCGGAAAAGGATCACGAGAGATACAGAAGGCTCGTTAACTGCCACTGGCTCGTTAATGCGAAGAACTCTGTATTCGACATCGCCATCAAGATAACCGCCAACGACAGGCCTGACCTCCTCTTTGACATCCTGGACAACATCAGGGAGGAAAAGGCCAGCATCGTCAAGGTCAATACTCTCGTGGGAGATGATTTCATCGCTCACATCAACATAACGCTCACCATCGTCAACAAGGAGCAGTTCGACCGCGTTGTAGGCAGGATCAGAGGAGTCAGGGACATCCTCTCAGTAGAGCGTAAATAATACCCTTATCAGATAACTGAGATATTGAACAGCAGCAGAGGTCTCTTTCTCGTCTTGGAGAAGCACAGGCCTCTTATCTGTTCTTTGTAGGAGTTGGTGTTGACTCTGGATTCTATGTCGTCCTTGGGCAGGGTGGATACCACTCTTTCAGCGATCTCAGCGTGGATCACGTGCTTCTCGTCTTCCTCGACAAAGCCTACGGAATTGATGGAGGGGTAATCCAGGAGCTTGCCTGACTTCTTGTCCAGGACGAGAGCTATGGATACGACGCCGTCTTCTCCGATGTGCTTACGCTCGGATAAGATCCTGCTGTTGATGTCTGCTGCGCCCTTGCCGTCGATGAGGATTGCGGATGCGGGAACGACCCCCGTGATCTCCGCCTTGTCAGCATTTATGGACAGCACGTCGCCGTTATTCATTACAAAGATGTTTTCCTCAGGTGTTCCCAGGGACATCGCCAGTTTCTTGTGGAGGTAGAGCATCCTGTACTCACCGTGAACGGGCATGACGTATTTGGGCTTGATCAGGGAGTGCAGCAGCTTTATCTCGTTCCTGTATGCGTGGCCTGATACGTGAACGTCGTCGAGGGAATGGTAGATTACCGTTGCCCCCTGACGGTAGAGTTCGTTGATGACCCTGTAGATGGGCTTCTCGTTGCCGGGGATGGGGTCAGCGGAGATTATTACCGTATCGCCCTGTCTGATGCCTACTGCCTTGTGTGAGGCATATGCCATTCTGGATAATGCGCTCATGGGCTCGGCCTGACTGCCGGTGGTGAGTACGACGATCTCGTTATCCTCGTAGTTATCGATGTCATCTATGTCGATGAGCGTGTCGGGCTTCATCTCGATGTAGCCCAGGGAATTTGCGACCTTGAATACGTTCAGCATGCTCCTGCCGGACAGGCATACGTGTCTGCCGTGTTTCTCAGCCGCTGTGAAGATCTGCTGCATCCTGTGCACGTGTGATGAGAATGTGGCGACGATGATCCTTCCGGAGGCATCTTTGAACAGTCTCTGGAAAGCCTCTCCCACGTGTCTTTCGGAGGGGGAGTTGCCTTCAATCTCGATGTTGGTGGATTCGCACATGAAGAGCAGTACGCCTTCCTTGCCCAGCTGGCCGAAGCGCTGGAGATCTATGGGCTTGCCGTTGATGGGAGTATAGTCCACCTTGAAATCCCCCGAGTGGAGGATCACGCCTGCGGGTGTCTTAAGAGCTATAGCATAGCTGTCTGCGATGCTGTGGTTGACCCTTACGAATTCCGCCTTGAAGTTATTTCCGATCTTGACGGTCTCGCCGTTCTTAAATGCCCTGAACTCGATGCCGGAGAGATTGATGTTGTTCTCCATGAGCTTGTGCCTTACGAGTTCCACCGTCAGTGTGCCGCCATAGACGGGGCATTTGAATTCACGGAAGAAGTAGGGAAGACCTCCAATATGGTCTTCGTGTCCGTGTGTGAGGACTATCGCCCTCAGCTTGTTCTGATTCTCCCTGATGTAGCTGAAATCCTGGATTACGCAGTCAACTCCGGGCATGCTGTCCTCGGGGAAAGCCATGCCGCAGTCGATTATTACTATATCGTTTCCGTATTCGAAAGCAGTCATGTTCTTGCCGATCTCGCACAGACCGCCAAGGGGGATTATCTTTACTGACTGTTTGGTCTTCTTGTCAGCGCTCTTCTTTGATGAAACCTTCCTGTCAGATGTCTTCTTTACCGCTTTTTTCTTGGGTTTTTCTTCGGGTTTCTTGGATGGCTTCTTAGTGTTCTTAGGTGTAATTGTCCTGTGTCTTACGTTACTCATTTACTGTGATACTATATAAACCTTTCTTGTTGTTACTCCGTATGGAGGCACGTCACCCATCGTATCTACGAAGATGTCGATTACTCCTGTGCCGACGCCTCTGTCCTCGACAGTATAATATCCGTCACCGCCAAGAGGGTCGTTCTCAACGTAGATGACCGTTCCGAAAGGGAAATCCCCCTTGTTGGCTGCTACGGTCCTGCCCATTGTGGCAGTTGTGCCGGAAGCGGTCCTGTTTCCGTTGACGGGAATGTAGAATGTTACGCTGAAGGTGCCTACCAGTGTCTTGTCTCCTGCGGGCTTAGGCGTAGGCTTGGGCGTAGCGGTTGCAGGCTTGGGCGTTGCAGTTGCGGGCTTCGGCGTAGGTGAGGGTGTATTGATGGGCTCTGACTGTGTAAACTGTGCGCTTACATAATTGCCCCTGATGGTCTTGTACCATCCGTTGGTGGTCTGGGCCACAACGTCGATCTGATCGCCCCTGGAAAGCTGTCTGACCGTCTCGTATTCGGTTCCGGGACCTGTCCTGAGGTTAACGACGCCTGTTGCATATACGATGGCATTATATGTCGATTCGCCTACCGTGGTAGTCGTTGTGGTGGCCTGTGTGGTCGTGGTGGTAGGTTCAGAGGTGGACTCCGACGTCTCGGAACTTGCCGCGCTCTCGGTGGATGATTCTGAAGTGGAGACATTATCTGAGGCAGATGTTCCTGATGATGCTGCAGCATCTTCAGATGCGGAGGATGAAGGATCTGAGCCTGCCGTATCCTCTGACGGGTCTGTTTCATCCAGGATGTCGCTTACTTCCTGCTCGTGACGGTACCTGGCTGCGGCCTGATCCGCCTCCAGGAGGGCGGAGATCCCTACGGATGACAGGGTGCATAAGAGAACCACGGAAATGACGCTCATTCCCGCTACGACCTTGTCCTTTGTCAGGTTAAATCCTGTTTCCAATCCTATAAATTTCATCATTTACCTCACGGTTAGTTAACTATTATACCATAACTGCTATTACTAATCTTCTTTAAGGGGTTCTGCCGCTATATTGCCCAATCACATAAACTACTTCTTTTTGTCACATTAATGAAAAACATAATGGTTATCCAGCCGTTTATAATGAGCGTACCAGATACAGGGGAGGGGTGATGACGGTGGCAGACGATTATATCAGCAAGCCGCGTAAAAAGGCTAAATACGGAACCACCGAACACGATGTTGAGAAGCGTCGCGCACGGATATATGTTATCTGCGCCATCGTCCTTGTCATCTGCGGCATCCTCGACGTATTTTTCCTCATGGGCATATTCTCCTGAATTGAAAAACACGCCTGTATAGTTTATACTCTTATGCGCACATTATAATAACGAGGTTATAACATGAGAGTATCTAAAATGTTTTTGGCAACACAGCGTGAGATCCCCGCTGATGCCGAGATCCCTTCACACCAGTTAATGCTTAGAGCAGGCCTTATCCGTAAGGTCGCTTCGGGAATATATTCCTTTATGCCCATGGGATACAGGGTATACCGCAAGGTTGAGAACGTCATAAGGGAGGAGATGGACAAGGCAGGAGCAGAAGAGCTCATAATGCCCGCCATCCTGCCCGCCGAGGTCTACATGGCTTCCGGCAGATGGGACAGGTTCGGTCCCGAGATGTTCAGGCTCAAGGACAGGGGCGGCAGACAGTTCTGCCTGGGCCCCACCCACGAAGAGCCTTTCACGGAGGCCGTAAGGGATACCATCAGATCCTATAAGCAGCTCCCCGTAACCCTCTATCAGATCCAGCACAAGTACAGAGATGAGAAGAGACCCAGGTTCGGCATCATGCGTTGCCGTGAGTTCGTAATGAAGGATGCTTATTCCTTCGACGTTGACGAGGCAGGTCTCGATGTTTCATACCAGACGATGTATGAGGCATATAACAAGATCTTTACCAGACTCGGACTGGACTACACCATAGTAGATGCAGACTCAGGCGCAATGGGCGGCTCCGGATCCCAGGAGTTCATGGTAAAGAGCGAAGTCGGTGAGGACGGCATCTGCTACTGCGATTCCTGCGGTTACGCTGCCAACGAGGAAAAGGCAGTATGTGTCGCACCTGAGATGGATCAGGCTGAGATGCTCCCCGTTGAAAAGATCCACACACCTGACGTTAAGACCATCGAGGAGCTCATGGCTTACATGAACGCCGAGCCCTCCGCTTTCGTAAAGACCATCCTCTATAACATCGATGGCAGGATCGTAGCCGCCATGGTAAGGGGAGACAGGGACATCAACGAGACAAAGCTCGCCAATCTCTACGATGCAACGGAGATGGATCTGGCATCCTTTGCGGATGTTGAGGAGATCACCGGAGCCAAGGTTGGATTTGCAGGCCCTGTAGGACTTAAGAAGCCCATCGACGTTATCGCCGATCTGGAGGTCGCTTCCATGAAGAACTTCATAGTCGGTGCATGCGAGACTGACTATCACCTCAAGAATGTCAACATCGGCAGGGATTTCGAGCCTACTAAGGTAGTAGACATCAGGAATCTCATCGAGGGAGACAAGTGCCCTAAGTGCGGCGGCTCCATCAAGATGGCCAGAGGCGTTGAGGTAGGTCATATCTTCAAGCTGGGAACAAAGTATTCCAAGGCTCTGAACTGTGTATATCTCGACAAGGACGGCAAGGAAAATACAATGGTAATGGGCTGCTACGGAATCGGCGTAGGCAGGACTCTGGCAGCCATCATCGAGCAGTATAACGACGAGGACGGCATCAAGTGGCCCGTTGAGATCGCTCCTTTCAAGGCTATAGTCGTTCCCACGAAGGTAACTGATGAGGAGAACATGGCTCTCGCTGAGAAGATCTACAAGGATCTCCAGGACAGGGGAATAGAGGTCATGATCGATGACCGTAATGAGCGTCCCGGCGTCAAGTTCAAGGATGCTGATCTCATCGGTATCCCCGTCAGGATCACTGTAGGCAGGAGAGCTTCCGAGGGCATCGTTGAGGTCAAGCTCAGGATGACAGGCGAAGTATCAGAGATGACAGCCGAAGAAGCAGTAAACAAGGTTTTCGATGTTAAGTAAGAAGATATTAGCGGCAGTTTCCTCTCTGCTGATACTGGCAGGGAATACGGTCCCGGCACTGGCTTATGACAGCGCTGTTCTCGGGGCCAGCGCTGTGAGCATTTCCAGCTGTGCGGAGGCTGACTATTCCTCTGTGGAATATACTTCCAGGTACGGCAAAGTGACTACTATCGGCGTATCAGGCGGCGATCTGACATTCAGTTCGCAGGACGCATCATCCGTAAATATCAATGTCAGGAACCTGGAGACCGGTTCCGTCGTGGCAACTAAGAACACTATGGAGAGCAATTTCTCCCTGTCCCTGGCAGACAAGATGGACAGTTCGTCCGTCTATTATGCCGACATCAAGTTCACGGCAGACGGCATATCCAGCGAATATACAGAGAACTATCTCATGCTTGATGGCGACGGGAATGTGGTATTCATCAAGTCACCCGTCTACGATTTCAACGTTGAGAGATGCTCCGAGATGTGGACTGACGATCAGTCACTGCAGGAGTGCCTCCAGCCCCAGCACGATATCGAATCAGACGACCCTTACGTTGTTTCGGTCGCAGAGGAGTTATGCGAGGGCCTGGATACAGACTGGGAGAAGGCTTTTGCTCTCTACACATTCGTTACCAGGGAGTTCGCATACGATAACGTCCAGCTGGATGATGAGCATTATATCTATCAGGACAGTGCCGCTGCACTGCTGAGGCGCAAGATCGCCATATGTGAAGGATTCGGAAATGTCTTTACTGCTCTTTGCAGGGCAGCAGGCATCCCGGCCGTCGTTCAGTTCGGCGTAACTGAGACATTCAGTACATTCTCCAACGTTTCCGTCAAGCGGAATACCGAGAATGCCAACCACGCATGGGCCGCCGTTTATCTCGGCAACAAATGGTATTTCGTAGACCCCACCTTCGATAACGGCAACCGTTATGAGGGTGACTCTCACGATCAGGGCAGGGTCGCCAAGGGCAAGTGCACATATAACTACTATCTCATGTCACTGGAGACCTTCTCGATGGATCATAAGATCTGTGATGCCGATACGACTCATGGCATCGAGAGTTCCGGTTCCTGCGGCAGCAATGCTTCCTATACCATCTCCAGAGACGGTACGCTCACCATCACGGGCAGGGGAGAGATAAAGCTTCCGGGCGGCGTGAACGGCTTTGATAAAGTGGTATTCAGTTCCGATTCGAACATAACCAGGATAGGCAGTGAGTGTTTTATCGACTGCGATCTCATAACGGAGATCATATTGCCCGATACCGTTACGGAGATCGGCGACAAGGCTTTTAATACATGCGAAGATCTGGAGTATATATACCTTCCCGATGGTCTGGAATCCATCGGCCAGCAGGCTTTCGAGGTCTGTGATGAACTGGCGTATGTATATGTTCCCGATTCGGTGACCAACATATCTTCATATGCATTTGATGATTGTCCGAGGCTCATCATAAGCGTTCCCGAAACGCACAGCGGATTCGAGAACAATTATTATGTTGAACCTTACAGGATAATTATCAGGAATTAGTATCCTCGTCTTCTGACTTGTCCATCCAGGACTGATGATAGTGGAGTCTCCTGTATTCCTCGGGAGGCATTCCCACGCATTTCTTGAATACCTGGATGAAGTGGCTCTGTGATGAGAATCCCAGATAGTTGGATATGGACAGGGAAGAGTCGTCCAGATGTCTGAGCATGTTGCATGCAATGTTGATCTTCTGATCCCTGATGTACTGGCTTATGGTGATGCCCATCTCTTTCTTGAACAGCTTGCTGAGGTAGCTGGGATTGAGGTTCATCGCATCTGCAACATCCTCTACAGTAAGCTTGCCGGAAATGTGTGTCCTTATGTAATCGATCGAGGAGACGACATTCCTGGAGATGGCACGGGACTTGTAGATCATCTGCATCCTCCTGCAGTAGTCGGCTGCGATCTTCTTGCTCAGGTCCGTGATCTGATCAGGTGTCTCCATTGTGTCTAGTATCTCTATATAGATGTCGCTCAGGTTATAGGCAGTTGCGATGTCCATACCGGCCTCGCTGCAGAAGCGGCTGATCATGGCGACTAATGTAACTGCGTGGTATTTGGAATTCCTGAGCTTGTTTTCGCTGAGCTTGCCCATCTTCTGGGAACTGCCGAAGTGCTTGAGCCTCTCTGCGAGTATCTCGGTATTGCCGCTGGCAACGAGTTCATAGAACTCGATCTCCTTGTTGTAAGCAGCGCTTCTCTGAGTATCGTCTTCCTCGGCCTTGAGTCTCTTTGTCAGTTCCTGATCGATATTTATCATAACAAACACTCCTCACATATAACATATTTATTTGATAATTATATACCAAAATATGATATGGAGCAACCAAATTGCCAATGATTTTGGAGTTGAAATGAATTAAAATTATATAATGACGATCTAATATTCAGGAGGAGACATTATGCAGTACTCAGCTCACAGGACACCCGAAATGACACGAAATGAGAAGGCCCACATGGAACTGGTCAGAAAGCTTGCTCCCGAATGTGTAGTAATACTGGAGAATAATGGCATCCTGCCGATCACAAAGGCATGCGGCATTGCCCTCTACGGCAACGGAGCCCGCCATACGGTCAAGGGCGGTACGGGCTCAGGTGACGTTAACAGCAGGTTCACCGTCTCCATCTACGACGGACTTAAGGAAGCCGGCTTCGGCATCGTGACCGATCCCTGGCTGGACAGATACGACAAGGATCTTGCCAAGTATACAGAGGAATATAAAGCACGCGTTCAGAAGTATGCTGAGGACAAGGGCATAGTCATCGACATGGCATATTTCGATAACCCTTTCGGCGTCATGGAACAGCCTGAGATCACTGACGGGGATATCGGCAAGGACGTTTCCACGGCTATCTTCGTAATCACCAGGGATTCCGGCGAAGGCAAGGACCGCGAGTACAGGAGAGGCGATTACCTCCTTACTGAGACAGAGGAAAACAACCTCAAAAAGGTTGCTTCATCTTATGATAAGACCATCGTTCTGATCAATGCAGGCGGAATAATAGATACATCAGCCATCAAGGCGATCCCCGGCATCGACGCCATCGTTACGGTCAGCCAGCTGGGCAACATCGGAGGCCATGTGGTGGCAGATGTCATCCTGGGCAAGTCCGTTCCTTCAGGAAAGCTCACCGATACATGGGCAAAGGACTATGAGGATTACCCGGGAGCCGATGAATACAGCACCAATAACGACGATGAATACTATAAGGAAGGTCTCTACGTAGGATACAGATATTTCGATTCTTTCGGCATAGAGCCCATGTATCCATTCGGATATGGTCTTTCATATACGACATTTGCCCTGTCTGAGGGTGATATCTCCATCGGCGGCAACGATGTAAAGGTTAGCTGCAAAGTAACAAATACAGGAGATACATATTCCGGCAAGGAAGTAGTACAGGTATACTGCTCAGCTCCCACGGGCAGGATCGATAAGCCTTTCCAGGTCCTGGCAGGATATAAGAAGACAGGAGTATTAGCTCCCGGCGGCAGTGAGACCGTTACGGTGGAGTTCCGCATGACTGATCTGGTGTCTTACGATCAGAACACGGGCATGTTCGTCCTGGAGGAGGGCGACTACCTTATGAGGCTCGGAACATCATCTGCTGATACTGAGATCGTGGGAGTCATAAATGTCCCTCATACCATCGAGGTCCTGGAGGTTGCTCACTTCTTCAAGGATGAGACAAGCTTTGAGACGCTTACCAACCCTGGCAAGGGACATGAACTGAGATCCATCGCAGACAGCAGGCAGATAGCATCTGCCAAGCATCTCACTATGGATGCATCCGTGATCGAACGCAAGTCCGTAAAATACACAGACAAGAGGAATGCATTTGAGGTCAAGGGCGGAGAATCCCTCAAGCTTCAGGACGTAATAGACGGCAAGGCTACGGTGGAGGATCTCGTATCCCAGCTCTCCGTTGAGGATATGGCATATATCTGTGTCGGCGCTCACGAGGGTAAGAGGAAGGACGATACGCTGATCGGATCCCAATCGCTCCAGGTTCCCGGCGCAGCTGCTGAGACGACAAAGTATTTCATCACCTCCAGAGGCATACCTTCCCTCGTTCTTGCAGACGGCCCTGCAGGCGTCAGGCTCCAGCCTCATTTCAAGACATATGAGGACGGCACTCTGACTCCCGGCGGTTTCATATTCGGAATGAGAACTGAACCCTTCCCCGACGACCTGCCAGATACGGTAATTGACTACTATCAGTATCTGACCGCAATACCCATTGCGACGGCACTGGCACAGTCATGGAATAACGATCTGATCGCCGAACTCGGTGAGATGGTCGGTGAGGAGATGGCTGAATATAACGTCCATCTCTGGCTGGCGCCCGGAATGAACATACACAGGAATCCCCTGTGCGGCAGGAACTTCGAGTATTATTCGGAGGATCCCCTCATCTCAGGCAGATGTGCCGCAGCCATGACAAACGGCGTTCAGAGGAACAAGGGCAGGGGAACCACCATCAAGCATTTCGCTGCCAACAACCAGGAAGACAACAGGCTCTTCTCCAATTCCCATGTGACAGAGAGGACTCTGAGGGAGATCTACCTCAGGGGATTTGAGATCGCAGTAAAGGAATCACAGCCCCTGTCCATAATGACATCCTATAACCTGATCAACGGCACACACGCTGCAAATCATTTCGAACTGATCCAGAATGTCCTCCGCGATGAGTGGGGCTTTGAAGGCGTCGTTATGACTGACTGGTGCACAACCCAGGCTATGGCCGCAGATCTCGGATTCGGCACCCCCAACAAGTACCGTGAATCATCTCCGGCACTCTGCATGCATGCAGGAAACGACTGGATCATGCCCGGCTGCAGCCAGGACGTGGACGGCATCGTAAAGAGCGTTGAGGACGGTTCCCTGGATATTGCTGATCTTCAGTTCTGTACTGCAAATATCCTGAAAACGTGTATAATCTGCCTGGGGTACGGTAAGAGGTAATGACACAGGAACAACTTGATAACATGACTAAAAAGCAGGCCCTGGAATATCTGGGTCTGGATAGTGATGCCAACGATTTTGCAATAGACGAGAAGTTCTGGCAGCTGTCGAAAAGATACAGAGGCAGCAAGGATCCTGACAGTGAGGAAAAACTGTCGGAGCTGTCAGCCGTGTACAGCATCGCCACAGGCAAGAGGGATGAGGACGCCCGCAAAAAAGAGGTCAGGGAACAGTCTTCCAAGTTACTTGGCAAGACCGGCGCAGAGTGGAAGAATTATTTCGCCTATTCCTGGTTCAAGATCCTGGTAATAATCGTCGTGGCGCTGGTAGGATGCTCCATTATCTACAACGTCATCTTCAAGGGCAGGAACGATCTGAGCGTCGTGTGCTTCGGCCACTTTTCGGTTGACAGCGGGCTCATGGAGGAACGCATGACTTCGGATGATATAAAGAGTCCTTATGTATCTGCCATAGATGTGGTCGTTCCCAACGATCAGGGGCAGACCAGAAATGCCTATGCCGATCAGTCGCTGTCGGCAGTCCTGTCCACATATCCCAACGTGCTCATTACCGATTCCATGACCTATGAGTATTATTTCGGGAACTATATGGATCTGACGGAGCTTTACAGGAACCTGAAGCTCATCCTCTCCGAAGAGAGACTGGCTGCACTGGAGCCTGTCTATCTCAACGAGAGGGATGCATATGTCGCCACCAAAGACCAGGTGGAGGATGATTCCACTGAATCCAGGGATATTTCATCCATGTCAACGGAACCGGTGCTGGTCGGCATCAGGATCAACGACAAGGTAGCGATGGATTATCTGGGGATCACTGATCTGTGGCCCGATACCGATCCAGGGATCATACTGAGCATCTATTCCGGAACGACTGATTATTCCAAGGCAGAAAATGCCGTAATGAGGCTTTGTCAGGTTATACCTTTAAGCAACTGAACCTCTTCTGATGTCATCGGCCTCAGCATTCCGGGTTCAGTTTCATTTAATTCCAGAGGACCTACCGATATCCTCCTAAGAGTCTTAACAGTCCTGCCGTAGTGGGATATGATGCGCCTTGCCTCATGGGTCTTGCCCTCGGTGAGGGTCAGGATGCATGTGTTGTTGTCTCTGATCTCCAGTGTGCAGGGGGCGAGCTTTACGGGTCTGTCCATATCGGTGAGCGTTATGCCGGATTCCAGTTCCCGTGCTATGTCTGATGTCAGGACATCCCCCTCATATTCAACCATGTATCTCTTGCTTATCCTGTATTTCGGGGAGGTGAGCCTGTGGCTCAGTTCACCGTCATTGGTGATTATCAGCAGGCCTGTAGTGTGATAATCGAGCCTGCCTACGGGGCTTAAGTGCTTGCCCCTGAGGCTATCAGGGATCATGTCTCCTACGCATTTCTGGTGGCTGTCCTCCATGGCGGTGATGACACAGTCAGGTTTATCCAGGATGAAGTACAGGTATTCAGTAAGGCTTGCCTGTCCGCCGTTTATGGTGATGTCTTCGCTTCCTGTTACCTGATGGGATATATCCCTGATCACGGCACCGTCAACGGTGACCATCCCCCGGGAGATGATCTTTCTGACCTCGCTTCTCGTGCCGTATCCGGATGATGCCAGTAATTTATCCAATCGCATAAGGCGATTATACATCACTTAGGGTATAATCCTATAGTATGAAGGTGATCAATCTGGAAAGCGGACATCCCACGGCCGATCAGGCAATGAACCGCCTTACAAATGAACTGTACAGGGTGAGGGCATCAGGTACAGCCTATGCCAAGATCATCCATGGCTACGGCAGTTCCGGCCAGGGCGGTGCCATCAAGTCCGCTTTCAGGAGGAATGCCTCATCGCTCATCTCAAGGAGGCTCATAACGGGTTATATCGCCGGTGAGGATTTCGGCCCTTTCTCGGCAAAGGCCCAGAACGCCGCACAGAAGTTCAGGGAACTTAGGACTGATATCAACTGGGGCAGATCAAACGATGGGATCACCGTTGTATTCTTTAAGTAAGAGGTAATTATGGCAGAGGATTTTAATTCCAGGTGGGAAGAGTTTGAGAACATGTGCCTGAACTGCACGGGCTGTTCTTTAAGGGAGACGGTTACCAATACGGTCATCTACAGGGGCAGCAGGAGAGCGCCCCTCATGATCGTAGGTGAGGCTCCCGGTGCAGAGGAGGACAAGGAAGGCAAGCCTTTCGTCGGCAGATCGGGAAAACTTTTGCAGAACCTGATCGAGTCCTACGGGTTCAAGCCTTCCGACTACCACATCTGCAACATCTGCAAGTGCCGACCTCCCGAGAACAGGCGTCCCACCCCTGAGGAGATAAAGGCCTGCAAAAAGAACCTGGCGGTCCAGTTCGGCCTCGTCCGTCCGAAGGTCATACTCCTTTGCGGATCCACCGCCTATGAGGGCTTCTTCGGGGAAAAGCCCGTAATGCGCGACGTCAGGGGACAGTTCATCGAAAAGAACGGTTATTTCATCATGACCACATACCATCCCGCTTTTGCGCTGAGGAACCCTGCCAACAAGCTTCCCATCTTTGAGGATATGGGCAAGGTCAGGGACAAACTGACCGAACTCGGATTAATGGAACCCTGGAAGGGAATTAATGCTTGATTTATAATATCCGCTTTGCTATAATACCGTGCGTTACAGGCTTCGGGCTGTAATCTTATTGCCGAATTGTGTAATGGTAGCACTCCGGTTTCTGGTACCGTCTGTCTGGGTTCGAGTCCTAGTTCGGCAGCCAATATCATAACCCCTTTCCGGTCAGATCTTCCGGAGAGGGGTTTATTATAATTCTTGCAAAAATTATATTTTTTGTGTAATCTGTCATTGTCCAAGACTATCAGTATTTATGGAGGTTTTTTAATATGATCATATGTGCTAGTTGCGGCAAGGCAAACGAAGACGGTTCCAAGTTCTGTATGGACTGTGGTTCACCTCTTCCCGTCGTTGCCGGTAAGAATGACGAAGTTGCAGAACAGCCCGCAGCAGAGGCAGAGCCCGTAGTTGAGGCTGAGCCTGTAGTTGAGGCTGAACCTGTAGTGGAGGCAGAACCTGTTGTTGCTGCTGAGCCCGTAGCTGAGGCAGAACCTGTTGCAGAGGCAGAGCCCGTGATCGCAGCAGAGCCCGCACCCGAGCCCGTGATCGCTGCTCCCGTAGAGCCCGTTATCGCTCCTGCTGAGCCTGTTACTGCTGCTCCCGTTGAGCCTATCATCACACCTGAACCCGTTATTTCCGCACAGCCCGTTACAGCAGCTCCCGCATCAACAGGATATCAGGCAGCTCCTGCAGCAGCTGCAGCTGAGACAGAAGGAAAGAAGAACGGACTTTGCCTCGCAGGTCTTATCGTTTCCATCATTTCCATCTTCTGCTGCGGTATTACCAGCGTTATCGGTCTCATCCTTTCCATCATCGGTATGGTAAAGGTATCCAAGTCCGGTCAGAAGGGTAAGGGCATGGCGATCGCAGGTATCATCATCTCTGCGGTCATGATAATCATCGGCCTGCTCTCATTCATCTTTGGACAGGCATCCATCAACAGCACTCTTAAGGATCTCGGCATCAGCGTAAGCAGCACCGGCAGAGTCGATGACGATGACGATGATGACGATGA
>JAFWFV010000015.1 GCA_017515465.1 Clostridiales bacterium
CCGTTAATAAACACTTCGACAGTTGCAACATCCTCCACCGTCAGTGTGTCCGGAAGGGATCTGTATGCCTTGTCGAATATAGTCTTTTTCTCGTACATGATCTTTAATCTGCCGTTGTCGTAACAGACGAAGCTGCTGTCTGATGTGGTGAGGCGGGCATCCAGAAGCTCTGCTGAAGGCATTATGGACAGCTCCCCTGCCCTGTTTAGTTCTATCTCCCTGGCACAGGTGAGCATCCCCTTGGCAGCGCCTGAGGTGGACTTTCTGTCGTAGAACCAGCCCAGCATCAGATTCCGTCCGTTTATAGTTGATACGTAGGGGTTATACAGGTCCGGTCCTGATTCCACGGAAAAGAAGTCACCCTCCATCCTGAAGGAAGTGCCGTCAAAATCCCCCAGAGCGCATATGCTGCGTGAAGGCAGCTGCCTGGCTGATGTGAACATCAGGCACCATTTGTCGTCTGTCTGAAACAGGTTGGGAGATTCTATGTGAGATCCGAACCTGATGTCGGATAAGAGTTCCGATACAAATTCCCAGGAGATCAGATCCTGTGAGGAATAAAGGGATATACCCGCGATGTTGTGGCGTCCGGTCCCCACCAGCATCAGATATCTGTCCTTAGATCTGAACACGTGAGGATCCATGAAATAATCGCAGTCTCCCCTGACGCACCCGAACTCTGTATCTGTGAAATGGATGCCGTCCTCTGACACGGCAGATAATATCTCATTGTCACATGTATAGAACAGATAGAGCCTGTCATTTGCTGCTATGGATGAACCTCCGAGATAAGATCTGCCATCATCGGGAGTAAGCGCTGCCGGCATCTCCTCATATGTGATGAGATCTGATGTTACGGCATGCCCCCAATGCATATAACCCCAACGCGGCGCGTCAGGGTTATACAGATAAAATACGTGATATCTACCTTTGAAATACGAGATACCGCAGGGGGCACTCATAAAGCCTTTGGTTACGTTATAGTGGCACCTCATGTGAAATCGAGGATCGATACGCGGCGTACGCCGTCACAGGATGCGATCTCCTTGATGATCTTATCGTTAACGGGCTGCTCGACTGAGACGAAAGCCTGGGCCTTTGCCTCGCTGTCACCTACCTTACGTCCCCAGTGGAGGCTGGAGATGTTGATGTTGTACTTGCCGAGTGTGGTTGCGATCTTGCCGATGACACCGGGAACATCGTCGTTCTTAAGTGCGAGGACCGTATCTGAAAGGATGCAGTTCATCTCGTAGCCGTAGAATGATACGAGGACTTCTGTATCGGGTTCGAATACGGTTCCTGCCAGTGTGAGGTCCTTGCCCTCATCGTTGTGGAACGTAACGGTGATCAGGTTGTTGTACTTCTTAACTTCCTGCGTGTATGTCTCGCTGACCTTGATGCCGTAGCCTTCTACGCATTCCTTGACGTTAACGTAGGATACGGAATCGATGCCCATGGCCTTGAGAAGGCCAACCAGGAGGCTCATGGTAACGATCTCCATGTTCTGGCCTGCGATGCCGCCTGCATAGTCGATGTCGATCTTCTTGACGGGAGACTTTTCTGTCTGATAGTACATCTTGCCCATCTTCTCTGCCAGATTGCAGTAAGGTCTGATGGCATCGATGTCGCCGTCGATCTGAGGCATGTTGAGTGCTGCGACCATCTCACCCTTAAGAGCCCTTGCTACCAGATCAGCAACCTGTGAACCTACGTTGTATGTAGCCTCTACAGTAGATGCACCCAGGTGAGGTGTGATGTAGCAGTGAGGTGCGTGGAGGAGAACGTTATCGAACTCCTGATCGCCGGGCTTCTTGTTGTAGGAAGGCTCAACGTCGAATACGTCTATGGCTGCTGCAGCTACCTGACCCTCAGCCAGTGCGTCTGCCAGATCCTGCTCATTTACGAGACCGCCGCGTGCTGCGTTAACGATCCTGACGCCGCGCTTGCACTTGTACATCTGCTCCTTGGCGATCATGTTGTATGTTTCTTTTGTCTTGGGTGTGTGGAGAGTGATGAGATCTACAACCTTGAGGAGGTCGTCCAGAGTCTCACATCTGGTCACGCCCAGTTTCTCGAACTTCTCGGAAGGTACATAGGGGTCGTATGCTACGACGTTCATGCCGATGCCCTTGAGCTTGCGGGATACGATGGAACCGATCCTGCCGAGGCCGATGACACCAGCTGTCTTGCCCTCGAGCTCAACGCCGATCCAGTTGCCTCTCCTGAAGTCTCCGTTATGTACGCCTTCGTTGGCGTCGCAGAGGTTGCGGAAGATGGCAAATGCGTGTGCAACTGCCAGCTCACCTGCTGCCATGTTGTTTGCCGTGGGAGTGTTGAGTGCGATAACGCCGTGCTCCGTACATGCATCAACGTTGATGTTATCGATACCTGTTCCTGCACGTCCTACTACCTTGAGGCAGTCGGCGTTGCTGAGCAGTGTCTCGTTGACCTTTGTAGCTGACCTGACGATGAGGGCGTCACATCCCTTGATGTGCTCCTCGATCTCTTCCTGTGTATGGCCCAGGTATTCCTCTACCTCAAAGCCCTGATCTCTCAGGTCGATTACGAACTCTTCTGCTATGCTCTCTGTTATCAAGATCTTCATGTTCAATCCTCCATTATGCCTTCAGTTCTGCGATGGTCTCGCCGAGAACCTTGAGTAATTCATTAAGTTCTTCTTCTGTTGTATCAGCCATGTGTGCGATCCTGAATGTCTTGTCCTTCAGTGCGCCGTAGCCGTTGCTGATGAGATATCCCTTTGCCTGCATAGCCTTGTTCAGGTCTGCAAAAGGGATACCTGTTGTATTTGTGATGCATGTAACCGTGTTGGAGAGGTTATCGGGATCGGAGTAGAGCTCACAATTCTCCCTGGCCCAGTTCCTGACGATCTCAGCAAGCTTTACATGTCTATTGTACCTGTTCATGACACCCTCTTCGAGGATCCTGTCGAGCTGGTAATCCAGTGCGAACATGTGGGACTCGGAAGGTGTTGAAGGATACTGGTAAGGCTTCTCATCAACGAACTTGACCAGCTCAACATAGTCGAAATACAGACCTCTGTTGGGGATGGTCTTTGCCTTCTCGATTGCTCTGTCAGTAACGGATGCGATGCTCATTCCCGGAGGCAGTCCCAGACACTTCTGTGTTGAAGTGATACATACGTCGATGCCCAGCTCGTCAACGGGGATGAGATCTCCGCCCATTGAAGATACTGTGTCAACGCAGACGATAACGTCGGGATACTTCTTATAAACCTCGGCGAGCCTGTCCATGGGATTCCTGATACCCGTGGATGTCTCGTTCTGAGTAATCGTGATGAGATCGTACTTGCCGGTTGCCAGTGCCTCGTCGATCATCTCGGGTGTCGTGATCTGGCCGAGTTCTGACTCAAAGAGATCTGCGGGAACGCCATTGGCAGTACACATCTTGTACCATCTGTTGCCGAAAGCGCCGATGGAGAACACTGCTGCTCTCTTAGCGGTGAAACATCGTACTGCACCTTCCATAAGGCCGCTTCCTGATGATGTGGATAAGACTATCCTGTTCTTTGTTCCCATCACCTTCTGGAGCTTCTCGGATATGGACTGCTGGAGTGCGGAAGCATCCTTTGTCCTGTGGCCGATCATGGGTGTGGCCATCTTATCCAAAACATCCTGTCTGACCTCGACAGGGCCCGGAATATAAAGTCTCTTGTGCATGATATCACCTCTTGTGTTCAAAAATACCAAAGTATTATACACCAGGAGTACGACATTTTATATATAATTATTAACTGAAAAAAGCCGTGATAAAGCGGGTTTTTTGGGACTTTGAGACATAAGGCCCCATTATCTATTCAAAAGCGGAATAATCGAATACCTGCTGATCGGCGTTTTCATCGTAATAGTAGATCAGGTTCGCATCAGGATCCCAGTCGTATAGGCAGGCTTTGGCAAGGCCATCAAAGAAGCCGTCGTCCGCATCGTACTGATCCCCGTTCCTGTCATCCCTGTAACGGGATGCGACGATGTTGTCGCTCTTGGGGAATCCTCCCTCTTCTTCTCTCCTCTCGTCCGTCATCATCAGATATGTCAGGTCAACGTCCGTTCCCAGGGCATATGTGGGATCCACATGGTAATTCCTGCCATTGATCGTAACGTAGGACCATTCGTGATCATATCCGCAGACGGTCGTTGCATCGACGCCAGCCTGGAGCAGCAGATATGAGAATGCGGGAGCGCACTCTGAGCAGATACCGGTATTGGTGGTGAGGAACCTGCAGGCGGAAAGACCGCTCACCGGATGATCCCTCATCTCGAGATACGTATCGTTGTCGTATGTGTAATTCCTGGCAAAATAGATGTAGAGCGCCAGCACCTTTTCAAAATCGGAATAACCGTCCCTCAGGTTCTCGTTCAGTATACCGGTAACGAGCTTTTCAAAGTCGGCATTCTTTTCGGCAAAATCCTCAGGGGATGTGGTGTAATGAAATGTCCCCCTGCCGTTGCTTACTGCGCCTTCATAATCAGATTCGGTATATACCTCCGCAACAGGGTAGAACTTCCCGGGGAACTGCCCGAGCATCCAGTCGTATGTTGTCTGGTCCTTTACCCCGAAGGAATCCTCACCGGCCCTTATGGCATCCACATAATTGCAGTATGCCTCATACATGTCTTCCCCCATGATCTCACGGAATATGGAAGATACCACGACAGGCCTGAATTCGAAATGCCCCATCTCCTTCTCCGTTGTCTGCAAGGTTGGCTCGGAGGTGGGCGTGGTAACAATGGTCTCATCCGTCACAACCGTAACATCCGTCTCAGCAGATGATACAGACGTTTCATCAGTTCCGGTGCAGCCTGCAAGGACACCTGCCGCTATGGCAGATAAGATAATCGCTGTCAACGTCTTCTTCATGTTTTTCATATACATAGATAATATGCTAAAATCGGGTTATCAGCAATCCACAGATAGAGGGGATCCTAATATGCGGCTTAATTACAAGAATACTTTTCTGGTAGGTCTGGCATTCATGAGTATCTGCGCTTTCTGGCAGATGTACGACAACGTTATCCCCCTTATCCTGACCAGGACTTTCCACATGAACGAGACTATCTCCGGATTCATCATGGCGATAGACAACATCCTGGCACTGTTCCTTCTGCCGGTGTTCGGCAAGATCTCCGACATAACAAAGACTAAGATGGGCAAGAGAATGCCCTACATCCTCTGGGGTACTGTGATAAGCGTCATACTCCTCAACTTCCTACCCGTCATCGACAACGGATTCTTCGAGGGCAGGACTGGATTCCTATATACCACCGCGAGCTTTGTGGCAGTACTGGGCATGCTGCTGTTCGTAATGTCCGTATGGAGATCACCTGCAGTCGCACTGATGCCGGACGTAACACCCAAGCCCCTGAGATCCAAGGGCAATGCGGTCATCAACCTGATGGGCGCGGCAGGCGGAA
>JAFWFV010000016.1 GCA_017515465.1 Clostridiales bacterium
CGAAGAGGAATTATCTGACATCATGTCAGACCTTTCCATCTATTCCAGGATGTATACAATAGACAAGACAGTAAAGGGTGAGGGCAGATCCTACAGGTCCACAGGTGACCTTTCCACAGGCAAGGATTCCTCCTTTGACGGTAACATAGTAGTAACCGAGAACTTCACCCCTGAAGGCAGGGTCCTCATGGGCATCAGCAGCTGCCTGGGCCGGATGACTCATCCCGGTACAGACATCAGGGCTGATATCCTGCTGGACGGATCACTCTGCCACGGCTATCTGTCAACTGACGGATCAGGGGGATTCAGGGTTTCGTGGGATACATCCCAGGCCCGTCCCGGCGATCACAAGATGAACCTGATATTCAGGGCCGATGACGGCAGGAGCGTCGCCATAGACGGCGGCAGCATCGACATACCCGAGTTCGGCTCCATAGCCAATGACAGGGTTACGGAATGCGTCCTGGAATCAGGTCAGGATTCCGTATGGTACAGGTTCAACAGCGAAGACCGCGATGCATATGTCAACATAGTAGGTGTAACAGGAGATGTCCAGGTCTCACTCTACGATCTCTTCGGTGAAAAGATAGGCACCAACGACCTGCCCGGTCTGACCAATGAGGTGTTGAGGGGCAGGGCACAGGATACGGCGGAGGCATCTGCCGAGACGGGAATAGAGGGCATATCCAACTGCTTCTATGTAAACGTCCGCAGATCATCCGGAACACCCGACAGCGATTCCGTCAGGTTCTATCTGGTTCAGAGCAAGGATGTTGCCAGATATAACGGAACATATATGGCGGTATTATCCGATAACGGCAGTACATATAGGCTGGTAGACGGTGACAGTAACCTGTTCGAGGCAAACCACAGCGATGTTGAGATCCTGGCCCTGAACGGCTCATTGTGCGACATAACGATGACGGATGCTACATCCGGGGATCTGATCCCTCTCTGGCCTTCCTTTGAGCCGGACAAGACTGAATATGCCTTTTATATGCCCGAGGAAAAGCCCGTAAAGCTGTCCTCCGTATCCAGGGAGGGATATGCGGCACATGTGTCCATGTCAGGTCCGGGAATGGGATCTGAGGATGAACAGGGATTTACTGATTTCGACCTGAACGGCGGAATGAACGAGATCGCCATCAGCGTGGAATCCTTCTCAGGCGAGACGAAGGAATACATGATCTACGTCCTCTGCGGAGACGACGGCAGCGGCTTTGCCCGCGATACCCTGTCACAGTTCCCTGAATCCTATTACAGCGGACTGATCCTCCTGCATTACCAGCATCCGGATTATGTCTTTACCGCATACGATACAGGTCTTAAGTTCAATGAGGCCGTCGAGGTGGAGGATTCCGGCGGCAGGAGCCTGGCAACGTACACATACGATCCCACGCTCGTAAAACCTGATTCCAAGGTCTACGATGCGCCTGACTGGATGGCCGTAAAGCCTGAGGTGATCAGATACTTCATGGATCCCAGGAACTTCCTCAGGACTGACAGGATCTTCATGTTCGAGAGGCAGTCCTTTAATCCCCGGTACCATACCAGGGACGGCATCAGGTCCATGATCTCCGGAACGTTTATGGATACCACTGATTACGACTATGTTGAGGCCATCTATAATGCGGCCGAGACCAGTGGCGTATCGCCATATCTCCTGGCCAGCAGGATACTGCAGGAGATGGGCAACTACGGCCAGTCAGACCTGGCCAGGGGAACCGTCTCTGGCTATGAGGGATACTACAATTTCTACAACATAGGCTCTTATGCATCTACCTCTGCAGGAGGACCGGTCCTCAACGGTGCCCGTTATGCCAGATGGGGAAATGATCCTGACAGTCAGGAGATAACTGACAAGGAGGCATCTTATCTGCTGCCATGGGATTCCATAGACAAGGCCATAACGGGAGGAGCTCTGTGGATCGCAAACGGCTACATCAACAACGGACAGGACACCCTCTATTTCCAGAAGTTCGACGTTGTGGACAACGGCACCACCAGATACGATCATCAGTATGCCGGATATATTAAGATGGCATATTCCGAAGGATACAGATATTATAAGAGTTATATGAGGACGGGGCAGCTGGAGAACAGCTTTGAATTCATAATCCCCGTATACGATAATATGCCTGAGGAGTACGGTTTTCTGCCATGAGGACATGTTATAGGGACATATTGAGAAAGGTGATCACATCAGCTGCACTTGTGGCAGTACTGATCTCATGCATCCTGCCTCATGTCCGTGTAAATGCCGACAGGCTCATAAACCTGTCAGTCAGAGCCAACAATACCGACCCCGGTGTGGGCGATATCGTAACAGTATCTGTAATTGCCGACAATTTCCCTGACATCGTCAGGTTCGGTCCCATGAAGATCCACTACGATGAGGATCTGGCTGAATACGTATCAGTTGAGCTGGGCGGCAACATCGCATCCTTTGTATATAACACATCACTCGATACCAATTTCATCAACATAAGTGCAGTAGACCAGTATTTTCAGGAGACCGGGGATGAGGACGGCAGCAACACCACTCCTGCCGAGGTCACGTATTCCTCGGATTCGCAGACGATACTGCTGTCGGTCTCCTTCAGGGTCAAGCAGGATGCCTCAGGCCAGATCCCCTTCTGGATAGAGGACACGGGCAGCTTTGTATCTGCTACAGGCGAGGAGGTCACGACCGTAGTCGATAATTCCATCAGCGTTACGATAAGCGACAAGGTTTCAGACGACTGTGACCTGGTAATGCTCAAGCTCAACAACGTTGACATCGAACCTGCATTCTCTCCTGACGTTACTACCTACAATGCGACCGTCGACAGGTCCATAACTGACATTGCCGTCAATGCAACGCCATCCAATCTGTGGGCAGGCGTAATAATCAACGGCAACAGCAACCTGCAGTTCGGCAGAAACAAGATAACCATATCAGTTACTGCCCTGGACGGCGTTACCACCAAGGAATACACGGTCAATGTCAACAGGAGGGAGGGCTATGTTCCCGAGGGGGCAGGCTTCGAGGACATGAACGGCATCTACTATACTCTCCTGGACGCACCTGCCAGCTTTGTGATCCCTGAGGGATATTCCTTCAAGATGAGGACAGTAGGAGTCTATACCGTTCCCGCATATGTCAAGGAAGGCGTATCCAGCGTCCTGCTCTATCTCTACGACGGCGAGAACCCTCCCGGCCTTTACATGTATAACTCCGATCTCAAGACGGTGGTTCCCTATGTTCCCGATAACTTCTTCGTCCGCAAGAGCATGGTCCTCCTCAAGACTGAGATCCCCGAAGGACTTAAGATCCCATCTGATTTCACCCCCGCATCCATGGAGATAAACGGTACCATCTATGAGGGATTCTACAACTGGGAGAACGACTTCATATGTTATCTGTCCGACGAGGCAGGCAACTGTGATTTCTATGAATATGACGGCGTGGAGAACATCTTCTTCAGGTACGTTCCTGTTGACAAAACAGCCGAAAAGACTTACAGTGCGTTGTTGGTCGTCTTCATGATAATAATAGTCATTGAGACGGCGTTCATAGTGACGATCGTGATAATCGTCAACAGAGTATTATCCAACAGGAATAATCCCAGACCCAGGAGAGTCTGAGATCAGGAGGAGATATGGGCTTTATCAAGACGGTAATATTCGGCGGAGAGCATCTGACCGAAAAGCAGGAAAAGATGCGCAAGCTGTTCATGTACCTGGTCAGCGGGGGACTCACCACCGTTGCCAACTGGGCTGTATATATCATCTTTGATCTCCTGGTCAAGTCGGACATGATGGTCCCCCTGTTCGGTACCGAGTTCTCCCTTAAGATAGCAGTAAAGCAGATCGTCGGATGGGTCGTGGCAGTCATCGTGGCATACTTCCTCAACAGGGTCACGGTCTTCAGATCCAAGGGCAGCATCATCAGGGAACTCCTCACATTTGCTGGAGCGAGAGTCCTGTCTTTCCTGGTGCTCGAACTGGGCCTCATGTACCTGATGGTATGGGGGTGCGAACTCATTACCGGACTTCCCATCTCGACTCCCATGACCCATTTCGGATCATTCGCATTTACATACGATTATCTGGTCAAGCTGATCAATTCCATCTTCATAGTCATTGCTAACTACGTAATGAGCAAGCTCATGGTCTTCAAGGAAAAAGACATGGTCGACTATAATCAGGCCGCAAAGTCCTCTGCGGAGGAAGACGCGAAAGATGCCTGATCACGATACCCCCGAATACCTTAAGAACGCATTGAAGTTCGGGATCCGTCCCGGTCTGGAGAGGATCACCAGGCTCTGCGAACTGCTGGACCATCCCGAGAGAGGCTTCAGGGTGATCCACATAGCAGGCACCAACGGCAAGGGCTCCACCAGCGCATATTTAGCTTCCATCATGGCGGCTTCAGGCCTTAAGACGGGCATCTTTACGTCCCCCTTTCTGGAGCGTTTTTCTGAACGTATCAGGATACTTGACGGCAGGGAGGATCTGGTCAGATATTCAGTGGATGACACTACGGGAGAGATCCCTGACGGGGCTTTATCGGAGCTAACTGCCCGGGTCAGGAAAGCTGCGGATCAGATGGTTTCTGAGGGCATGGAACACCCTACTGAATTCGAACTCGTTACTGCCATCTGCTTCCTTTATTTCAGGGATGAACAGATCGACATAGCGGTAATGGAGACAGGCCTGGGAGGCAGGTTCGATTCAACCAATGTATTTGACGAACCCATAGCATCCGTCATCACTTCCATCGGCATGGATCACATCGAAGTGCTGGGGGATACCGTAGGCCGGATCGCCTATGAAAAGGCTGGTATCTTCAAGAAAGGATGCCCGGTATTCTGCACTGATCCTGACCACATGATACTGACTCCGGAAGAGGCACAAGAGGTCAGAAAAGTCCTTATGGCAGAGGCTGAAAAGACGGGAGTATCCCGTCTGGAATTCATAGTTCCCGATACTGGTTCAGTAACTTACGGGGACGATCTTCGGATGTCTTTCGATGCAGGTCTGGGAGAAAAGGTGACAACGACCCTTCTGGGCGATCACCAGTGCGGCAACTGCACCCTGGCGGTGAGGGCTGCCATGAGCGCATCCGGGATCTGGCCTCAGATAAACGAGGAGACCATCAGGGAGGGAATAGCCCTTACCAGGTGGAAATGCAGGGCTGAGGTCCTGAGGACTGACCCTCTGGTAATAATGGACGGATGCCATAATCTGCAGGGGGCACTGAGCTTTTCATCCCTTTACGGCAGGCTGATAGAAAAGGATGGTTCGCTGGCCCGTGTACGCCTCGTCATAGGCGTCATGAGGGACAAGGACATGGAAGGCATCATAAGGACTTTCCGTGATAATGGCATCGTGCCCGTGGAAGTCTGGCCGGTAAAGGTGGACAATCCCAGGTCGGCCACATCTGACGAACTTTATAATATTATAAAAGAAGTGTATAATGAATCGGTCGGAAGAGGCGATACTGATGTGCCCGAGGAGGCAGTCAGGAGAGCTTATGCCGGATCACTAGATGACAAATTGCCCTTGATCGTGACGGGATCCTTATATCTTCTCGGTCAGGTCAGGGGAGTCTTGAAAGGAATCATCTGATGCACGACTATCTGAGCCTGCTTTTGGCGATAAGCCCCATCGAAGAGAAGGATCTCATCCTGTTTGACTGCTCCGTTGAGGAGAAGGCGAACATCATCCGTCAGTTCAACCGTGCTCTCGTCAATGCCCAGGGAGACGGAACCGACGTTGCGCAGATCTTCCTTAAGCCTCTCATCACAAAATATCCCCAGTGGGGTGATACTGCACTGGTGTTCGGTCTGGCTCTCGCCAGAGAGGGACAGTTCGCCAGGGCTATACAGAGCCTGGAGTTCGCGATCAGGAACGTGCTTGGACATGAGCAGTATCTGACCATAGCCCAGGACGCCATCAGGAAGTGCAAGGAGGATGAGAAGATCCCCGCAAACGAGCTTCCTCCCATCAAGTTCGCAGACAAGATGAAGAATGCCCAGATGGCAGAGGGTTCATCTCCTGCAGACCGCAAGAACTATCAGGCACCCATCCTGGTCAAGGCCAACAAGGGCGTAAACTCCTTCCAGATGGCATCTGACAAGGAGAGAAGGGACATCATGATGCGTTCCGCTTCAGGCGGCGACGAGATGGCCGAGGACATAGATATAGAGAGCATGATGACTCCCGCCGACAAGGCGAGGATGGGAGTAAAGATCGCGGCCATCCTGATCGGTATCGCTGCCATCGTGCTCCTGGTCATATTCGTGATCATTCCCATACATACAAAGGTCAAGCTGGCAGAGGATACCAATGCCAGGATCGATTTCATAATGGATAAGTTCGAACAGAATAAGGATGACCCTGAGGTCAATCAGATACTCAGAGAATATGCTGAGCAATTCGACATTGACGTACAGGAAGGGTCATAACGGAGGGAAATATGAAGTATATCAGCACCAGAGGATTTGAGAAGAAGTTCAGCGCATCCGAAGCCATCATCATGGGTATCGCACCCGATGGCGGACTTTTCGTGCCCGACGAGATCCCCACACTTTCCAGAGGCGATATCGAGTCCATGCTGGACATGAAATATTATCAGATATCTGCCAGGGTCCTGTCCAGATTCCTCGATGATTTCACCGAGCAGGAACTCCTGGATTACACATCCCAGGCATATAGCGAGGAGAAGTGGGGAGAGAACACAGTCCCCCTGGTCCAGATGAACAAGTACAACGAGAGGGAATACATCCTCGAACTGTGGCACGGTCCCACGTGCGCATTTAAGGATGTTGCCCTGCAGCTTCTGCCTCATCTCATGACCGCATCCATCGCCAAGACCGGTGCAAAGGACAAGATCTGCATCCTCACCGCAACCTCCGGCGATACGGGCAAGGCTGCTCTCGAGGGCTTCAAGGACCTGCCCGGAACGGAGATCATCGTATTCTATCCCACGGGCGGCGTATCCGAGGCTCAAAAGCTCCAGATGGCTACCACCGGCGGATCAAATACTCATGTAATCGCAGTCAACGGCTGCTTTGACGATGCCCAGACAGGCGTAAAGCAGATCTTTGGAGACGAGGAATTTGCAAAGGAACTTAAGGCAGGCGGCATCAGGCTGTCATCCGCGAATTCCATCAACTGGGGCAGACTTGTTCCCCAGATCGCATATTACGTCTATTCATACGTTGAACTCCTCAGGCAGGAGAAGATCGAGATGGGCGAGTCCATCAACATCGTGGTTCCCACGGGCAACTTCGGCAACATCCTGGCTGCATGGTTTGCCAAGCAGATGGGTATCCCTGTCCACAAGCTCATCTGTGCTTCTAACAGGAACAAGGTCCTCTGCGACTTCTTCAACAACGGCAAGTACGACAGGAACAGGGAGTTCTACAAGACCACGTCACCTTCAATGGATATCCTCATCTCTTCCAACCTGGAGAGGCTCCTCTTTGAGGTTACCGGCATGAACAGCGGTCTCGTGATCGAATGGATGAACGCTCTTTATTCCAAGGGTGAATACACCGTCGACTCCAACACGCTCAAGATCCTCCACAGGATGTTCGTTGGAGGCTTCGCAGATGAGAAGGGTGTATATAAGACCATCTTAGACGTCTATGACCGCACCGACCATGTGGTCGATACACATACGGCCGTAGGCTTTAACATCTATAACCGTTACCATCAGAGATCAGGTGAC
Source organism: Clostridiales bacterium (assembly GCA_017515465.1). GTDB lineage: Bacteria > Bacillota > Clostridia > Saccharofermentanales > Saccharofermentanaceae > Saccharofermentans. Next base: position 7,721 of record JAFWFV010000016.1, read on the forward strand.
GAGCACAAGACAGTGTTTGCCTCCACTGCATCTCCTTTCAAGTTCGCACCCGCAGTAATGGATGCCATAAGAGGTGAAGGCTACAGCAACGGACGTTCCGTTGAGACTGTCATCGCCGAGCTTTCAGAAGAGAGCGGACTTGAGATCCCCGAAGGTATCAAGGATCTGTCCAAAAAGGAGATCAGGCATAAGGACGTTATCGACAAGGAACAGATGAAGGACAAGGTTAGAGAGATTCTCCTCGGGTGACCCTCTTGAACGACAGAAAGAAACTGATCAGAACCGGCGTAGCGGCTGCCGTCCTGGCAGTGCTCTATGTTGTCCTGATAACGCTGGTCCCGCAGCTTTCCGTCTGGTCCTATCCACAGAGATATAACTATTCCGATCAGGCTCAGGAGGTATCCGTAACCTCCGGCAAGGTATATGAGCAGAAGTTCGTCATGCCCTACGACAGGATCGATACGGCAGAATTCCTGATCAGCAATAATGCATCAAACGTAGTGGCGATCGACGCAGAACTGGAGCTGATCGATCCCGCCGGCGTGGTCATAGCGTCGAAGCACGTAACCTCTGCCTACGATGCGGCGCTGAAGACCGGTGAAAAGGTCATAAAGGGAGCCGAATACACCCTGAGGCTTACTGTCGGTTCTGTAGGTGACAAGGGAAATGCGGCGCCTTCCATCCTGAATAATAACGGCAATTCCGTATTCATCATCACAGGCCGTGGGACAGGCGCCCGGTCCAGGATGATATTTGCCCTGATCTACGTGATCATGGCCACAATGATCCTCCTGTTCGTATATGACTTTGACAAGGTAAAGATCGGGGATAATAAGATCTCTGACGGACTGTTCCTGGGAGTGCTCATCATATCCGCAGTCTTCCTGGTCTGCCAGTACTACGATCTGTTCATGATCGTAAAGAGTGCCCTGAGGATGATCGATTCCTTTAAGGCCGGAAACATTACTGATTACTACGGCGCATCCTATCTGGCTGAACTTAGCGACCAGAGCGACAAGATGCTCTTTGCATACGAATACAATTTCTTCCAGATATTCTTCACCTCCATCCTGATACTGCCCCTGGCATTCATCTACGACGGCAATATCTACGGAGGCGGAATGGACGGCTATCTGGCGGTAACATACCTGGCAGTTGTAATGGCTGTACTGCTGATCGTTTCATGGAAGCTCATAGGCAGGATAGCAAAGTCCTGCGGCATGGAAGAGGGATACGAGAAGGCCATAAGAACTCTTTTCATCGCATCTCCAATGCTCCTTTACATGTCCGTTGCCTACGGCCAGATAGACATCATGTACATCATCGTCATACTCCTGGCCCTGCCTTTCTACTACAAGGAACAGTACAGGAGATTCTCCATTATCATGTCCCTGGCAGTTGCCATGAAGACCCTGCCCCTCATGATCTTTATCCCCCTCATCCTGCTGGCGAACAAGAGGATCAGGGACATCATCATAAACTTCCTGATCGTGATGGTATTGCCTGTCTTTACTCATCTTGTATTTGAGCGGGGCACGGGGCACAGCGCCATAGCAGCGATCATAAAGGAGGATTACTCCTACACTGAGAGGATCACGGAATTTAAGATCGGGGGGCTGTCGCTGTTCATACTGGCATTTGCCCTCATATGCATCGTCTGTTATATGCACAAGGCTGATACAAAGGACAGAAAGCAGATGCTCTTCGATTCCATGCTGGCGGTATTTGCAGTCTATTCAGCCTTCATCTCATTCGTCACATGGCATCAGCAGTGGATGATCCCCCTGGTCATGGCACTGGCATTCCTGATACCTTTCATAAGCGACAAGCGCATCATGCTGCTGGACATCGGTGCCGAGCTGCTCTTTATCGTTACGGCAGGCGTCATGGGTACATCGTCCCACATGGCAAATTTCGGAGTCCTGCCCTTCGTGGCAAACGACTATTCAGATGCGCCTGAACTGTCGGTCATTCTGAACAACATTTCACCCGTTACCATTACTTGCATCAGGACGGCTCTGGCAGCAGTGCTCTTCTACATGGTATACATGATGATCAGGAACAGAAAGGACATGGCTGTTCAGGCTGTTCCCAGGACCTTTGCAGTAGGCAGGGCAGGTATACTCTATCTGTTCATCATCTTCTACTGCTGGACGTTCTTCTACATCGGATGAGGTATCAGACATGCATAAGATAGGGATAATCGGAAGCGGCGTGATCGCGAAGGTAATGGCAGGAAGCCTCAGGGACATACCTGACATAGAGGTCTCCTGCGTGGCATCCAGGAATACCGATTCGGCGGTCAGGTTCGTTAATGAGAACTGCCCCGGCGCAAAGGCAGTAGCTCCCTATGAGGAGATCCTCTCCGAGGATACGGATCTGATCTACATCGCCACCCCCAACCACTGTCATTTCGATAATGCCATGATGTGCATCAGGGCAGGAAAGAACGTTCTGGTGGAAAAGCCTTTCGCTATGGACAGAAAGCAGGCGGAGGAGATCTTTTCCGAAGCGGAAAAGAGACACGTCTTCGTCTGCGAAGCCATGTGGACATGCTTCATGCCCATACATAAGCAGATACTGGAATGGATAGATTCAGGCCGCATAGGCAAGGTGCTCTACATGTCATCCAACCTGGGATATGAGATCTCTCATGTGGAAAGGCTCGTCAGCCCCGGGATGGGAGGCGGCTCCTATCCTGATCTGGGAGTATATACCACCAATCTGGCGGCATCCGTTCTGGGCATGGGACTGATCCCCACTTCATGCTATCCCAGAAAGATAGAAAGCGGCGTGGAAAAGGACATCGTATATACGCTCGAGACTCCTGACGGATCGTCCATGTCAGTATCATATGTCACCATGTGCGCAATTACCGATCAGGGTGCCGACATCATTGGAACAGAAGGCAGGATCAGAGCAGAAAACCTCAATAACTACAAGTCGGCAACTCTGATGGACAAGGCCGGCAATATCTTAGGTGAGATAAAGCGTGATGAGAAGGCTCCCAACGGCTACGCACTGGAGGTCATCGCATCACTTAAGGCTATAGAGAACGGATGTATCGAAACGGCTGAGATGCCGCATCAGAGATCTCTGGATCTCATGCGAATTAGCGACATCATTAGGGAGATGGTTGATAATGACGGGATTAAATGACAGGAAAAGGAATCTCAGGAGAGTAGTTTTTTCAGGCATTGTGGCAGCACTGTATGTCATACTGACGCTGCCCTTTGCACAGTTCGCATTCGGACCGGTACAGTTCCGCCTGGCTGAGATCCTGGCAGTCCTTCCCATATTCGGAATGCAGTGGATACCCGGCGTTGCCATAGGATGCTTCCTGGCAAACCTCTTTAATCCCGGAGCATTAGGACCCATAGATATAATCTTCGGAACCCTGGCGACCGTAATAGCCGGTTTCGGAAGTGCATTCATAGGCAAGAAAAAGGATATCCTGGGCATCATCCCGCCCATACTTTCCAACGGACTGATCGTCGGTTTCTATCTGCCCTTCCTCCTCATAGAGAAAGGCAGCTCCGTAAAGTTTTCGGCGATCTTAGTCAGCATCGGTGAGGTAACACTCAGTGAGGCGGCGGTCATGGTGATCCTGGGCATTCCGTTCCTGTTCCTGCTCAACAAGCTCAAGATAAAGGACAAGATATAAAATGGCGCATTATTTCGACGAGAACCCTTCCACCGGATCTGACAGAAGGATGATAGATTACAGGATAGACGGCACGAACTTCACTTTCGTGACGGATACTGACGTATTTTCCCGCAGGGAGGTGGATTTCGGAACGAACCTCCTCCTGGAGGAACTGATCAGGGACATAAGGGAAAGCGGCAGGAACGGCGGTAATTTCCTCGACCTGGGATGCGGAGTGGGAGTAGTCGGCATCGTATTTAAATACAAGTTCATGAGGTTTGATGTTACCGGCGTGGATGTGAACTCCAGGGCTGTATCCCTTGCAAATGAAAATGCAAAAAGGAACGGCATAGAGGCCTCTTTCTCCCAAAGCGATGCGCTTTCCGGCATAGATAGTGGTATGATGTTTGATGTGGTTGCCACAAACCCTCCCGTCAGGGCAGGCAAGGCAACCGTTTTCAGGTTCTACGAAGAGGCATATTCCAGGATGAAAGGCGGAGCAGCGATCTATGTCGTGCTCCAGAGGAAGCAGGGTGCGCCATCGACGGAAAAGAAACTGACGGAATTATTCGGGAATTGCGAAACATTGGGGATAGAAGGGGGTTACCGCGTAATGAAGGCGGTGAAGAGCTTATGATGAATCTATTGGCACATCTGCCATACTTGTTTTCAGATTCGTTGATGATGTTCTTTATCTACAGCTTTATAGGCTGGGTAGTCGAAGTGATCTATTACGGTATTACCGAGGGACAGTTCATCAACAGGGGATTCCTGGCAGGGCCTCTGTGCCCGGTCTACGGCCTGGGATTCTATGCTGCACTTTATTTCTTCCTGCCTCTCAGGGGGAACGTTGCCGTCATATTCTTCGGAGTTGCAACGGTATGTACGGTGGTCGAGCTTATAGCAGGCGTCATCATGTACAACATCTTCCACATGAGATGGTGGGATTATTCCAATTACAAGCTGAACTTCAAGGGTTTTATCTGTCTGAGGTTCTACATCTACTGGGGCATCGCGGGAACGCTGGGAGTCTATGCCCTCCATCCTGCAGTCCTTAAGATCATCAGCCTGTTCAATAAACCGGTAAAGTACGGAGTCCTGATCGTATTGTCCCTTATTCTCATTCTGGACATTATAGGATCCGTTCTTTCGACCATCGGCTTTTCCAACAAGCTCAAGGCATTCAGCAAGTTCTCCGCCACCGTCAAGACTGCGTCAGATTTCATCGGCGGCAACATCTACGGCACGGTGGATACCTTCATGGAGGTCGAGACTCCCATCAAGGATTCCTACGATGCTTACAGAAAACTGGTGACGGAGCATAAGAACGAAGAGAACGAACTGGCCAAAAAGCACAGACAGGAGGAGAGGGAATACTTCTCCGCCATATTTGCATCAGGCAAGGATGCCGCGATCAAGACAAAGGATATGGCCAGCGACAAGATGTTCAGTCTCGTAAAGAGCTTTAACATCTACGAGAAGAGACTTCTCAAGACCATAGACATCAGGGGCATGGACAGCATCTACGACCGTGCCATAAAGGTGATCAGGCTGGACTATTTCAGATCGACCTTAAATAAACCGCCCCTTGAGATGGTTGCAGAAAAGCCCGGTGAGGAGGAATTAGCCAAAAATGAAGATAATGGTAGCGTCTGACATACACGGATCATATGAGTGGGCCGTCAAGGCAGTTGAGAGATTCCATGAGGAGAGGGCTGACAAGCTCCTGCTCCTTGGAGATATCCTCTATCACGGACCCAGGAACAACCTGCCCGAGGATTACTATCCCAAGGATGTCATCAACCTGCTGAACAGGGAAAAGGAGAACATCCTGGCAGTCAGGGGCAACTGTGACACAGAGGTGGATCAGATGGTCCTGGAGTTCCCCATCATGGCGGATTACATCTATCTCATATCAGGGGATAAGGCATTTTTCGCAACCCACGGACACATCTATAATCCCCTGAATCCTCCCGTATTCCTGCCAAAGGGTTCGGTGCTGCTCTGCGGCCACACACACATTGCAGCTGACCAGATGGTAGGGGACATCAGATACATGAATCCCGGTTCCCCGTCGATACCCAAGGGAGAGACGATCCCTTCATACATAATCATCGAAGACGGCAAGGCAGAGCTCAAGACATTCTGATATGAAGAGATATCTGATAGTATCTGTCCTCATAGTGATATCTTCCGTCCTCATGGCAGGATGCTCAGGCTCTGACAAAGAGGACAGCCTGCCCTTCTATCCCAGCCTGGGTGATTACGACTACGAATCGTCCCTGACGGCATTTGTCTATGAACCCGTGGCAGATGAGGAGGAGTACGGGATCCAGTACAGAGAGGTTACGGATATGGAAAAACTCCTGTCTTCAGACTTCCCCGTACTGATATATTTCCACAGTTCCCTGTCTCCTGATACAAACGGCATAACGGCCGGCGCGGAGGACATCGCCCAGTGCACCTGGGGCAACTGCCTGGTAATAATGGCGGACGTGCTGGAGGAAAACGACCTGGCAAACCGCTTCGGAGTGGAAAAGGTCCCTGAATTCGTGCTGGTAAGGAGCGGCAATGAGATCTCCTCTTTCCAGGGGTATAATTATGAGGTATGGACAATGTCGGATGTGGCATCCTGGGTATCAGGACAGGGCATCCGTGTGGATTATTCGAAGATAGATCAGGAGTGAGACAGATGAGTGATTACATTACAACCATAGGGCAGGACAGCCACAGATTCCTGGAGGGGGAAAACCCCGACGGGTTCATAATGCTGGGAGGAACAAAGATCCCTCACGACAGGGCATTTCAGGCCAATAGTGACGGTGACGTTCTCCTGCATGCAATAACCAATGCCATCTCCGGATTGTCCGGCGTCAACGTCCTCGGAGGTGCGGCAGACAGGATATGCCTGGAGCAGGGCATCAAGGACAGTTCAGTCTACATAGCGGAAGCCATGAAGGACGTTCACGATGCCGGGATCCTGCACGTATCCGCCACGATCGAATGCTTAAGACCCAAGCTCATGCCCCACATTCCCGCCATGAAGGCCAGGGTGGCAGATCTCCTGGGTATAAAGCCTTCGTCAGTCGGCATCACCGCGACAACGGGTGAAGGCCTGACGGATTTCGGCAGGGGGGAAGGCATCCAGGTGTTCGTATTGATCAGCTGGAAGGTTGGATGAATATCAGTCGAATACACACTCCCAGTGTTCAGCATGCTTAGCTTCGAGACAGAGCCCGATCTGGGCTCTGTTGCATTTATGCTCATTGAACTCAGGGAGTCCGTCCAGGGGAAAGTACCTGGCTTCGGTCGTCTCGATATTGGGAACGAATTCTCCTCCCAGAGGCTTGCAGAGCACTATGAACTTATATGAGCAGAAGAAGGAGTTGGGGTTGTTGTTCCTCTTGTGGTCGACTACTGCGACGAGACGGAGGGGCTCTACTTTGATGCCGCTCTCCTCCATGACTTCCTTTATGGCGTTTTCCCTCAGTGTGTGATCGTATTCGCACCAGCCTCCCGGCAGTGTCCATTTGCCGTCGTAATCCTTTACCATCAGTATGCGGTCATCGTCATCGAATACTGCGATCCTGAGGTCGCATTTGGGTGTGGGGTAGCCGTCGTTTTCTTCGAAGAGGCCCTTGATCTCTTCCTTATCCATCTCCCTGATCTCATGTGAGAGCATGTCCGCTGCTATGTCCAGGATCTCGTTATAGCGTTCGATGTCGAACTTGTCCTTGGAATACAGTTTGCCCGTTGAGGCCATGGCATGGAGTCTTCTGGAAATGTCTCTGATGTAGTCGTCCATTTATGCTCCTTTATGCTATGTCTGACAGCTTGAGGTTCTTTATCTTTCTCATGGCCAGCCATCCGATCACGCCGGTGAAGACGGACGTGATGACTGCGGCGACGGCCCAGGATCCGTACTGGATGTCTCTGATGAACCTCAGGTCCATGCCCTCTATCAGCAGGATCACGTGATGTATCAGAGCTGATCCTGCGACCCAGCCGAGCATGATGCCGATGATGTTGGAGGCGACAAGCTCCAGCGAGACGTATCTCTTGACCTGTCTTACAGTGAATCCGTTGATCCTCATTATGCACAGTTCCCGCTTCTTCTGGTTGATGTACATGTTTACCAGATTGAGGAGGATGAAGTATGCCATGAGTCCCGCTATGAAGATGAACAGGACTGCGATCAGATCCAGGACTGACGTGAAGGATCGGTAGGTTACCATGGTCTCGCTGACGTCTGACAATTCCTTGAAGCCTTCGATCTGTGACAGCCGGTCCCTGATCGTATCTGCGTTCGCACCGTTGTATTCGACCAGGAAGGCATCGTCCTGTGCGGCCTTGCCCATGTATTTTTCATAAGATGTCCGGGACATGATCATCTGTCTGCCGGCGTAGTTCTGGAATACTCCGGCAACAGGCACTTTGCACGGTTTCATGGATGCTGTGTATAGAGTGATCTCGCCTCCTGACGTGAGGCCCAGCCTCTCTGCTGTCTGTATGTGGATCCATACGCCGTCACCTTCTCCGGCAACAGGTTCGTAGGACTTGGGATCTCTTCTGATGAAGTAAGAGTCGAGATCATTCAGATCTGCAGTCAGGAGTTCCGATGTGGAAAGCTTGTCCCCGTTCTGGTATGCCTGCTGGGTCGTATCCGAGAGCGTAATGAATTCGATATTGTTTTCCCTGAGTAATTCCGCGATCTCATCACATGCCGATTCTGAGATCTCGGGAGAGAACTGTATCTTGGCATCGTACACTTCGATGTCACGGAACTGATCCTCCAGCGAATCCTGAATTGCGGTCCTCATAGACAATCCCGCAACCAGCAGTGCGCAGCATCCTGCGATGCTGACTACCGTGACCGCAACACGTTTCTTGTCAGTCAGCATGTTGAGCAGAAGGAGCTTGCCATAGAGATTTTTCGATCTGCCCTTGGAACTCCTGCGCCTGATAGCGGGAGATTTGATCTGCATCAGTTCTCTGGCGGGGGCTTTTATGAGGCCGGAACATGCGCTCCATACCGTGGCTCCGGAAAGGACGATGCCGCATACGACGACGATGACGGCGAGATGGATGACGAAAGTCGGTCTGGCCGCATCGTAAACAAAGTATTTACCATATACGTACAGCATGATCCTCTGTATGCCGAAATATCCTGCGATTATTCCGAGGGCAGAACCTGTAACTGTTCCGGATACTCCGTACGTCAGGTACTTCCCCAGGATCTCACGGTTAAAGAATCCCAGTGCCTTGGTGGTGCCCACCAGCTGGCGCTGTTCATCGACGATACGTCCAACGGTGGCGTAGATCACCAGGGCACCGACGACCACGAAGGCGAGAGCGAATGTCATTCCCATGCTGCCTACGTTCTTTTGGCAGTTGTGGACAAATACATATCCGGGATTTCCCATGACGTCAAAGACGATCCAGCGGCAGTCCTCCAGGAGCCTGAGATCCTCTCTGGCCTGCTCCAGTGCGGCGGCATTGTCGTTATATAGTTCCATATTGGTACTATACTGGTTCTCGCCGTCTTCCAGTGCGGCTCTGCCGCTTTCCAGTTCCTCGAGGCCCTGTTCATACTGTCTTCTGCCGTCCTCCAGCTGAGACTGTCCGTCCTGATATTCCCTGAGGCCTCGGTCGTACTCTGCCTGTCCTTCATTCAGCCTTCTCCGGGCCGATTCATATTCCGCCTGACCATCCCTGTACTTTCTCCAGTTCCTGTCCAGTTCGGCTCTGCCGGCATTATACTGTGCCAGGCCGTCATCGTATTCCGCTTTCTTTGAGTTGTAGGTGGCAACTCCGGACAGGTATTCCTCATGACCGGAATTCCAGGATCTGGCATATCCGGCCATCGTTTCGTATTTGCTCTCCAGGTCGCTGTATTTGGATTCGATGATCGACACCAGTGTCTCCAGAATGGTATGCCCTTCGACGATGTCCATGATCTCTCCGGTTATGGTCTCGTACGCTTCCTTCAGTTCCTCTTCAGGAACTCCCGTCAGTGACAGGACGTGAAAGATATTGTCTCCCATGGATCTGGACAGATCGAGAGTGATGCTCTGTGTAATGGGGAAACTCGTGGCGGAGGCATTGGGATCATCAACGTCCAGGTCATATGATATCTCGCTCCAGTTGATCAGATCCGTGATCCGCTCTCCGACGACGCTGATCATTGCATTCCTGAGCTTGCTTATGATCTCGCTCTTTTTATCCTGCATCTGTCCGTAGGTGGATACCAGTTCTTCTCTGCCTGATTCCAGCTGCGATTCGGCTTCTGCCAGTTGCGCTCTGCCTTCCTCCAGCCTTCTTCCTGCCTCGGCCAGTTCTGCTTCTCCGCTGTTGAGCTGAGCCAGGGCGGACCGCAGCTGCCTCTCGGATGCGGCCAGCTGGTTACGGCCATCCTCTAATCTGCTCCTGCCGGATGCCAGTTCCTCCTCTGCATCAGATAGACGCTGTTCGTTCTCCTCGATCTGCCTGGCTGCATCAGCCAGTTCGGCCTCACCGTCAATGAGCCTGTTCCTGTTCTCATCCAGTTCATTCCGGGCGTCTTCGAGCCTGGCCTGTGCCTCGTCCAGCTTGGACTGGCCTTCATCTATCTCGCTGCTGTACTTGTCTTTGATCTCATTGAACCTTATGATCTGGCGTTCTTCAGCCAGTTTATTGATCCGGTCCAGGGTCTCTTCAACTGTATTGAAATAGGAGGAACTGAAACGGTCCATTCCCTCTGTGCCTTCGATCCTGATATCCGCTTTCATGAAACAGCCTTCAAGCTTCTCCTGATCGAATGCCTCAGGCATGACTATGACGTTGCGGTTTCCCGGCAGCTGCAGAGGCCAGCAGACATGGTCGGGATGAAAGACGATGCCGGTAACGGTAAACTCCTGCAGGGTCATGTATTCTGCGGGATCTCCGTCGTTGTTCTGGATGACGATGGTATCGCCTTCCTTAATTTCCATTTCCTCGGCGATGGGCTGTTCCAGAACACATTCACCTGAGTTCTCCGGGAGCCTGCCCGAGATCAGCTTGGGAACGTTTATCCCGGTGGTCAGGGATAATATGTCAGCATCTTTAAGGACGTCGCCCTTGGCGATCTTTCCGGTCGTATAGTAGAACCCTTCAACGTAGGATACCCCGGGAACGGCCCTGAGCTGTTCGATGTCGTCCGGTGTCACCAGATATGTGGATAATACCTCCACGTCACGGAACCGGGTCTCATCATAGAAATCGTTGCCGTTCGATGCCAGCGCGGCTGATGCGAAATTAATGCCGAGATATGCCATTACCGCCAGCATGGCGATCACAACGACTGATATGTACGATACCAGCTGCTTGCGTATATTACGCACCGTGTCCTTGATTTGTGTCTTTTTCATATATTTATGTGTAAAAACAAGTTGATAACTTGTATTTATGCTCATCAGGTAAGTATAAGTTTATCACATAATAAGGTGTTATAATTACATCCATGGAAGAAAAAAGGAACAATATCAGGATCGTCATGGCTTCCCACAAAGCCTGTGACATCCCCTCTGACGACATGTACATTCCCGTCTTTATCGGGAGTGCTCTTCGTGATGAAGTTCCCGAGGGATTTACACCTGACAACACCGGCGAGAACATATCCATCCTTAATCCAATGTACAGTGAGCTTACAGGCCTTTACTGGGGATGGAAGAACATCCCCGAGGTTCAGGAAGAAGGATCCTTTATAGGTCTTGTCCACTACAGGAGGTTTTTCGGCACAAAGAAAAAGGGCCCGGTAAAGCGCTCCGATCTGGACAGATACCTGGGCAAAAAGAAACTGTTCCTTCCCAAACACAGACATTATTACATCTCCACCATGAAGGAACATTACTGCAGCACACAGGGCAGTCTCACCTTTGACGAGTGTGAGAAGATATTATCCGAGTACTATCCTCAGTATGAGGAGAGCTTTGACAGGTCGATGGGTCAGACCCACGGCTGCATCTGCAACATGATGATCATGAGAAAGGATCTGGCAGACGAATACCTGCCCTGGCTCTTTGACATCCTGAGGGAACTCTGCCTGAGAGTGGACAGTTCCGGCATGAGCGAATTCGACAGGAGATTCCCCGGCAGGATCTCTGAACTCCTTCTGAACGTCTGGGTGGATCACCAGATAACAACGGGCAGACTGAAGAAGAGAGATATCATGTATCTGCCCTGGTACAACACCACGGGCGATAATCTCATGGTCAAGGCGAAGGCCTTCCTGAGAGCAAAATACAAGGGCGAGAAATACAAAAGCAGTTTCTGATACGGGAGCTAATAATTTGGGAAAAGCCATCAGATCAGCAAAGAAGACATTATCCGTTTTTGCCTCTAACAGATTCCTGTTCGAGGAGCTGGTAAAACGCGATTTCGAGCACAAGTACAAGCGCACCATCCTGGGAATGGCATGGAGCATCCTGTCACCTCTTCTGACCCTGCTGGTAATGAAACTGGTATTCACGCAGTTCTTCGGCAGGACGACGCCCCACTATACGATCTACCTCTTTGCGGGCACGATAGTCCTGTCCTTTTTCAAGGAAGCCACCAATAACGGCATGACCAGCATGATCAGCAACGCATCTGTTCTGAACAAGATCAACGTTCCCAAATACCTGTTCCTGTTTTCCAAGAACGTATCGTCCCTGGTCAACTTTTCGCTGACATTGATCATATTCTTCATCTTCTGCATATTTGACAGCATAACATTTCACTGGGGATTCTTCCTTCTGATCTATCCCATAGCATGCCTGGTCGTACTCAATCTGGGCGTGGGAATGGTGCTGTCTGCGATGTATGTATTCTTCAGGGATACGAAATATCTGTATTCTGTATTCCTCACGCTCCTTACCTATGTATCAGCGGTATTCTACAGGGTGGACAGTTTCCCTCCGCTGGTCCAGAGATTCTTTCTCCTGAACCCGGTCTACGTATATATCAAGTACATCAGAACGGTCGTGATAGACGGCATGGTCCCGTCGCTTCAGTACCACGCGCTGTGCCTGCTCTATGCATTCCTGGCAGCCTGCGTGGGAGCACTCTTCTACAAGAGATATAACCGCAAGTTCGTATATTATTTCTGAGGCATGACATGGGCAAGGTAATAGAGTGTAATGACGTTGGCATCAGATATATAACCGGAGACCTCAAGGCGATCGGCCTTAAGGAATATGTCATGCGCAGGATCACCGGCAAGTACGATGTAAAGGAATTCTGGGCTGACAGGAACATAGATTTTTACCTTGATTCAGGCGACATGATGGGCATCATTGGATCCAACGGCGCAGGCAAGAGTACTCTCCTCAAGGCAATCTCAGGCATCATGGAACCCAAGGAAGGTTCCATAAAGGTCAAGGGCAGGATCGCAGCCCTCCTGGAGCTCGCATCCGGATTTGACGGCGACATGACCGTAAAGGAGAACGCATATCTCCGCGGCGCCATGCTGGGTTATACCCGTAAGTTCATGGACGAGAAGTATAAGGAGATAATCTCCTTTGCCGAACTGGAGGATTTCCAGGACAGGACATTCAGGCAGCTGTCCAGCGGAATGAAATCCCGTCTGGCCTTTGCCATCTGCTGCATGGTGGAGCCCGACATAATAATCCTCGACGAGGTCCTGGCGGTAGGTGACGGCGCCTTCCGCAAAAAGAGCGGCGACAAGATGCGTGAGATCCTGAATTCAGGCGTCACCGGCATCCTGGTATCCCATTCCATCGACCAGGTCAAAGAGCTCTGCAACAAGGTGCTCTGGCTCGACCACGGCAAGCAGATCACATTCTCCTCAGACGTCAAAACAGTATGCGATGCATATTCCGAATTCTTGGTAACAAAGGAACTCCCCGGATCGGAGGAAGAGATCAAGGAACTGTCCCTGTCCTACGAAAAGAGGATGGCCGAGGAAAAGGCAAAGAAGGATAAGAAAGAGACAAAAAAACTGGAAGGCATCCTGGCAAAGGGAACGAAGAATACTGCCATCGAGGCATCCCTGGACATAATCGAAAACAACGCTCCCGAACTCCTCGACATGCACGAGGTTGGCAAGTGGCGCAGAAAGAATAACGGGTGATCCATGGACCGTCTTGAGATAGAGATAGTATCAGTCGGATCATCTGCCGAAGGTGTCGGCATACTTCCGTCAGGCAAGAAGATATTTGTTGATTCCCCCGTCATCCCGGGCGAGGTCTGCCTGGTTGGGATCACCGAGGATAAAAAGAGATTTGCCCGTGGCAGATGCGAAAGACTGCTCAAGACATCACCTGACAGGGTAATACCCTTCGGCAGTGAAGTTCCCGGAGCGGATCTGGCTCACATCAGCTATGAAAAGCAACTGGAGATAAAGCGTGACAGGGTCAGGGACTGCCTGATCAGGCTGGGAGGATTCAGTCAGGAATATGTTGACGGGATCCTTGCGGATATCGTTCCGTCTGATAAGACAGAGCATTACAGGAACCACATGCAGTACTCCATAAAAAACGGCAGGTTCTGCCTGAAATCACGCGGGACAAATGAAGACGTTCCCGTAGACGGATCTCCTCTGGAATATGAGGTGTTCGGCAGGGTGAGAGAGGTAATCACAAAAGCTTTTGAAGACTACCCCACCAACCTCTTTGACGGCATGGTTCTGAGAGGATCTGAAAGGACCGGCGAGGTGTTGATGGAATTTGTTTCCTATTCCGGCAATCCCAGTGAGATAACCATAAGGGATGCGGGGGATTTCTTAACTGCAACAGAGATCATCCGCAAGATGAACGGTATAAACATCGCAGGCATCATGCTGAGGATATCCAACACCGCCACCCAGAAGAGGACCAGAGGCGGCAAGCGCGTCTGCCTCTACGGCAGGGATCACTATATGGAGAGGCTCTGCGGAAGGATCTACAAGGTAAAGTCAGGCGCTTTCTTCCAGGTCAACGTCCCCCAGGCGGAAAAGCTCTATGGACTGGCAGCTCCTTCTGATTATAAGGGATCATTGTGGGATCTCTACTGCGGTACGGGAACGGTGGGCCTGTCCCTCGCCAGGGACGGCCACAAGCTCATAGGCGTTGATCTTTCTCCCGAGGCGATATCCTCCGCGAAGACAAATGCTTCATCATTCGGTATCGATGCGGAGTTTATCTGCAGGCCCGCATCCAGGATCACCGATCTTCTGTCATCCTTATCAGGTGATGATGCGGTGGTCGTAGACCCGCCCAGGGCGGGGCTGGAATACTCCCTCATATCTTCGCTTCTGGACAGGAAGCCCGCACAGATCTCTTACATCTCCTGTGATCCCGCAACCCTGGCAAGGGATCTGAAACTGCTCACATCTGACGGGACCTATGAGATAAAGAGCATCACTCCCGTGGACATGTTTCCTGGCACGGCGGCTGTCGAG